>CAMCPZ010000004.1 GCA_945876865.1 Bifidobacterium breve | reverse complement strand
CGATTCATCGCACATAACGGTGAGATAAATACAGTCCGTGGAAACCGCAACTGGATGCGAGCACGTGAGTCTCTATTGGCTAGTGAAATAATTCCGGGAGATTTGAATAGATTATTTCCAATTGTCGATGACTCAAGTAGCGACTCTGGTTCTTTTGATGAAGTTCTAGAACTCCTTTATCTGGGCGGTCGTTCACTTCCGCATTCAGTTTTGATGATGATTCCTGAAGCTTGGGAGAACCATGCAACTATGCCGCAGTCCCGAAAAGATTTCTATGCCTTCCACTCAAGCATTATGGAACCTTGGGATGGACCTGCTTGCATCACATTCACAGATGGTAGACAAATCGGCGCAGTTCTAGATCGCAATGGATTACGTCCATCGCGTTACTGGATAACTAAATCTGGCTTAGTTGTTCTTGCTAGTGAATTTGGTGTTCTGGATTTTGAACCAGGAGAAATTGAGAGCAAGGGCAGATTGAAGCCAGGACGTATGTTCTTGGTTGATACCGAGGCTGGCCGAATCATCGAAGATGACGAGATTAAAGATTCGCTTGCAAACGCTGCTCCTTATGGCGAGTGGTTGCATGCCGGACTTGTGCGCCTTGAAGATTTACCTTCTCGCGAACATATTGTCTATCCACACTCTTCTGTTCTGAGACGCCAACGTGCATTCGGATATACCGAAGAAGAGATCAGAATTATTTTGACACCAATGGCTAAATCTGGTGGCGAGGCGCTTGGATCAATGGGAACAGATTCGCCGATTGCTGCGCTATCTGCAAAGCCAAGACTTCTTTACGATTATTTCTCACAGCTATTTGCACAGGTTACCAACCCGCCACTGGATGCAATTCGAGAAGAATTAGTCACTAGTTTATCGAGCACCGTGGGTCCAGAGTTTAATCTTCTTGATCCAGGACCAGCTTCATGTCGTCAAATCGCTCTCGATTTCCCAGTGATTGATAATGACGAACTCGCAAAGTTGATTCACGTTAATGCTGATGGAAACCATCCAGGCTTTGCAGCGCATGTTGTTCGCGGCCTCTTTCCAGTGCAAGGTGGGGGCGAGGCGCTAGCCAATCGAATCACCGAGATTCGTCAAGAAGTTTCCCAAGCAATCAAAGATGGTGCGCACATAATTGTGCTGTCAGATCGTGATGGCGATGCCGAAGATGCACCAATCCCATCACTTTTATTAACTGCCGCGGTTCATCATCATTTAATCCGCGAGAAAACCCGCACCAAGGTTGGACTAGTTGTTGAATCTGGAGAAGTGCGTGAGGTTCACCATGTTGCACTTCTTGTCGGCTTCGGTGCAGCAGCGATTAATCCTTATCTTGCAATGGAGTCAGCCGAAGATTTAGTTCGTCAAGGTGTGATTACTGGAATAACTCCAGAGAAAGCTGTTGCGAATTTAATTAAGTCCCTTGGCAAAGGTGTTCTAAAAGTTATGTCAAAGATGGGCATTTCGACAATAGCTTCATATACCGGTGCCCAAGTATTTGAAGCCATTGGTTTATCTCGTGAAGTAGTTGATGAATATTTCGTTGGCGTGACTTCAAAACTTGGCGGCGTATCAATCGACATGATTGCTCAAGAAACTATTGCCCGCCATCACATCGCATATCCACCAGGGGGCGAGATTCCTGGAACAAAACGCTTGCCGATCGGTGGCGAATATCAATGGCGACGCGAGGGCGAACCACATTTGTTCGACCCAGAAACTGTATTTGCGTTGCAACATGCAACCCGCAATAAGCGATATGACATTTTTAAGCGCTACACCAGTCGAGTAGATGATCAATCAAAACGATTGATGACACTTCGCGGTCTCTTTGAATTCAAAACTGGAGTTCGTCCGGCTATTCCAATTGAAGAAGTTGAATCTCGCTCAGATATCATCAAACGCTTTTCTACCGGAGCCATGTCATATGGTTCGATATCAGCAGAAGCGCACGAGACTCTTGCAATCGCCATGAATCGTCTTGGTGGTAAATCAAATACTGGCGAGGGCGGGGAAGATCCAGAACGCTACAAGCTTGAAGCGAATGGCGATTCTCGTAGATCTTCGATTAAACAAGTCGCTTCAGGGCGATTTGGAGTTACTAGTGAATATCTAGTTAATGCCGATGACATCCAGATAAAGATGGCGCAAGGAGCAAAGCCCGGCGAAGGTGGACAACTTCCTGGTGGCAAGGTTTATCCATGGATTGCAAAGGTTCGTTACTCAACCCCCGGTGTTGGTTTAATTTCGCCACCACCCCATCACGATATTTATTCAATTGAGGATCTGGCCCAACTTATCCACGATCTAAAGAATGCGAATAAGAATGCCCGCGTTCATGTGAAGTTGGTTGCTGAAGTCGGAGTAGGAACGGTTGCGGCCGGCGTAAGCAAAGCTCATGCCGATGTGGTTCTGATCTCTGGACATGATGGTGGAACCGGAGCATCTCCACTTACATCACTAAAGCATGCGGGCGCACCTTGGGAGTTAGGTCTTGCCGAAACTCAACAGACCCTAATGCTAAATGGATTGCGCGACCGCATTGTTGTTCAGGTAGATGGCCAGATGAAAACTGGACGTGACATTGTTATTGCAGCGCTGTTGGGCGGCGAAGAATTTGGTTTTGCTACCGCGCCACTTGTTGTATCTGGATGCGTGATGATGCGTGTTTGTCATCTTGATACCTGCCCAGTAGGAGTCGCAACTCAGAACCCAGAATTACGCGCAAAGTTCAATGGTAAGCCGGAGTTCGTTGAAACCTTCTTCGAATATATTGCAGACGAAGTTCGTGAAATATTGGCAGAGTTAGGCTTTAGAACACTGCAAGAAGCTATCGGACAAGTTGAATACTTGGATACCAAGAAAGCAATTAAACATTGGAAGGCAAGTGGTCTCGACTTGGCGCCGCTGTTGCAGGCACCGGTATTCGATACTGATGCACCTCGCAGAAATTCAACTACTCAAGATCACGGCTTGGCTAAAGCACTTGATAATAAATTAATCGAACTCGCAGCTCCAGCACTCAAGTCTGGTGAATCCGTAAATATTGAAATGCCGATTAAGAATGTGAACCGCACGGTTGGCACAATGTTGGGCTCTGAAATAACTCGCAAGTTTGGTGGTGCTGGCCTTCCAGATAACACTGTGAATATCTCTTTCCACGGAACCGCCGGAAACTCCTTCGGAGCATTCATACCTAAGGGTCTAACTCTGCGACTTTATGGCGATGCGAATGACTATGTTGGAAAGGGCCTATCAGGTGGTCGAGTAATTGTCCGACCAGATGAGAAAGCAACTTTTGCTTCGGAATTAAATGTTATCGCTGGAAATGTAATTGGCTACGGCGCTACTTCTGGTCAGATATTTATTCGAGGCCGGGTGGGAGAGCGTTTTTGCGTGAGAAATTCTGGCGCAGTTGCAGTCGTTGAAGGAATTGGCGATCACGGTTGTGAATACATGACTGGCGGAATTGCCTTAGTTCTTGGTCGAACTGGTCGTAACTTTGCAGCTGGCATGTCTGGTGGAAGAGCATTCGTATTAGATCTTGATGCTGCGCTAGTTAATACAGAATTAGTAGATGTATTGGCGCTGGCTATAGATCAAGAAATTTATGTAAGAGATTTACTCTCTAACTTCGAAGCCGAAACTGGCTCAGTTGTTGCCGCACAATTGTTGAAAAATTGGGAGGAGAGCAAGAAGCGAATCTCCATGATTATGCCGCGAGATTATGCCCGAGTTCTTGCCGCAATGGATCGAGCAGAACGTGAAGGTTTACCAGTCGACAAGGTAGTTATGGAGGCGGTCAATGGCTGATCCAAAGGGATTTCTAACAACTCCAAGAGAGACACCGAAGCGCAGACCAGTCGATGTCCGAATTCTTGATTGGAAAGAAGTTTACGAACCACAAGATTTATCTGTTCTCAAGAAGCAAGCCGGACGTTGCATGGATTGCGGAATTCCGTTCTGCCATCAAGGTTGCCCACTTGGGAACTTGATCCCAGAGTGGAACGACTTAATCTGGCGAGGCGAGATGCGCGAAGCCATTGATCGCCTGCATGCAACCAATAACTTTCCAGAATTCACTGGGCGACTCTGTCCTGCTCCTTGTGAAACTGCATGTGTTGTTGGGATTAATGCTGATGCAGTAACAATCAAGCAGGTTGAACTTCGCACTATTGAAGAAGCATTCGCAAATGGTTCAGTTGTCCCACTTCCATCGGAACGTCTCACTGGTAAAACTGTTGCGGTTATTGGTTCGGGCCCAGCAGGCTTGGCGGCTGCGCAACAATTAACGCGTGCCGGACATACTGTGGCGGTATATGAAAGGGGCGCAAAGCCAGGTGGGTTACTGCGCTACGGAATTCCAGAGTTCAAAATGGAGAAGTCAATTCTTGATCGACGAATTTCACAGATGGAAGCCGAAGGCACAAGGTTTAGAAGTGGAATAAATGTTGGTGTAGATATAACTGGCAGCGAACTTAAATCCAAATACGATGCAATTGTTCTTGCTGTCGGAGCAACAAACTGGCGCGATCTACAAGTGCCAGGCCGCGAATTACAAGGTATTCACCAAGCTATGGAGTATTTACCTTGGGGTAACGCGCAAGGACTAAACGAATTGAGTGGCGAGCCACAGATAAATGCCAAGGGAAAGCACGTGGTAATTCTTGGTGGCGGAGATACCGGAGCAGACTGCTTAGGAACTGCTATTCGCCAAGGCGCAGCTAGCGTTACTCAACTCGAAATTATGCCTAGGCCGACTGAAGAGCGACCTTCTTCTCAACCGTGGCCAACTTATCCGATGATTTATCGAGTAAGTAGTGCACATGAAGAAGCGGGCGAGCGGATGTTCGCAGTTTCAACCGAAGAGTTTCTTGGCGATGGAAAGGGCAATCTACGTGCCATCAAATTAGTTGAAACCGAACTTATCGATGGCAAGTTCACCAAGGTCGAAGGCTCTGAAAGAGAATTACCGGCAGATTTAGTCTTTCTAGCACTGGGATTCGTTGGTCCAGAGAAGTCCGAACTTTTGAAGCAACTTGAAGTCGCCTTTGACGATCGTGGAAATATCATTCGTGATGACAGTTATTCAACTGCGGTCGAAGGTGTTTACGTTGCTGGAGATGCTGGCCGTGGACAATCTCTGATTGTTTGGGCAATTGCTGAAGGTCGTAGCGCCGCTGCAGCAGTCGATGAATTCTTAGTTGGTGAAACCCAATTACCTGCACCAATCGAACCAACTGCTCGACCAATGATGGTCTAGTAGATTTCTCGAAATAATGAAGTAAATAATTAGAAAGCGGTCTCGAAAAAATGCGTAGAGCAAAGATTGTTTGCACGATGGGACCAGCTGTTGAAGCACCAGGAAAAGTTGATGAGTTAATTGCTGCCGGCATGAATATGGCGCGCCTTAATTTGTCACACGGAGGCTATCCAGAACATCAAGCCCGGCTTGATTCAGTTCGGGCAGCGGCACTTAAAGCTGGTGTAGCGGTTGCGATACTTGTTGATCTGCAAGGCCCAAAAATTCGCCTAGCAAGATTTGAAGATGGTCCACACGATCTGGCCCGCGGCGATATTTTTACAATTACTACTGATGAAGTTCCTGGGACTAAGGAGCGGGTTGGCACAACTTATAAAGGACTTCCGGGCGATTGCAAGCCAGGTGATCGAATTCTTATCGACGATGGAAAAGTTACGGTAGAAGTTCTTGAAGTTAAGGGTAATGATGTAATCACAAAGTGCATCGAACCGGGCGTTGTGAGCAATAACAAAGGAATCAATCTTCCGGGAGTAGCGGTTTCGGTTCCGGCACTGTCAGAGAAAGATAAGGAAGATTTACGCTGGGGACTGCGAGCAGGTGCTGATTTCATTGCGCTCTCATTTGTTCGTAGCGCAAAAGATATTAAAGATGTCCATTTGATTATGGATCAAGAGGGAATTCGTCGCCCAGTTATTGCAAAGATTGAGAAACCGCAGGCTGTTGATAACTTAGAAGAAATTATTGCTGCCTTCGACGGCATCATGGTCGCAAGAGGAGACCTCGGTGTTGAAATGCCAATCGAAGAAGTCCCACTAGTTCAGAAGCAATGTGTAATGCTCGCCCGTGAGGCAGCCAAGCCGGTAATCGTGGCAACACAAATGCTTGATTCGATGATTACAAATTCCAGGCCGACTAGGGCCGAGGCAACAGATTGCGCTAATGCGGTTCTAGATGGGGCAGATGCTCTGATGCTCTCCGGCGAAACTAGCATTGGTGAATTCGCGATTGAAGCTGTTACAACCATGGCCCGAATCATTGAACGAACTGAAGAAGTTATGTTGGACCGAATTCCTGCGCTGCGGCATGATCCAAAAACCAAAGGTGGCGCAATCACTAAGGCGGCAACAGAGGTTGGAGCAATCATCGGGGCAAAGTATCTAGTCGCCTTCACTCAGAGCGGTGATTCCGCACGCCGGATGTCGAGACTTCGCTCTCCAATAAATATTATGGCGTTAACCCCAACCATTGAAGTCTTTAATCAGTTGGCGCTCTCTTGGGGAATCGAACCAAAGATTACCCAGATGGTTTCTCATACTGATGAAATGGTTGCCCAGGTTGACCGGATTCTTATTGATTCCAATCGCGTGTCTAAGGGCGAGAGCGTAATTATCGTTGCAGGTTCACCACCCGGAATTCCGGGTTCGACCAACGCTATGCGAGTTCACCGGGTTGGCGATGCAGTTGAAGGAATTGCTCCGGCATATCGTAAGTAGTTAAAGTAGGGGAGGTAAATTAAGTAAAATTCAGGAAATAATTGCCTCGGTACTCCAACGGTAGAGAGGGCGGACTCAAAATCCGCACAGTGTCGGTTCAAATCCGACTCGAGGCACATGTCAAAGAATTTAAAAGATACGGCCGAAAATAGACCAGCCAGAATTTTGGTTGCCGAAGATGAAGCCCTAATTCGTCTTGACCTAGTTGAAATGCTTACCGAGGCTGGTTACGAAGTTGTAGGCCAGGCAACTAACGGAGTTGAGGCAGTGACTCTTGCAAAAGAGTTAAAGCCAGATCTTGCAATCCTTGATGTAAAAATGCCAGAGCTCGATGGAATCTCAGCGGCCCAAGAAATAATTGAAATTTCACCAGTATTGATGCTCACCGCATTTAGTCAGAAGGAGTTAGTGGAGCGCGCTAGGGATGCTGGCGTAATGGCATATGTAGTAAAGCCATTTAGTATTAGCGACTTAACGCCTGCAATCGAAATTGCTATGAGCAGGCACCTTCAAATGCGGACTTTAAGAGAAGAAGTTGCAGATTTATATGAAAGGTTGGAGACCAGAAAGATAATTGACCGCGCCAAAGGCATCTTGATGAAGGCGATGGATTTGAGTGAACCAGAAGCCTTTAGCTGGATCCAGAGGTCTGCGATGGACCGCAGGCTCTCGATGAAGGAGGTTGCTTTGGCAGTAACCGACCCTGAAAAGGCCGAAAAGTTTGATTTCTGAAATAAATCAGGGTTTTTACTCCCTTGAAACACACCGAATCTATTTACCCAAAATTTAAATCGAGTTATGCTTCGGGAATCCTCCTTGAACTCTAGCTATACAAGTTCAGGCAGGCACATACTGAAAGGGAGAAAATGCAGAAATTCAAAAAAGCGACCTTGGTTGCTGTTTCAGCTGTTGCAAGCTTAGTTCTAGTTAGCTGCGGTAGCGGGAACAACGCCTCTGGTCCATTAAAAATAGGTTCACTACTTCCTGAGACAGGAAGTCTTGCATTCCTAGGGCCCCCAGAGTTTGCTGGCGTTGATTTAGCAGTTGAAGAAATCAATGCAGCCGGTGGCGTATTAGGCGAGAACATTGAGCACATTCGTGGCGATTCAGGAGACACAAGTTCTGACATTGCACAACAAACAACTGATTCACATATATCAGCTGGCGTTAGTGCAATCGTTGGTGCAGCATCTTCGGGAGTTTCTTTCACAGTAATCGACAAGATTGCCGGCGAAAAGATCGTTCACTTCTCACCAGCGAACACATCACCTGACTTCACAAACTATGCTGATGATGGTTACTACTTCCGTACAGCACCATCAGATACTTTCCAGGGAGCAGTTCTCGGTCAGTTAATGGCTAAGGAAGGCGCGAAAAACGCTGTATTCCTAAACCTTGATGATGCATACGGTAACGGTCTAGCTAAGTACGCAGCTGCCGCCTTTACTGGAACCTCTTCAACAATTGTTTATAACCCAACAGCGGCTGAGTTCTCAGCAGATGTTGCAAAGGCAAAGGCTGCAAAGCCAGATGCAATCGCAATCATCGGTTTTGATGAGACTGCGAAGATCTTGACTGAACTAATCAAGCAAGGAATTGGCCCAGATAAGGTCAAGACCTATCTTGTTGATGGAAACCTTTCAAGTGGTGCTTACAAGGATCTACCTGCAGGAATCATGAAGGGCGTAAAAGCTACTCTTCCTGGTGTATTTGCAGATGACACACTTCAAAAGCGACTACTTGGAGTCGATCCAGACCTTACAGACTTCTCATATGCTCCTGAGTCATATGATGCAGTTATTCTGATTGCACTTGCAGCAGAGCAAGGTGGTGCAACGGATGGTCAGACAATCCGTGACAACCTAGTATCTGTTTCAAAGGGTGGCACAAAGTGCACAACCTTTGCGGCTTGCAAGAAGCTAATCGCTGATGGCGAAGATATCGACTACGACGGTGTTTCTGGTCCAGTTGAATTCGCTGACAATGGAGATCCTTCATACGCAACTATGGGTATCTACCAATACACAGCTAACGATAAGTACGTAGCACTTCCAGCAGAGTTCATCTCTGGTGATGTGCCAGCGGCCGAATAAATAATGGTTAGCCACAAATAGTAAAAAAGTAGAAATGGAGAGGCCCGCCGATTAAATCGGCGGGCCTCTCTTACATTTAGACGAGCATTAATTGTTATTAAAGAGTGCTATTTAGCAAGGGTGCCTAAATAGAGTTCAACGACCTTAGGATCTGTAGAAAGTGATTTACCAGTTCCTTCATAAGCATTTGTGCCTTGATCTAAAACATAACCACGATCAACAATCTGCAGGCACCGCCTTGCATTCTGCTCAACCATGATTACGGTTACACCGATCTTATTAATCTCTCTAACTCGGACGAAAACTTCATCTTGCAGCGCAGGAGAGAGCCCAGCGCTTGGCTCGTCGAGTAAGAGCACGGATGGGTTCATCATCAGAGCACGTCCCATGGCAACCATCTGGCGTTCACCACCAGATAGCGAACCGGCGCGTTGTTTGCGGCGAGTGCCAAGAGTTGGAAAGAGATTTACAACAAAATCAAAGCGCTCATTGAATAGAGCGGGTGCTTGAAACGCACCCATCTGTAGATTCTCTTCAATTGTTAGTGAAGGAAAAACATTGTTGCTCTGAGGCACGAATCCGATTCCTCGACTTACGAGTTCATCGGCTCGCATATTTGTAATGGTCTCACCATTCAAGGTGACTCCGCCCTCTCGAACCTTAACTAATCCAAAGAGCGCCTTTAGGAGAGTTGATTTACCGGCGCCATTGGGTCCGATAATTCCAACTAGTTCACCCTTATTGGCGTAGAGATTGCAGCCATTAAGAATATTGATTCCTGGAAGATAACCTGCAACCAAGTTCTTCGCGTCAACTAACGGCGAAGCCGATGCATTTGAGGTAGTCATGCTTGCGCACCTTCCGCACTAGTGGACAAATCTTCGTCATGATGTGCACCAAGATAAGCGGCAATAACATCTTTATTGCCCATTACAGATGCAGGTGTGCCCTCGGCAATGACTTCGCCTTGTGCCATAACAATTACCCAGTCACTAATCTCACGCACCATATCCATGTCGTGTTCAACGAATAAGACTGTTTTACCTTCGGTCCGCAATTCTTTGATGTGTTCGAGAAGAGATTGTTTAAGCGCGGGATTGACTCCAGCCATTGGCTCATCAAGCATGATCATCTCGGGTTCAACCATAAGGGCGCGCGCCATCTCAAGAAGTTTTCGTTGGCCGCCCGACAGCGCGGCGGCAAAATCATCTTGCTTCTCTATGAGTTTGAAATTAGTCAAAATCGCGGTAGCCCGAGTGCGAATCTCGGCCTCTTGAGCGCGCCAGATCCATGGAAAGATTGAGCGCAGAACAGACTCACCCTTTTGGCCGCGGGCTCCAAGCGCCATATTTTCGATCACAGTCAATCGATATAGAGCCTTTGTTAATTGGAATGTTCTTACCATTCCCAGCCGGGCAACTTTATGCGGTGGAATTCCATTTAGGTCTTTTCCGTTGAAGCTCCACTTACCAGAGTTCGGGCTGTCATATCCTGTTAATAGATTAAAGAATGTTGTCTTTCCTGCACCATTAGGTCCGATAAGTGCGGTGATAGAACCTCTTTGAATTTCCAGGTGATCAACATTTACAGCAGTAAGACCACCAAATTGTCTAACAATCTTATCCGCAATAAGAATCGGGTCTGACTTTGCAGAGCCAGGTGTAGGTGAAGTTGTCAATGCAAAACTTGCATCTGCGCTCTTAGGCTTTTGCATCGAGTGCCAACTCCTTCTTATCTCCAAAGATTCCTTGTGGTCTAAAGATCATGAGCGCCATTAGCCCAAGGCCCATCAGCATGAATCTAATTTGGCCAACTTGATTTACCCCGATTAGCCAATCTGGAATCAGATCATTTGTTACGCCTTGACGCAGAATCTGCTCGATAAAGACAATCAAGAACCAGAAAATCATTGCTCCAACGATCGGTGAAAAGACTCTCGCAGCACCACCAAGAATTAAAACGGTGTAGGCGAAAAACGTTAAGGCGGTTCCGTAATTGTCTGGCTGAACAGATTGGCGAGACAAGGCGTAGACAAAGCCACCGATAGAACCAATAACACCACCAATAATTAGAGATTGCATTTTGTATAAATAAACATTCTTTCCGAGAGAACGAACCGCATCCTCATCTTCACGAATAGCGCGCATTAAGCGTCCCCAAGGCGAGTTGACCATAACCCACATCACAAAGGTAATAACTGCTACCAAACTCCAACCAACTATTACAACCCATAGATCATTTGCATTGAAGCGCAAAATTGGAGTATCTAAGCCCGACTTAAATGGGTTGAGATCGAAGAACTCTTTTCCAAATTTGCCGGTGATTCCATCGGATCCACCTAGCCACTCATTGAATGTTGCAGAGCGTGCAATCTGTCGGACAATCTCGGCGGCAGCAATAGTTACGATCGCAAGATAATCTGCTCGGAGCCTCAGGGTAGGAATTCCCAAAAGAAGGGCAAAGATTACTGAATTAAAGATTCCAATCAGAAAAGCAATCCAGAGTGGGACACCAAATGAAACTACAGGGACGGCAACACTGTAAGCACCAATTGCCAAAAAGCCGGCTTGTCCGAAGTTTAGGAGACCGGTATAACCGAAGTGCATATTTAGACCAATAGCTGCAAGAGCGAAGATGATTGTGTTAACGCCAATTGTCGCACTTAGTGTCTGCTGTATAACAAAGAGAAAGTCCATTTATCCAATCCTCTCTTTCTTGCCCAAAATTCCTTGTGGTCTCACGATCAAAATAATGATCAGGACAATGAGCGCACCTACATATTTAAGTTCTGTTGGAATAAACAAGGTTGAAAGTTGAACGAACAAACCAATAATGAGCGAACCAACTAAGGCGCCATTCGCAGTTCCGAGGCCCCCCAAGGTGACAGCCGCGAAGATTAATAGCAACATATCCTGTCCCATCAAGAAACTTACGCCTTGATTCACAGTGATAATCACACCAGCATACGTAGCTAGAGCGGCACCTAATATCCAGACAGCTCGAATCACTTTCTGAACATCAATTCCTGAAGCTGAAGCTAGAGCTGGGTTATCTGACACCGCGCGACTTGCTTTGCCCATCCGAGTTTTTAACAGCCAAAGTGTTGCAAGGACAATAAAAATAATTCCGAAAATGGTGGTCACAACTGATTTTGGAGTAATGCTTACAAGCCCAAGCTGCAAGCCTGCCTGCCCGGCATATTGTGGAAGCTGTCTCGTATCTCCACCGAACAAGAAGAGGAAGAAGTAGCGCAGGAAGATTGCAAGTCCAATTGAAACGACAAGCATTGCAATAAGTCCAGTGCCACGCTTGCGAAGAGGTTTCCAGAGATATCTGTCCTGTAGGAAACCAGAGATAAAGGCGCCAAGCAGAACCGCAATCGGAACGGAGACGATAACCGGGAGTTTTACGATTGCACTTAAGTAATAGGTGAGCAGTCCACCAAGTGTAAGAATTTCACCATGAGCGAAGTTTGTTAAACCAGTTGTGCCAAAGATTAGGTTTAGTCCGAGCGCGGCCAACCCAATTACAAGACCCAAAATCAAACCATCGACCGCAAGTTGTGCTGATCGTTCGAGCAAACTGGTCTTCGCTACACCCGGACCAATAGGAAAGAGAAGTTTGAGCTCGATGCCCAACGAAAATACGTTGGCTTTAACTGTTCCCTTAGTCGGGTCTGTTAGCGATTGGCCCTCTGGAAGATCCTCCTGATTAATGGTCAAGCTAAAAGTTCCCTTTGTGAGGACGCTAACTTCCCAATTACCTTGCGCATCTGTTTCTACAGTTTTTGAGAATCCCTCTGGTCCGGTAGCGGTAATCTCAATATTGGAAAGTGGCAGGCCATCTTTGTCAGAAACTGTTCCATAAAGTTTTGTTGGAGCGGCTTCGGTTTCTGTGGCACTTGCATTTGAACCCAAGAAGAGAAGTGAAGAAACTGAGAGCAAGAGAAGAAGAGTTAGGGAGCTGGATTTACGGAAAGATGAGTGCCTTCGAAAACTTTTCGTAACTGTGACGGAGGCCAAATTCAAAGTAGATTCCAATCCTGGAGTTGGTCATTCAGACTGGCTGAAACCGACCTGGTATCTGACAACTTTAGCGAGTTGGTCTATCTTTCGGCAAGAATCAGGCAGGTAATTCTTGAGGTGCAGGTTCTTTCGCCTGCCTCATTCGTAATAACCACTTCATAGCAACATAAAGTTTTGCCCAGTGATATCGCGGTTGCGGTTCCGATGACGAATCCTGAAGTCGCAGATTTATGATGCGTCGCATTTATATCAACACCAACAATTTTTCGATTTACTCCTGCATGCAGAGCGGTTCCGATCGAGCCAAGGCTTTCAGCAAGAACAACACTTGCTCCTCCGTGCAATAAGCCCATCGGTTGGGTATTGCCTTCAACTGGCATCTTTGCTACGAGTCGCTGTGGTGATGCTTCGAGAATTTCAATTCCCATTTTTTCGCCAAGGGCGCCACTGCCACGCTTCCGCAGAATCTCAAGGAAATCATCCATGTTGGTAAGTCTAACCAATAGACTCGCCGGAAATGAGCGCAACCAAAAAACTTTTACTAATCGATGGCCATTCTCTGGCCTATCGTGCGTTTTACGCGCTACCGGCCGAAAATTTCGTATCCTCAAGTGGACAGCACACTAATGCAATCTATGGATTCGCCTCGATGCTCATTAACCTGATAACCGCAGAGAAGCCCACACACATTGCGACGGCTTTCGATGTTTCGAGAAAAACATTTCGCTCAGAACGTTTTCCAGATTACAAGGCAAATCGCTCGGCAACCCCTGATGAGTTTAGATCTCAAACAAGTTATCTCTTTGATTTGGTTCATGGATTTGGTATTCGACACTTTGCGGTTGAGGGTTTCGAAGCTGATGACATTATTGCAACGCTTGCTAAGCGTGCCGAATCCGATGGTTTTGAAGTTTTGATTTGCACTGGTGATCGCGACTCTTTTCAACTTATAAATTCAAAGACAACCGTCTTGTATCCAAAGCGCGGAGTCACAGATCTCACTCGAATGACACCGGATGCGGTCATTGAAAAATATGGGTTAACTCCTGCGCAGTATCCAGATTTTGCTGCTTTACGGGGGGATCCAAGTGATAACTTGCCATCGATTCCTGGTGTTGGCGAGAAGACTGCGGCAAAGTGGATTGCCGAATATGGCAGCTTAGAAAAATTGATTGAGAACATTGAATCGGTCGGAGGGAAAGTTGGCGACTCGCTGCGAGCGAATATCGCCAGCGTTGAATTGAATTCGGAACTCACGAGGTTGCGAAGTGACATGGATATTGAAACGCCCATCTCGCAATTGTTGTGGGAGGGAGCGTTGGTATCAGAATTGAATTTGCTCCTGGATAAGCTAGAAATAAAGGCACTTAAAGAGCGGATTAAGTCTCTAGGTTCTAGCGAGGTCGAAACAGCTGAAACGAAGGCGACACCGGCAGATTCGAAGATAGTCTCAAAAGAGCTCTCCTCTGAAGAACTTTCTAAATTACTTGTAGGGCGCACCGACCCAGTGGCGGTTGCGTTCAGCGCACCCGAAGGAAAAATTCTCGAATATTCCGTTGCCCTTGATGAAGCTAAATTATTTATTGTTCGTGGTTCTAAGTTAGGAGATTGGTGGGTTGATGCAAATCTTCCAAAATACCTGCACAGTGCAAAGGAAATGGCTCGCAACTTTCCAGTTTCAGGGTTAGCTTTCGATACTGAATTAGCCGCATATCTAATTAACTCAGGTGGCCGCAATCTAGCCCTCGATGATTTAACTGAAAGATTTCTTGGAGTAGTTAATGCGGAGCAGGAAGAGTCCTTGTTCTCACAGTTTGATGGCCTAGGCGCGATTTCGATAATGAAATTAGTTCCGGTTCTGAAAAAAGAGATTTTAGAACGAGAAATGTCAGCCCTGATGAATGAGATGGAAATTCCGGTATTGGTTGAGTTGGCCGATATGGAGAGCACCGGAATCGGAGTCGATTTAGATAAGCTGCGAGGACTTTCGGCATTCTTTAAAGGGGAAGTTGAACGAGAAACCAGTGGCGCCCATAGAGAAGCAGGCAAAGAATTTAATGTTGGCTCACCTAAGCAATTACAGGCTATCTTGTTTGATCAATTGGATCTTCCGAAGACTAAGAAGATAAAGACTGGCTTCACAACCGATGCCGAGAGCCTGGACTGGTTATTTGCAAAGACTAAACACCCAATTCTCAAGCACTTATTGCGAATCCGAGAAACCAGTAAGTTGCTTACAACGGTCGACGGATTAATTGATGCAACTGCTAGCGATGGGCGGATTCATACAATTTTCCAGCAGACGGTAACTGCCACGGGAAGACTTTCTTCAACCAATCCAAACTTGCAGAACATTCCGGTGCGAACCGAAGAGGGTCGCAAAATTCGCGATTGTTTCGTTTCGAAAGCTCCCTATACAACGCTGCTTACTGCTGACTACAGTCAAATTGAAATGCGAATCATGGCTCATCTCTCGAAAGATGCGAATTTAATTGAAGCATTTAAGATGGGAGAGGACTTGCATTCGACTGTTGCAGGTTTGGTCTTTGGTGTCGCGCCAGATGGAGTAGACCCAGAAATGCGCAGACAGATTAAGGCGATGTCGTATGGACTTGCTTATGGTTTGTCGGCATATGGGTTAGCTCAACAATTGGATTTATCACCAACTGATGCCGCCATTTTGATGGATAAATACTTCTCTCGGTTTGGTGGAATTCGAGACTACTTAGCTCAAGTTGTAGTGATTGCACGCGAAAAGGGTTACACCGAAACGATTATGGGAAGACGTCGCTATCTCCCCGACTTAACGAGTGACAATCGACCAAGGCGCGAAGTTGCAGAACGCATGGCACTCAATGCTCCGATTCAAGGATCCGCAGCAGACATCATAAAAGTTGCGATGTTAAATGTTGCTAAAGGAATTACAGAGCAGGGCTTGAAATCTAGGTTGTTGCTTCAAGTGCACGATGAGCTCATTCTTGAAGTAGCTGAAGGCGAGATTGAAATACTCACCGACCTTGTTAAAGATGGAATGGGCAGCGCGTTTGAACTCTCAGTTCCGCTAGATGTGAATATTGGAATTGGAACCAGTTGGGACTTGGCGGCGCACTAATTACGCTAAATAGACCGCTCTTTTTTGAGGTCAGGCCCGAATTTTGACCATCCAGCAGCACGCAAGTAGCCTTAGCCCTTCGTGAATCAGCCATATTCATGAATTTTATGAACTGTCCTATCCCTACTACTTCTATTCCTTCGTAGAATTTTGACCCCTACACAAATCACAGTAAACGACATCGGCTCAGCCGAAGATTTTCTTGCCGCAATCGAAGGCACAATTAAGAATTTTAATGATGGCGATCTAGTTATCGGAACCGTTGTTCAAATTGATCGCGAAGAAGTTTTGCTAGATATTGGTTACAAGACCGAAGGTGTTATTCCTTCCCGCGAACTATCTATCCGCCACGACATTGATCCTTCAGAGATTGTTTCTGTCGGCGATCGCGTTGAAGCACTTGTAATTACCAAGGAAGATAAAGAAGGTCGTTTAATCCTTTCAAAGAAGCGCGCACAATACGAACGCGCCTGGGGAGATATCGAAGGAAAGAAAGAGCGTGACGAAGTTGTCACCGGAACTGTTATTGAAGTTGTTAAGGGTGGCCTAATCGTTGACATCGGTCTTCGTGGCTTCCTTCCAGCATCTCTAGTAGAAATGCGCCGCGTTCGCGACCTGACTCCTTACATCGGACAACAAGTTGAAGCTCGCATTATCGAACTAGATAAGAATCGCAATAACGTTGTCCTTTCACGTCGGGCATTCCTAGAACAAACCCAATCAGCTTCACGCACAACATTCCTGAACCAACTTGAAAAGGGTCAGGTTCGTTCTGGTGTTGTTTCATCAATCGTTAACTTCGGTGCCTTCGTGGACCTTGGTGGCGTAGATGGTTTGGTTCACGTATCTGAACTTTCATGGAAGCACATTGATCATCCAAATGAAGTTGTAGAAGTTGGCGATGCAGTGACCGTTGAAGTTCTAGAAGTTGACTTCGAACGTGAGCGCGTATCGCTTTCTCTCAAGGCGACTCAAGAAGATCCATGGCAAGCATTTGCTCGCACACACACAATTAACCAAGTTGTTCCTGGTGAAGTTACTAAACTTGTTCCATTCGGTGCATTCATTCGAGTATTCGAAGGAATCGAAGGACTAGTTCACATTTCAGAGTTGGCCGAACGCCACGTTGAGATTCCAGAGCAAGTTGTTCAAGTTGGCGACGAGCTATTTGTAAAGATCATTGATATCGATCTAGAACGTCGTCGTATCTCTCTTTCATTGAAGCAAGCTAATGAAGGTCATGAAGTAGAGATCGAAGCATTCGATCCAACCCAATATGGAATGTCTGCTCGCTACGATGCACAAGGAAACTTCATTTATCCAGAAGGTTTCGATGCTGATTCTCAAGAGTGGCGTCCAGGTTATGAAGCGCAACGCGAAGAGTGGGAACGTCAATATGCTGAGGCGCAAACCCGCTTCATGGCACACCGCAAGCAGAAGGAAGAGGCTAAAGCTGCCGATGCCGCTGCTGGCGATGCACCTGCTGCAGAAACAGCCGCAGAATAATAAATAGAGTTAAGGGCCCTGACCTCGGTCGGGGCCCTTTTCATTTGCTTCGCACTTTAAAAGATAAGATTCCAACGTGATAAAGGTTGCCCTTACCGGCGGTATCGGGTCTGGTAAATCTGCCGCCGGAGATTTCTTCGAAGACTTGGGCGCAGTTGTTGTGGATGCCGATCAACTTGCCCGCGATGTTATCGAGCGTGGAACAGATGGCTTTGATGAACTAGTAGCAACTTTTGGTGATGAAATTCTTACCAATGGAATCTTAGATCGCAGTAAACTAGGCCAAGTCGTCTTTTCAGATCCTGGTGCTCGCAAAACTTTAGAAGCGATCATTCATCCGCGTGTGGCTGAGGCCTTCGACGAGATTGTTGAAGTTAGCCCAGAGGATGCTGTGATTATTTACCAGATCCCAATCCTGGTTGAAACAAAGGGTCAAGATAGATTTGATTATGTAATTACTGTAGAGGCCAGCCTAGAGAATCGCATTTCAAGACTTAAAAGCCGCGGCCTAAAGGGTTATGAAATTGAAGCTCGAATAAAAGTTCAGGCGACAGATGAGCAACGGGCAGAGATCGCAGATCTAATCTTTAAAAATGATGGCGACCTTGATTCATTGCTTCGGCAGGTAGAAAACGTTTATGAGGATGTCTTACTTCCGCGGGCCAGAGCGAATATTTCTTAAGTTATGCGCCCAATAACTGAGCTACAGCGCAAAGTAAATCCATTTGAAGTTATTAGTGATTACATCCCTTCAGGAGATCAACCATCAGCAATTGCAGAACTTGCAATGCGGATCAACGCGGGAGAGTCTGATGTAGTTCTTCTTGGCGCAACCGGAACGGGTAAATCTGCAACGACTGCCTGGCTCATCGAAAAGCTGCAACGTCCAACTCTTGTTCTAGCTCCGAATAAAACTTTAGCTGCTCAATTGGCAAACGAGTTCCGCGAGTTGATGCCTAACAACGCGGTTGAATATTTTGTTTCCTATTACGACTATTACCAACCCGAGGCATATGTCCCACAGACCGATACCTTTATCGAGAAAGATAGTTCGGTAAACAGTGAAGTAGAACGGCTTCGACACTCGGCTACTAATTCATTGCTTACTCGCCGGGATGTAATTGTTGTTGCAACGGTTTCTTGTATTTACGGCCTAGGGACTCCCCAAGAGTATGTAGATCGAATGATTAAATTGCAGGTTGGTGATTCAATAGAACGCAATAAGTTATTGCGTAAGTTTGTTGATATTCAATACAAGCGAAATGATATGGCATTTGAACGTGGAACATTTCGAGTTCGTGGCGACACTATTGAGATCATTCCTATGTATGAAGAGTTGGCCTTGCGAATTGAAATGTTTGGTGATGAGATCGAGCGAATTACAACGTTGCACCCATTAACCGGCGAAATCATCCGTGATGAAACCGAAATGTATATATTTCCGGCTAGCCATTATTCGGCTGGACCTGAAACTATGAACCGTGCGATCTCGGCTATCGAAATTGAAATGGAATCCAAGGTGGATGAGTTTGAGCGTCAGAATAAATTGCTTGAAGCTCAACGCATCCGGATGCGGACCACCTTTGACATCGAGATGATGCGCCAACTTGGTTTCTGTTCTGGTATCGAGAATTATTCCCGTCACATCGATGGGCGAGAAGCGGGTTCGCCACCGAACTGCCTACTTGATTATTTCCCAGAAGATTTTCTAGTTGTCATTGATGAATCCCATGTAACTGTGCCGCAAATTGGTGCCATGTATGAAGGCGATGCCTCTCGTAAACGCACATTGGTTGAACACGGATTTAGATTGCCGTCTGCGATGGACAACCGACCACTTAGATTCGCAGAATTTATTGAACGGAAAGGCCAGACTGTTTACTTGTCTGCAACGCCTGGTAAATATGAACTTGAGAAGACTGGTGGACAATTCGTAGAGCAAGTCATTAGACCGACTGGGCTTGTTGATCCCCAAATAGTTATAAAACCAATTAAGGGCCAGATTGATGATTTGGTATATGAGATAAATCTTCGCGCGGCGAGGAATGAAAGAATTTTGGTCACAACTTTGACCAAGAAAATGTCTGAGGATTTAACTGATTATTTGATGGGGCTTGGAATAAGAGTTCGTTATTTGCACTCCGAAGTGGACACACTCCGTCGGGTTGAATTACTTCGCGAGCTTAGATCTGGTGAATATGATGTTTTAATCGGAATCAACTTGCTTCGTGAAGGACTCGATCTTCCCGAGGTTTCCTTAGTTGCAATTCTGGATGCTGACAAACAAGGCTTCCTTCGGTCAGCTACTTCACTTATTCAAACCATTGGTCGCGCGGCAAGAAATGTTTCTGGTGAAGTGCACATGTATGCCGACAGCATTACTCCCGCGATGGCGCAAGCGATTGATGAGACAAATCGCCGTCGGGAGAAACAGGTTGCATACAACACCGAACACGGAATCGATCCGACGCCATTGCGCAAAAAGATTGCGGACATTACAGATTTGATTACTAAAGAGGCCGAAGACACTGAAACTCTGAGTTCTAAGGGGGTTTCATCTGGAATTAAGATTTCTGGCCACTCCCTACCAAGACAAGAACTTATTGGTCTCATAGAATCCCTTACAGATCAGATGAAACTGGCAGCGGGAGATTTGCAGTTCGAACTCGCAGCTAGATTCCGAGATGAGATCCGAGAGCTCAAGAAAGAGCTTCGCGGAATGGAAGAGGCGGGCACTTGAGCATTGATCGTTTAGTTGTTCGCGGTGCTCGCGAGCATAATTTGAAGAACGTCTCAATCGACCTTCCTCGTAACTCATTAATCGTTTTTACTGGATTATCCGGATCTGGAAAATCATCTCTAGCATTCGACACAATCTTTGCTGAAGGGCAACGTCGTTATGTCGAGTCACTTTCGGCATATGCGCGCCAATTCCTTGGACAGATGGATAAGCCAGACGTCGATTTCATTGAAGGACTTTCACCAGCAGTCTCAATCGATCAGAAATCAACGAATCGAAATCCACGTTCAACTGTCGGAACAATTACCGAGGTTTACGATTATTTGCGCCTGCTCTTTGCTCGAGCCGGTCGACCACATTGTCCTAAATGTGGAGAGGCGATTGCGAAACAGACTCCCCAGAATATTGTCGATCAAATACTTGCAATGCCTGTTGATACAAAATTCTTGGTTCTTGCGCCAGTAATACGTGCCCGAAAAGGTGAGTTTCTCGATCTCTTTAAAGATTTCACAACTCAGGGATTCTCTCGAGTTCGTGTTAATGGAACTGTCTATCCAATCGCGGAAGTTCCTAAGTTGAAGAAACAAGAGAAGCACACGATTGAAGTTGTGGTCGATCGCTTGACTGTAAAGGCAGAATCAAAGACGCGTTTAACAGATTCGATTGAAACTGCACTACGACTTGCAAGTGGGTTAGTCATTCTAGATTTTGTAGACAAGAAAGTTGGTTCGCCAGATAAAGAGCGAACATATAGCGAGCACATGGCCTGTCATGATTGCGGTCTCTCTTTTGAAGAACTTGAACCCAGATCTTTCTCGTTTAACTCACCCTTTGGCGCCTGTCCGGATTGCTCAGGTATTGGCACGAAACTTGAAGTCGACGAAGAGTTAGTAATCCCGAACGATGAACTTTCAATCAACGAGGGCGCGATTGCACCTTGGGCTGGCGGTCAATCAACTGGATATTGGGCGCGACTGGTTGAAGGTTTGGCGAAAGAGCTTAAATTTTCGATGGATACTCCGTGGAAGAAGTTGCCTGCAAAGGCGAAGGATGCACTTCTTAATGGCTGGGATTTCGAAGTTCATGTTAAATATAAAAATAGATATGGCCGTGATCGCAATTACTCAACTGGTTTCGAGGGCGTTGTCTCCTTTATCGAACGTCGCCATTTAGAGACTGATAGCGATTATTCTCGGGATAAATTTGAAGCTTATATGCGCGAAACTCCCTGTCCAGTCTGCAAAGGATCTCGCTTAAAGCCTGAAGTTCTTGCAGTAACAATTGGCGATAAGAGCATCGCTGCAATCTGCGAACTTTCGATTAAAGAATGCGCAGATTTCCTAAAGAAGATTTCCTTAAATGCTCGCGAAAAACAGATTGCCGAACGTGTTCTCAAAGAGGTCAATGCCCGGCTCGGTTTTCTTCTTGATGTTGGCTTGGATTATCTGTCTCTTGCTAGACCTGCTGCGACTCTTTCTGGGGGAGAGGCACAACGAATTCGTCTGGCGACACAGATAGGTTCAGGGCTGGTTGGTGTTCTATATGTATTGGATGAACCAAGTATTGGATTACACCAACGTGATAATCGACGTTTGATTGATACGTTAACCAGACTTCGCGATCTCGGAAACACCTTGATTGTGGTTGAACACGATGAAGACACAATTAGAACCGCAGACTGGATCGTCGATATCGGTCCTGGAGCAGGTGAACATGGTGGACACGTAGTTTCCTCCGGCGATTATCAAGCTCTGATTACAGCAAAAGACTCAATTACAGGTGCCTATTTAGCAGGGCGAACCAAGATTGAAGTCCCGAAGAAACGACGCGAATTAGATGCCAAGCGAAGTCTGGTTGTAAAAGGCGCACGCGAGAACAACCTGCAGAATATAGATGTCTCATTTCCGTTAGGCGCTTTTGTCGCTGTATCTGGTGTGAGTGGTTCTGGTAAGTCAACACTTGTAAATGACATCTTGTATTCAGTTTTGGCTAACAAATTAAATGGTGCACGTATTGTTCCCGGTCGTCATAAAACGATTACCGGACTAGAACTTCTGGACAAAGTAGTTCATGTTGATCAGTCTCCGATTGGTAGAACTCCGAGGTCTAACCCAGCTACTTACACGGGTGTCTTCGATAAGGTCCGAGCTCTATTTGCTGAGACAACAGAGGCCAAAATTCGTGGCTATCAACAAGGTCGCTTCTCATTTAACGTGAAGGGCGGTCGTTGCGAGAATTGTGCTGGCGATGGAACGATAACTATTGAAATGAACTTCCTGCCGGATGTTTATGTGCCTTGCGAAGTCTGTCATGGCGCTCGTTACAACCGCGAAACTTTAGAAGTTCATTACAAGGGCAAGACAATTGCTGAAGTTCTGAATATGCCAATCGAAGAGGCTTTCACCTTCTTTGAATCTGTTCCGGCAATTGCACGCTATTTGAAGACTTTAAATGATGTAGGTCTTGGTTATGTAAGACTGGGACAATCCGCTCCAACTCTTTCTGGCGGCGAAGCCCAGCGCGTTAAGTTAGCGACCGAACTTCAACGTCGCTCTACTGGACGCACAATCTATGTATTGGATGAACCTACGACTGGTCTTCACTTCGAGGATGTTCGTAAACTTCTGATTGTTTTAAATCGTTTAGTGGATACTGGCAACACTGTAATTGTTATTGAACATAATTTAGATGTAATCAAATCTGCAGATTGGGTAATTGATCTAGGGCCAGAAGGTGGTTCTGGTGGCGGAATTGTTGTGGCTGAAGGCACACCTGAAGCAGTTGCAAAAAATAAAGCTAGTTATACCGGAACGTTTCTGGCAGCCTCGCTAAAGGGATAGCAATGAGTGAGCCTGCGAGTTACCGCCCAGAATCAATTCCCACCGAACCTGGTGTCTATCGATTCTTCAACGATAAGGGCGTTGTGATCTATGTTGGTAAAGCTAAGAACTTAAAGAATCGACTCAATTCTTATTTCCAGAAGAACTTGCTCGAGAAAACGTATCGCATGGTCCATGAAGCGGTCCGTGTTGATTGGACGATAGTAAACACCGAAATCGAAGCGTTACAGCTTGAGTTCACTTGGATTAAAACTGAAAATCCCAAATACAACATTCAATTTAAAGATGATAAGTCTTATCCCTATCTTGCTGTCAGTATCGCTGAAGAATTTCCGCGGCTCTTTATCTCCCGAGCAAAGAAGCGGCCAGGTGTGAAATATTTTGGCCCTTACGCTCATGCCTGGGCGCTGCGAAGTAGTTTTGATGTAATTCAAAAGCTGTATCCGATTCGCAGTTGCACCGATTCGAATTTCTCTAGGGCAGTTAAGAGCAAGCGACAATGCTTACTTGGGGATATTGGCAAATGCAGTGCGCCGTGTGTCTCTTGGGTTTCGAAAGAGGAACATCTAGGAATTGCGAAGAAACTTGTGAAATTCGTTGACACTAGTTCAGGCGATATCGCAACAACGCTTAATAAAGAGATGCTCGAAGCCTCGGAGCGAGAAGAATTTGAACAGGCGGCACGTATACGGGATCAAATATCCGCGATTGAAAGATCTGCTGAAACTTCTGGTACCTTTCTAAGTGACAACTTCTCTGCTGATTTACTAGCAACGCATTCAGAAATAACTCACGCCAGCATAACTATGTTCACGGTGAGATTTGGGCGAGTAGTGGGTTCGCGCTCCTGGATTTTAGATCGCTCGGATGTTCTCGAAGACGAGAATGTTATTGAAGCGATGATCTCCAAAATTTATTCTGAACTCGATGCCCCTACTGAAATCTTGGTTGATGAATTGCCAGAAAACCTTGAGACAATTGAGAATTGGTTGACCGATAAATCTGGACATCGGGTATCGATATCCAAGCCCCAACGTGGGGATAAGTTTGAAGTGATCAATACCGTAAAGCGCAATGCCCATCAAGCTCTCATCCAATACCTCAGTAAGCGTTCTAATGATGCGGCAGTTTCGGGTAGGGCCCTAGAGGAGATTGCCAATCTATTAGATCTTCCAGAGCTTCCGTTACGTATCGAATGCTTCGACATTTCAAATATTCAGGGAAAGCACATGGTTGCTTCTATGGTGGTATTTGAAGATGGTCAAATCAAGAAGAGTGACTATCGTAGATTCGCAATCGATGATGAAGCGGGATTCGATGATACGCGCGCCATGCATCATGTTCTCACTAGAAGATTGAAACGGTATTTAGCGGAGCGAGAAATTGATACATCAGAGTTATCTATCTCTGGCGGAGCCCGGCCAAAGTTTGCATATCCGCCGCAATTAATTGTCGTTGATGGTGGCGCACCTCAGGTTGCTGCGGCCTCAAAAGCGTTGGCCGAACTCGGCATATCTGACATATTTATTTGTGGCCTGGCGAAGCGACTTGAAGAAGTGTGGCTTGTAGATAGCAAGGAGCCAGTAATATTTCCTAGACACAGCGAAGGGCTCTATCTTCTACAACGAATCAGAGATGAAGCGCATCGTTTTGCAATCACGTTTCATAGAAGTAAGCGCTCGAAAGTTATGCTTGAATCTCTTTTAGACGATATTCCGAAATTGGGTGAGGCGCGTAGAGCGGCCCTTCTTGAACAGTTTGGCTCCGTAACCGCAATCCGAAAAGCTTCGATACCGGAACTAGCGGCGATCCCTGGTATCGGGCCCAATATTGCTGAGTCCATATTTACTTACCTAAGCGAACAACCTAAAGCAGGTCAGAGTATTAATATGGAGACTGGCGAAATTACTTGAGAGGATTAAGCCATGAGTTCTAACGAGGTCTTAGTTATCACCGGAATGAGCGGCGCCGGTAAATCAACAGTGTCACATGCACTAGAAGATCTCGGATGGTATGTCGTAGATAATCTTCCGCCTTCGATGATTGCCTCACTCTGCGAAATGGCAGCAAAGACTCCATCAGCAATTGCAGTTGTCATTGATGTTCGAGGTGGCGAATTCTTTGATGATCTGACCAAGTCGCTATCGGATCTAGGAGAACTCAATATTTCGAGACGTATTCTCTTTGTTGATGCCTCCGATGAAGCACTAGTAAGAAGATTCGAAGCTACGAGACGGCCACACCCACTTCAAGGAACAGATCGAATTTTGGACGGAATCACAAAAGAGCGATCTCGGTTACAGGATGTTCGCGCCGCTGCAGATTTCGTGATCGATTCCTCCTCCTTGAATATCCACCAACTAGAAGCCAAGATCGGCGAAATTTTTAGCACAGATTCAGATTCTGATCTACGAGTAAATATCCTCTCCTTTGGGTACAAATATGGAATCCCAGTAGATGCTGATTTGGTTATGGATTGTAGATTCATCGCGAATCCACATTGGATCCCTGAATTGCGACCACTGACTGGATTGGATAGGCCGGTTTCAGAGAACGTATTGTCGAGTGCAAATGTGCAGGAGTTTTTAACAAAGTATCAATCTCTCTTTGAAACCATGGCAGTTGGTTTCATGCAAGAGGGGCGTAAGTATTTGACTCTCGCAGTTGGCTGCACTGGTGGCAAACATCGAAGCGTTGCAATCTCAGAAGAACTTGCCAAGCGATTCGCGAGCTCACCTCAAATAAATTCACGTTCTATATCTGCTCAAGCAGTTCATAGAGATCTGGGTCGCGAAGTTTAATGTCTAGCGCAACACCCAAAGTCGTTGCATTCGGCGGGGGTCATGGACTTGCCGCGACGTTAACTGCATTACGTGATGTAACTCCAACAATCACTGCGGTCGTAACAGTTGCTGACAACGGTGGTTCTAGCGGAAAAATTCGTGAAGAATTTAATTTTCTCCCGCCTGGAGATATGCGAATGGCGCTAGCCGCGCTCTGCGGATCTGATGCCTGGGGCCAGAGCTGGGCCCAAATAATTCAGCATCGTTTCAATACTTCAGGAAACCTAAATGGGCATGCGCTAGGAAATTTACTAATGGCTGCGCTCTGGGATAGTTCCGATGATCTGGTCGCAGGAATAGATCGTGTGGGGGATTTGCTAAAAATTGTTGGTCGAGTGCTGCCAATGTCACTTCAGCCGCTTGAAATCGAGGGCGTTTTCGAAACAAATTCTGGACTACAAACTATTCGCGGCCAGATTGAAGTAGCTACCGCGAAAGGTAAATTGCAATCACTGAAATTGCTTCCAGAAAACCCAGTAGTAACGCCACAAGTATTAGAAGCAATTTCTAAGGCCGAATGGTTGGTGTTTGGACCAGGTTCCTGGTTTTCGAGTGTTATGCCGCACTTCTTGGTTAAGGATCTGGCCAAAGCGATTTCTACTAGCCCTGCAAAAAAGATTATGGTTCTCAATTTGCAGGGACCCGAAGGGGCCGATGAATTTGCGGGTAATACTCCGGAAGAACATCTGCGCCTAGTTCTTTCGCACATCTCTTCTCTGAAACTTGATATCGCAATCGTGGATCCAACAGTTCTTGTTTCGAAAAATGGCTTACGGGAAATGGTCAAAGAGCTCGGTGGCGAACTAATTGTGAGCGATGTGGCCAGGGATGACGACCGAAATCACCATGACCCTGCAAAAATGAGTTCTCTTTTCAGCCACATTTTTGAATGAACCCTGCTTAAATAGCGCCCATGGCAATGACTGCAGCAGTAAAAGATGAATTAAGTCGACTTTCGATTTCAAAGCCATGCTGCCGCAAAGCCGAAGTTTCCGCTCTTCTTAGATTCGCTGGTGGATTACATATCACATCGGGCAAGATCGCGATCGAAGTAGAACTTGATACTGCGCAAGGTGCTCGTCGTTTAAGAAAAGATATTTCAGAAATTTTTGGGCATGAAAGTGAACTTGCAGTTCTATCGCCAAGTGGATTGCGCAAAGGAAGTCGTTACGTAGTTCGAGTTACATCTGACGGAGATGCGCTAGCGAGACAGACTGGTTTAATCGATGCCAATAATCGTCCGATTCGTGGATTACCGCCGCAGGTTGTATCAGCAGGAATCTGTGATGCCGAAGCTGCCTGGCGTGGTGCATTTTTAGCGCACGGTTCGCTCACTGAACCAGGTAGATCTTCAGCGCTAGAAATTACTTGCCCGGGACCTGAAGCTGCACTGGCACTCGTCGGTGCTGCAAGAAGATTAGGTATAACAGCAAAAGCACGTGAAGTTAGAAGCGTTGATCGAGTTGTGCTTCGTGACGGAGATGCAATCGGTGCACTGCTCACAAGACTTGGCGCACATGAAAGTGTTCTGGCTTGGGAAGAACGTCGAATGCGCCGCGAAGTTCGAGCAACTGCCAATCGGTTAGCGAATTTCGATGATGCAAATCTGCGTCGCTCCGCTCGAGCGGCAGTAGCAGCATCGGCCCGCGTTGCTCGTGCAATGGAGATACTTGGACCCGAAATTCCAGACCACTTAAAACAAGCAGGTGAACTTCGAATTAATCATGGACAAGCAAGCCTTGAAGAGTTGGGATCACTAGCGACGCCACCGATGACCAAGGATGCAATTGCTGGTCGGATAAGAAGATTGCTTGCAATGGCCGATAAGCGGGCACATGATTTGGGAATTCCTGATACTGAGGCTGGTTTAAGCCCAGATCTCTTAGCCGAATAGGGCAGACGCGGCTGATAGGATTTGGTCTCTACAACGTTGTGGTTTATTAATTTTCTTATTTTCTGAGGCAGGCAATTAAATGGTACGTGTTGGAATTAATGGTTTTGGACGCATCGGTCGTAACTTCTTCCGCGCAGCACTTCAATCAGGTGCGGATATTGAAATCGTAGGAATCAACGACCTAACTGATAACGCAACTCTCGCTCATCTTCTTAAATACGACTCAATACTCGGTCGTCTTGGTTTACCAGTAACTTTTACAGACGATTCAATTACGGTAAATGGCAAAACAATTCGAGTATTTTCAGAGCGCGATCCAGCAAACTTGCCTTGGGGCGAAGTTAAGGCAGATATCGTCATTGAATCAACTGGTTTTTTCACTAAAGCTGCAGATGCAAAGAAGCACATCTCCGCTGGGGCGAAGAAGGTAATAATCTCAGCTCCTGCTACAGATGAAGACATCACTGTGGTTATGGGCGTTAATCATGAGAAATATGACGCTGCTAACCACCACATCATCTCAAATGCATCTTGCACAACAAACTGCCTGGCACCGATGGCCAAGGTCTTGGATGAGGAATTCGGAATTGTTCGTGGCCTGATGACAACTATTCACGCATATACAAATGATCAATCAGTTCTCGATCAGCCACATAAGGATCTGCGTCGTGCGCGTGCGGCTGCGGTCTCAATTATCCCAAGCACAACTGGCGCCGCTAAGGCGATCAGCTTGGTTCTTCCAAACTTGAAGGGCAAGTTAGATGGTTTTGCGCTTCGCGTTCCAGTGCCAACTGGTTCAGCAACTGACTTAACTGTTGAACTCGCTAAGGAAGTTACGGCAGCAGAGATCAACGCGGCGTTAAAGAAGGCAGCCGAGGGTTCACTTAAGGGATATCTGACTTACACCGAAGATCCAATTGTTTCTGCAGATATCGTTACAGATCCAAGTTCTTGTATTTTAGATGCAGGTCTTACCAAGGTAATTGGAACAACAGCAAAGGTTGTTGGCTGGTATGACAATGAGTGGGGTTACTCAAATCGTTTAGTAGACCTTGTCGGATATGTAGGCAAGAAGCTTTAATGAATATCAAAACCCTCGACACAGTTGATGTTCGCGGGAAGCGAGTTCTACTTCGATGTGATCTCAATGTTCCGCTGAAGGATGGCGTAATAACTGATGACGGTCGAATCAAAGCGTCACTTCCGACAATCAAATATTTGCTCGCCCAAGGTGCATCAGTAGTAATTACTGCCCACCTTGGTCGACCAAAAGGTGAGCGCAAACCCGAGCTTTCGTTAGCGCCTGTTTCCAAGCGACTTTCAGAACTGCTTGGAGAGAGCGTTGAATTTTCTAGTGAGATTTTCGGAGCGAAATTAAGTGGCTATGGCGTAACACTTCTTGAAAATATTCGCTATGAAGCAGCCGAAACTTCGAAGGATGAAGCAGATAGATTGGTGCTTGCAAAGGAGCTTGCCACTTACGCAAATATTTTTGTGAGCGATGGCTTTGGCGCGGTTCATCGCAAGCATGCCTCCGTTTATGATGTTGCAAAGTTACTGCCACATGCAGCTGGTTATCTAGTCGCTGCTGAAGTAGATGTTTTAAAAAAATTAACTCAGAGCCCTGAGCGCCCTTATGGTGTTGCACTAGGTGGATCAAAGGTGTCAGACAAAATTGGTGTCATCTCGAATCTGTTGGAGAAGGTAGACACAATTGCAATTGGCGGCGGAATGCTCTTTACCTTTCTTGCAGCAAAGGGTCTGCAGATTGGAAAATCGCTGGTTGAAAGAGATTTGATTCCAACTGTTATAGAACTAATGGAACGCGCTGAGAAGCGTGGAGTTAAGTTTCTATTGCCAACCGATATTGTCGTCGCCCCAGAATTTAGCTCTGATGCCAGACCAACAATTGTTGGAGCTGATGCAATTCCAGCTGATCAGATGGGGCTAGATATCGGGCCAGCAAGCGCCGCAGCATTCGCGGCTGCGATTGGCGAATGTAAGACTGTATTCTGGAATGGTCCAATGGGCGTATTCGAGTTTCCAAATTTCGCAAATGGAACAAAAGTTCTTGCTGAAGCGTTAACAAAAGTAAGTGGCATCAGCGTTGTTGGCGGGGGAGACTCTGCAGCAGCTGTCCGTAAACTAGGATTTGTTGATACTGATTTTGGATACATCTCGACTGGCGGCGGAGCCTCTCTTGAATATCTTGAAGGAAAAGAATTGCCGGGCCTAATCGTTTTACAGTAATAACTTTTACAACAAAAAACATAAATCTGGAGGAAGAATGCGTAAGCCCTTAATAGCTGGTAACTGGAAGATGAATCTCAATCATCTTGAGGCTATCGCCGTTACCCAGAAGCTTTCTTACTCACTGGACGATAAAGATTTCGATGCAGTAGATGTTGTCGTAATTCCACCATTTACCGATATTCGTTCAGTTCAAACACTTATTGATGGCGATCGACTTCGTCTTTCCTACGGTGCGCAGGATCTATCACCTGAAGCTAGTGGTGCTTATACCGGTGATATCAGCGGTTCGATGCTAAACAAACTCGGATGCTCTTATGTTGTGGTTGGCCACTCCGAGCGCCGAGCGATTCACAATGAGAGCGATGAAACTGTAAATCGTAAAATTAAGGCCGCTCTCGCAAATGAAATCACGCCAATTTTCTGCATTGGTGAAGAACTTGCAATTCGCGAAGCGGGAACTCATGTTGAACATGTGTTAAGTCAGCTTCGCAATGGACTCAAGGGCTTTCACAAACCGGATTTAAAGAAGATAGTCTTCGCATACGAACCAGTCTGGGCAATCGGAACCGGAAAAACTGCAAGCGCCGAAGATGCGCAGGAAGTCTGTGCCGCGATTCGTGTCGAATTGGCAAAATTTGGTTCACCAGAAATAGCTGAGGCAGCTCGCATCCTTTATGGCGGATCGGTGAAGTCATCGAACATAGTAGAAATCATGAAGCAGCCAGATGTCGATGGCGTTCTGGTCGGTGGCGCCAGCCTTGATGCCGATGAATTCGCCAGAATTGCTCGATTCCATCGGGCGGTTAGCGCATAATTTAGGAGCAAATGGCGGGTATCCTTACGCCAGTGCTCGTGGAAGAAATATCCAGGCGTTATCAATTTTCAAATTAGAGGGAGAAATTCGTGGTTTTAGCTTTATCAATCTTGCTAGTTATAACCAGCGTTCTGATGGTTCTGCTCGTATTGCTTCACAAAGGCAAAGGCAGCGGATTGTCTGACCTCTTTGGCGGCGGCGTCTCTTCAAGCTACGGTGGCTCTTCAGTCGTTGAGAAGAATCTTGATCGCATAACTATCGTTGTTGGCGGCCTCTGGTTTGCGGGAGTGATTGTGCTTAGCTTGGTGTTGAAGAAGTAGTTAAGTTTTACAAAAGTAATTCGGCAAAAACTGAAAAAGGGAGTTAATTATGGGTAGCGCAATTCGTGGAAGTCGCGTTGGCGCAGGTCCTATGGGCGAGGCAGAGCGTGGCGATGCCATTGCTCGTTTCCGAGTTTCGTATTGGTGCGCGCAAGGCCATGAAACTCGTCCTTCATTTGCTGAAGATGAAACTGTTCAGATTCCAGAGATTTGGGATTGTCCTCGATGTGGCTACCCAGCTGGTTTGAATAAAGATAAACCACCAATGCCAATCAAGAATGAGCCATACAAAACTCACCTGGCTTACGTCAAAGAACGCCGCACTGAAGCTGAATCAAAGAAGATTTTGGAAGATGCTTTAGCACGACTTCGTGGTGAAGATTAAAAATTTAGATCTTTGCTACTGCTTCTAGAAGCGAGTTAATTCCCAAAGCCCGATTCTTTAGGTGAACTCTTACAACCGGTAAATCGCGCGAAGAAAGTGCTTCGCCATCACCAAGTGCTTGTGCCATTAAAAGTTCGCTAAATGAAAAATCTTTTCCAGGTATCTCCATGTCAGCATCAGCCTCAGCAGTAATTTGAAGGAAGCCACCATTGCTAGCGCCACCTTTATGAAATTGCCCAGTTGAGTGTAAAAATCTAGGACCCCAGCCAAAAGTGACTCCAATATCTTTCTTCGCTGCAATCGCTTCTCGTAACTTAAGTATCTCTACATCTGCTTCTCGATTTAAATACGCCATGATTGCAAGATATTTGTCAGAACGGCCAATTAAGTCGCGAAGTATTTCGCCCAGTTCCGTCGAAGCGCTTTCACCGTAAACTGCTAGATCCTTGTTTTCGAAGACCGGTTGACTCGTAGGTTTTCCATTTTTGCTCCAGTCATTTAAAAGTTTGCTAGTTCGCTCTTTAGCTTCGGTCACATTTGGTTGATTAAACGGATCGACTCCGAGCGCTCGGCACAATAACGCGGTTACCCATTCCCAAAGTATGAAGTGTTCACCCAGTGATGCATTTATATTGAGATCGCATTGGCCATCTCCAAATCCAATTGAAAGTGCTGGACCCGATATTTTTGAATTATGGGATTCAACAACGATTGGTAAGCGACCTTTCTGATCTTTACCAGTTGATTCAGCTATTAATTGTTCAATCCAATCTCCGATACCTGGAACGCTAGATCCAGAATCATGAAGCGAAAAATTCTGGATGGTTTGCTCGAAAATTAACGTGGCTAACTTGATTGCAGATGAATTACGCTCTGGAAAAGTTTCAGCGGCAACATCTGCATCATCGAGCAGTACTGAGGCATCAATTCCTAACAACGCAGCCGGAACCAGCCCGAAGGCGCTGAGGGCGCTAAATCTCCCACCTACAAAAGGATCGGCATTGATAACTCGTAAGCCTGAAGATCGAGCTGATGTATCTAATGGCGAACCAGGATCAGTCACAATTACAAAGTGTTCTCGAGGATCTAAATTGGCATCAGTAAATAGCTTTTCAAAGAGTGCTTTTTGTGACTCAGTCTCGATTGTTGATCCAGACTTTGATCCAATAATTATCAGAGTCTCGCTAAGGTTTTCAGGTATCGCTAGTCGTATCTGATCTGGATCTGTCGTGTCGAGAATCGTTAGTTTCTTGCCGCAAGTTTTTGCAATCACTTCAGGTGCTAGTGAAGACCCACCCATTCCACATAAAATATAATTACTTAGATTCTTTGATCTTGCCCATGCGCTAAGCGCATCCAACTGGGGGAGTAAATCTCGACTAGTTTTTGGTAGGTCAATCCAATTAAGGCGTTCTCGAGCTTCTGGCTCAGCTGCAGCGCCCCAGAGTGTTGAATCCTTTGTGGCAAGTGCAGCTGCAATTGAATTCAAATCCCTTGCGGTTGAACTATCGCCATCAAACTTATCTAGTAGCCGTCCTGAAATTTCGATCATTTAAGACCTTGCAATAGTTCTCTTTGCGGCTTCCGCGACATTTTCTGGTGTGAATCCATACTCTTTGAAGAGCGTCCCGGCAGATGCAGATGCGCCAAAGTGTTCGAGGCTAACAATCTCGCCATTATCGCCAACATACTTATGCCATCCGGCTCCGACTCCAGCTTCAACACTTACTCGTGCCTTAACGTTTCTAGGCAGAATGCTTTCTTTATATGAATCAGGTTGTTCCTCAAACCATTCCAAGCAAGGCGCACTTACAACACGTGCGGCAATGTTTTGATCTGAAAGAATTTTCGCTGCCGCAATAGCAACATGCACTTCTGAGCCTGTCGCAATCAAAATAACATCGGGTTCACTCTTTGCTTCCATGATTACATAGGCACCCTTTGCCACGCCTTCGGCACTGCCACATTCGGTGCGATCAAAAACGGGGAGATTCTGTCGCGATAACGCGATTCCTACCGGCTTGTCACGAGTGATTATTTCGCGCCAAGCAATTGCGGTTTCGTTAGCGTCACCTGGCCGAACAATTGAAAAATTCGGAATCAAACGTAGAGAGGCGATGTGTTCGACAGGTTGGTGAGTTGGGCCATCTTCTCCCAAGCCAATTGAATCGTGGCTCCAGATAAAGATTGATGGAATATTCATTAGCGCTGCCAAGCGAACGGCACCTCGCATGTAATCACTAAATACTAGGAAGGTGCCACCGAAGGATCGAGTTAGGCCGTGAAGTGCAATGCCGTTAAGTATGGCCCCCATTGCATGCTCTCTAATTCCGAAGTGAATGATTCGACCATACGGATTTGCATCCTTCATTCTGCTATTTGCAGGCAAGAATGAACTACCGTTATTTATAGTCGTGTTATTACTTCCGGCAAGGTCGGAGGAGCCACCCCAAAACTCGGGCAATACCCCAGCAATAGCGTTGATGATTTTTCCAGATGCCGCACGAGTGGCAATATCTTTTCCACTTTCGAATGTGGGAATTACTTGTTGCCAATCTTTTGGCAATTTTCGGTTCTGCAATCTTTTGAGCAATTCATTTTGTTCAGGATTAGTCTTTGCCCACGTTGCTAGTTCGTTGTTCCAGATTGCTCGCTGTTCAGCGCCACGTTCGATAACTTTGCGGGTATGTTTTAAAACAGAATCTGGGACATCAAAGGATTTCTCCGGATCTAGCCCAAGCGCAACTTTTGTTGCAGCAATTTCATCTGCACCAAGGGCAGAACCATGTGATTCTGCAGTTCCTTGCGCATTAGGAGCTGGCCAGGCAATTACAGTTTTTAATCTAATTAGTGAGGGTTTCATCTTTTCATTAGCCACTGCAATCATCGCTTTTTCTAAGGCCGGTTGATCGACGTCACCATTAGCAAGGGCTGCAACTTCTACGACATTCCAACCATAAGCTTTAAATCGCATTGAAACATCTTCAGTGAATGCAACATGAGTGTCGCCCTCAATTGAGATTCGATTATCGTCGTAGATAACTTTGAGGTTTCCAAGTTCCTGAGTTCCAGCCAGCGAACAAGCTTCAGAACTAATACCTTCTTGCAAGTCGCCATCGGAAGCGATTACCCAAATATTGTGATCAAAGAGAGATGTCTTACTGGCTGGATCAAGCAAGCCTTTTTCGTATCGTGCTGCCATCGCCATTCCAACAGCGCTAGAAATTCCAGAACCTAGTGGACCAGTAGTTATTTCGACGCCAGCAGTATGTCCAAACTCTGGATGGCCAGGAGTCTTTGCACCTGCGGTTCGGAAACTTTGTAAGTCAGAGAGCTCTAATCCATAGCCGGATAAAAACAATTGAATGTAGAGAGTTAGCGAAGAATGTCCGGCAGATAGAACGAAGCGATCTCGACCAAGCCAATTAGGGTCGGAAGGGTCATGCTTTAGAATTCTTTGGAAGAGCGTGTAAGCAACAGGAGCCAGGGACATTGCGGTGCCTGGATGTCCATTGCCAACTTTCTGAACGGCATCCATCGCGAGTGCGCGACTGACGACAACAGCTTGGTCATCTAAAGAGCTCCATTTTTCACTCACTGGATTCTCACTTCCTGTTCTAATCGGGCCGTTAGATTCAATCGCCAACCATGTATCCAAACCAACGTTGCTCCCAGTAAATGCGCTCCAACTATTAAGGCGGGAAGCCCAGTGATGTATTGCAAATAACCAATAGCCCCTTGGCCAAGTGATATGCCTAGAAAGATTAAAATCATGCGGCCGAAAAGTTTCTTAACCGCAGGTGTTTCTGAGACTTTAACGACCAAGTAAAGCGCAATTGTTAAAGAGATAAGAACGATTACCGAATCAGCATGAAGCCAGGAAACTGCGCGGAAATTAAATGGGTATCGCTTGGCATCTGCGTCACCAGCATGTGGTCCAGTTCCAGTAACAACAACGCCAAAGAGGAGCACGATAAAAGTTAAAGTTGTAACAACCTTAGTTAAATTCCTTGTCATTGGAAGCACTTGAATAACCGGGCGATCGAGAACTCGGTGACGAAGTGCTAGCGCCCCCGCGATTAGCGGAAGGGTAAGAACAAAGTGGGCAGATACTGAAATTGGATTCAACTTTGTTAGAACGGTAATGCCACCTAAAACAACTTGTCCCAAAAATCCTAGAATTTGAAGTATTGCTAAGAGTCGCAACCGTTTAAAGTCACTGCGGTCGCGCAATCTCTTAAAAATATAAACTAAGGCCGCTAAAGCAAGAATCAGAATAAGCCAGGCGATCAAGCGGTTGCCGAATTCGATCCAGGCATGTAATTGGCTTTCGTCCTGCCCTATAACTGGCTTGATTGAACCATCCACGCACTCTGGCCAGGTTGGACATCCAAGTCCGGCGCCGGATAAACGAACCGCACCACCTGTTACCACCAACCCCGCCTGTAAAACCAGCAAGGCGGTGAAAAGTGTGAAACGAAGCTTCATGCTCGTAGCCTATGCGCTTGAAGTCTCCTCCTGTGGCAGTGCGCCGAGTGGCGGGTTTGGGTGAATTACGCAACAATAATGTTGTGAAAAAGACCGAGGACAGAACCCGTGATTTAGTGGCTCGCGCCATCCTCGAAAATGGACCCGCCACTGCGGTGTCATTGGCTTCAAAGCTACACATAACCCCGGCGGGAATTCGCAGGCATTTAGATAACTTAATTGCTGAAGGTGTTTTGACTGCTCGTGAACCATTCACAAGTGCAAAAGATTCAAGAGGACGTGGGCGTCCATCAAAAGTTTTTGTTATGACAGATCTTGGTCGTGAAAAATTTGAACACACTTATGACGATCTGGCGGTATCAGCTCTGCGATTTATGGCATCAAAGGGCGATAAGACATTAGTAAAAGAGTTCGCTCGAAATCGCGCGGAAGAAATCACGAAACGTGCAGCCCAGATTCTTGCTAACAAGAAGAATCTAAGCGAGAAGAGCGAAGCGCTAGCAACATTCTTAACTGGCGAAGGTTACGCAGCAAATAATCATTCCCAAGGAATTGGCGAAGAGCTTTGCCAAAATCATTGTCCGATTGCTCACGTTGCATCACAATTTCCAGAACTCTGTGAAGCTGAAACCCAAGCCTTCTCCGAATTACTCGGTACCCACGTTCAAAGACTTGCCACCATCGCTCATGGCGACGGTGTTTGCACCACGTTTATACCAAACCCAAAAAACCTAAGTAAATCCGGAAAGCGAGCTTAATATGAGTGATGTTTTAGCAAAGAACCCTGGACTAGAGGGAATCGGAAATTATGAATTCGGCTGGTCAGACAAGAACGATGTGGGTGCTAACTCTCGCCGTGGTCTAAACGAAGAAGTTGTACGCGATATTTCATCAAAGAAGAGCGAACCGCAATGGATGTTGGATTTGCGACTAAAAGGTTTAAGCCTTTTCGAGAAGAAGCCAATGCCTACTTGGGGATCTGACTTAACTGGAATTTTCTTCGACACAATCAAGTATTTCGTGCGATCAACCGAGAAGCAGGCAACATCATGGGAAGACCTACCTGATGACATTAAAAATACTTACGATCGTCTAGGAATTCCTGAGGCAGAGAAGCAACGTCTAGTTTCAGGTGTTGCGGCTCAATATGAATCAGAAGTTGTTTATCACTCGATCCGTGAAGATTTAGAAGCTCAGGGAGTTATCTTTGTTGACACCGATACTGGACTTCGTGAACATGAAGAATTGTTCAAGGAGTATTTCGGAACTGTTATCCCGGTTGGCGATAACAAGTTCGCAGCGCTGAATACTTCTGTATGGTCTGGCGGTTCATTTATCTATATTCCAAAGGGCGTAAAGGTTGATATTCCGTTGCAGGCATATTTCCGCATCAATACCGAAAATATGGGTCAGTTCGAACGCACCTTGATTATTGCGGATGAAGATTCATATGTGCATTATGTTGAAGGTTGCACAGCGCCTATTTACTCTTCAGATTCTCTACACAGTGCAGTAGTAGAAATTATTATCAAAAAGGGTGCCCGTGTTCGTTATACGACTATTCAGAACTGGTCGAACAACGTTTACAACCTAGTAACAAAGCGTGCTACATGTGCTGAAGGTGCAACCATGGAATGGATTGATGGAAACATCGGTTCCAAGGTAACCATGAAGTATCCAGCTGTTATGTTGATGGGCCCACATTCAAAGGGCGAGACTCTTTCAATTGCTTTTGCAGGCGAAGGTCAACATCAAGATGCTGGTGCAAAGATGGTTCACGCAGCCCCACACACTTCATCAACAATTATTTCTAAGTCAGTAGCGCGCGGAGGTGGCCGAACTTCGTATCGCGGACTTGTTCAAATAAACGAGGGTGCTCATCACTCTAAATCAACAGTGAAGTGTGATGCGCTACTTGTCGATTCAATTTCTAGATCAGACACCTACCCTTATGTCGATGTTCGTGAAGATGATGTTTCGATGGGTCACGAAGCGACGGTTTCGAAGATTAGCGATGATCAACTCTTCTATTTGATGTCGCGTGGTCTAGGCGAAGATGAAGCTATGGCCATGATTGTTCGTGGCTTCATCGAGCCAATCGCTCGCGAACTTCCAATGGAATACGCACTGGAACTTAACCGTTTAATTGAAATGCAGATGGAAGGTGCAGTTGGTTAATGAGCACTTTAACCACAAATTATTTAGCACCAACCGGTAGGGAAGAAGCTTGGCGCTTCACTCCTCTTGCCAGAGTCGGTGGCTTGCTTGATTCGGCTGTCGCAGTTAGTAGCGTCAACAGCATCAAGACAGTCAACTCGCAAAATGGTGTGAAACTAACTGTTAAAAGTGTGGGCGATCAACCTGCGATTTCGACAAGTGATGATTTGGCCACTATCCGAGCTCGTGAAGTTGTAACCGAAGTTTCTCATATTGAAATAGCTGCAAATGCCCAGTTAGAACGACCTCTGCTTCTGGAACGTGCAAATCTAACTGGTAAGCCTCAAGCGTCTCGCACCTTAATCACCTGCGGCGCTAACTCACATGCAACGATAATTCTCAATAATTCTGGCAATGCGATTCTGTCAGATGAGATTGAATTTGAATTATCTCAAGGCTCAACGCTCACCTTTGTCTCACTTCAAGAGTGGAGCAGCAAAGCTATTCACCTTGGGCGTCAGCACGCAATTATCGCGAAGGATGCAACTTTCAATTCGATAGTTGTAACAGTTGGTGGATCTCTAGTGAGGTTATTGCCAACCGTTGAATACAGTGGCCCTGGTTCAAGCGCTGATTTACAAGGCTTATATTTTGCGACCGACGGTCAACACTTAGAACATCGCCTTCATGTCGATCACAATGTTCCTAATGCCAAGAGCCGGGTAAATTACAAGGGCGCTCTTGCTGGCGATAAAGCACACACAGTTTGGATCGGGGATGTGTATATCCGTTCAAATGCTGAAGGAACTGACACTTACGAACTAAATCGAAACTTACTTCTTTCAGATGGTGCTCGGGCAGATTCAGTTCCGAATCTAGAGATTGAAACTGGCGAGATCGTAGGCGCTGGTCACGCAAGCACAACTGGTCGCTTTGATGATGAACAACTTTTCTATCTCTCTTCTCGCGGAATTCCAGCTGAGATTGCTAGACGACTTGTTATTCGTGGTTTCTTTGCTGAAATTGTCGGCAAAATCAAGGATGAAGAGATTGAAAACCGCCTTATGGATCGCATCGATGCCGAACTTGCAAAGGTTGGCGCGTAATGGTCAACATTTCATTTGAATCACTTGTAGATAGCAAGCCGGTAAAAATTGATTTAGATGGGACACCGGTTTGTGTTACTCGAATCGGGGACGAAGTCTTTGCGATTGCTGACACGTGTTCGCACTCGGAAGCTTCGCTATCTGAAGGTGATGTAACTAATTTCAAGATTGAATGTTGGCTACACGGCGCCGAGTTCGATCTCAGGACTGGGGAAGTAGCAACTCCGCCAGCATCAATTCCAGTTGAAACTTTCGAAGTAAAACGCAATGGCGATGAATTAACTATTTCCAGCAGAAAATCTGCAGAAGGCTAAGGGGAGAAAATGAGCACATTAGATATCAAGGGATTGCAAGTATCGATAGCAACTGAGGCCGGCTTTACAGAAATTCTTAAGGGCGTTGATTTAACAATCAAGTCTGGTGAAACCCACGCAATCATGGGACCGAATGGTTCAGGCAAATCAACTCTTGCTTACTCAATTGCAGGACACCCAAAATACACAATCACAGGTGGATCAGTCACTCTCGATGGCGTTGACGTGTTAGCCATGTCAGTAGATGAGCGAGCTAAAGCAGGTCTATTTCTTGCGATGCAATATCCAGTTGAAGTTCCTGGCGTTTCTGTAACAAACTTCTTGCGTACAGCAGCAACCGCAATACGTGGTGAAACACCCAAGGTTCGTACCTGGGTTGGGGAAGTTAAAGAGGCAATGAAATCTCTTAACATGGATCCAAATTTTGCGGAACGAAATGTGAATGAAGGATTCTCTGGTGGCGAGAAGAAGCGCCATGAAATTCTGCAACTTGAACTCTTGAAACCAAAGTTTGCAATCTTGGATGAGACTGATTCTGGACTTGACGTTGACGCACTTCGAATTGTTTCCGAAGGAGTAAATCGCGTAAAGGGAAATAGTGATTTAGGAATCATGTTGATCACTCACTACACAAGAATCCTTCGCTACATCAAGCCAGATTTCGTGCACGTCTTTTCTGCAGGAAAGATCGTTGAAGCAGGCGGCCCAGAACTAGCTGACAAGCTAGAAGAGAAGGGTTATGCAGAGTACACAACTGCATAATTGATGAAACCTATATTTTCCCCAGCAGAGATTCGGAGAGATTTCCCAATCTTCTCCAAAGTCATGCGAGGTGGAAATCGTCTGGTGTATCTCGACAGCGGCGCGACAAGTCAGAAACCCCGCCAAGTTTTAGATGCCGAACGGAATTTTTATGAGCACAGTAATGCCGCTGTTCATAGAGGTGCGCACTTACTGGCTGAAGAAGCGAGCATTGCATATGAAGGTGCAAGGCAGGTCCTTGCCGATTTTCTTAATGCAGAACTGGATGAAGTAATTTTCACCAAGAGTGCCACCGAAAGCATCAATGCCCTTGCATATTCTTTTGGAAACAGTGCAAATGGCTCGCGCTTTGCATTGAAACCAGGTGACCGAATCGTGGTTTCAGAAATAGAACATCATGCAAATCTGATTCCTTGGCAGCAGTTAGCAAAGCGCACCGGGGCCGAATTAGTCTGGTTCTCTGTCGACTCTGAAGGTCGATTAGATCTGAGCAACCTTGAAGAATTGATTAATCCATCTACGAAAATAGTTGCGATAACTCATCAATCAAATGTATTAGGAACGATCGTTCCGATAAAGGATATTGTTTCGCGAGCGCACTCAGTAGGTGCAGTTGTAGTCCTTGATGCTTGTCAGTCAGCACCTCACTTTGCAATCGACGTTAAAGCGCTTGAAATAGATTTTCTGGCTTTCTCCGCACATAAGGCTCTGGGCCCAACAGGAATTGGAATTTTGTGGGGGAGAAGTGAGTTCTTAAATTCAATGGAGCCATTTTTAACGGGTGGTTCGATGATTGAATCAGTAACAATGACGGAAGCTAAATGGGCGGCGTCACCTAAGCGATTTGAAGCAGGTGTTCCAAATATGGCTCAGGCGGTTGGTTTTGCTGCCGCTATTAATTATTTGAATGAACTAGGCATGGACAACGTTGCAAAGCACGAGCAGGATCTAACTGCCTACGCGCTTAAGAAATTTCTGCAATTGGATAAGGTCGAAGTAATAGGGCCTAAGAACAATATTGACCGCGGTTCAGTTATATCTTTCACAATAGAAGGAATTCATCCACATGATGTTGGTCAAGTTTTAGACCAATATGGCGTTGCGGTACGAACCGGTCACCATTGTGCGTGGCCACTTATGCGTAAGCTGGGACTTGTCGGAACTACGAGAGCTTCATTTTATGTCTACAACGATGAAGCTGATGTCGATGCTTTGATTGATTCAATTCTCGAAGCTCAGAAATACTTTAAGGTTTAACATGGAACTTGATTCGTTATATCAGGAAGTGATTCTCGATCACTACAAGCACCCTTTGAATAAGAAGTTGAGCCCGACATTTACGGCGCAGGTCCATCACGTTAATCCAAGTTGTGGCGATGAGATAACGTTGAATGTGAACATAACTGATGGAATTGTCACTAACGTTTCTTGGGAAGGCGTTGGCTGCTCTATTTCGCAGGCAAGCACTTCGATAGCCAGTGATTTAATGACCGGTAAAAATCTGGAAGAAGCCCTCAAGATAGTTGAATCTTTCTCTGACCTGATGAGCAGCAAGGGAACTATGGCTGGTAATGAAGATGTTCTTGAAGATGGCGTAGCGTTGGCTGGTGTCTCCAAGTTCCCGGCTCGTATAAAATGTGCCTTATTAGGGTGGATGGCTTTTAAAGATGCAGCAATTCAGAGTTCGAAAAACTAAGGAGAAATATGAGCAGCGCTAATACAACTTTGGATGACATAACAGAGGCCATGAAAGATGTGATAGATCCAGAATTGGGTATCAATGTAATTGATCTTGGTCTGGTTTATGACATGCGTCTTGATGAAAATAACGTTGCGATTCTCGATATGACGCTAACTTCAGCGGCTTGCCCACTGCAAGACGTGATTGAGGATCAGACTCACCAGGTATTGGCTGATATAACTTCTGATGTAAAAATCAATTGGGTTTGGATGCCACCTTGGGGTCCAGGAAAAATTTCTGATGATGGTCGCGAGCAACTGCGGGCGATTGGGTTCACGGTTTAATTAGTGTCGATGCATGGCCAGTGGATGGCCTTAAGATCGATGAGTTCAGATCAATCGGTTAAGCACCAAAAGTTAAAGGCCGGAACCCTAAAAAGAATTTTTAGTTTCGCACTTCCGTATCGAAAATTTCTAGCTATCTTCATTTTCACAGTCATTATCGATGCGATATTAGTTGTTGCTACACCGCTGTTATTACGCTCGTTGGTCGATGATGGAGTAGTTCCTGGTCGCCCCGATGTGGTCACACGATTAGCAGCCATTGTCGCAGCGCTAGCAATTGCAGATGCAGCATTTAGCATGTTGGGTCGATGGTTCTCAAGTCGGATCGGCGAGGGTCTTATTTACGATCTTCGTAGTCAAGTCTTCGAACATGTCCAGAAGCAGTCAATTGCATTCTTTACAAGAACTCAGACCGGCTCGCTTATTTCTCGGATCAACAGCGATGTGATTGGCGCCCAGCAAGCTTTTACATCGACGCTCTCTGGGATAGTAAGTAATTCACTAACTTTACTCTTGGTTGTAATTGCAATGCTGACACTCTCTTGGCAGATAACTTTGGTATCCCTGATTCTTCTTCCTGTTTTTATTGTGCCGACAAAATGGATTGGCAGAAAGCTTGCCATTTACACCAGACAATCCTTTGACTTGAATGCTGAAATGTCTTCGACCATGACTGAACGATTCAACGTTTCCGGTGCACTTTTGGTCTCGCTATACGGAGATCGGATTGCCGAAGGTAGCAATTTTAGAGGTAAAGCGCGACGTGTTGCAGACATGGGAATAAAGATTGCGATGCTTAATCGGGTGTTCTTTATAGCTATGACTTCAGTTGCAGCAATCGCAACTTCTTTCGCCTACGGAATTGGTGGCCACTTAGCCATAAATAAAGAAATAACCATTGGAACTCTGCTTGCGATTACAGCGCTTCTTGCTCGTTTATACGGTCCGCTTACCTCGCTCTCAAACATTCGAGTAGATGTCATGTCAGCGCTTGTTTCTTTTGAGAGAGTGTTTGAAGTTTTGGATTTAAAGCCTATGGTTACCGATCCGGCGAATCCAATTTCGATTCCTAAAGCTATGCCAACAATCGAATTTTCTAAGGTGAGCTTTACTTATCCAAAAGCTAATGAAATTTCTATTGCCACCCTAGAAGGTGCATCGGTGGGCGAGGGGATTGAGAGCGAATCTGTTCTAGAAGAGGTTTCATTCATCTGCAAGCCTGGAACTTTGACAGCAATTGTCGGCCCCTCAGGAGCCGGGAAGAGCACGATCTCTGGTTTGTTACCAAGGCTTTACGATGTAACAGAAGGTGCGATAAAAATTAACGGAGTTGATGTTCGAGACACAACCATTATTGAACTTCGATCTCTAATTGGAATCGTCACGCAAGATTCTCATATGCTTCATGAGAGCATTGCTGAGAATCTTCGCTATGCAAAGTTAGATGCCACAGAAAGTGAAATGTGGTCGGCATGTGATGCTGCGCAAATTGGTGAATTCATTCGAACACTTCCAAATGGCTTGAACACCGTAGTTGGCGAGCGAGGGCACAGATTATCTGGCGGTGAGAAACAACGATTGGCGATTGCCAGGTTGTTGTTGAAGAAGCCTCAGATTGTTGTTCTCGATGAGGCAACAGCACATTTAGATTCCGAGAATGAGGCCTTGGTCCAGAACGCTCTTGCTAGCGCCTTGGCGGGGAGAACAAGCATCGTCATCGCACACCGACTATCAACAATTGTCCAAGCAGATCAAATTTTAGTTTTAGAGAACGGAAAGATAGTTGAATCAGGAAAGCATGATGAACTAGTGGCAAAAGGCGGTTTATATTTCGACCTTTACCAGAGACAATCTCTTGGTTTCACGGAACAGTAAGAATCTTCCAATAATCACAAGAAGTGCGAAGGCCAACCACTGAACCCCATAGGCATAATGCGGACCATTCGATAGTTCTGGCAATTCGATTTCGGTTAGCGGCTCCACCTTTCCATCAGGACTTCCCAGTAGATCTAGGTAATAAGCATTTGCTTCAACACCTTGAAGTTTGGTTATGGATTCGGGTTTCTCGTTAGAAGCTCTTGTAACAAAGAACGATCCTTGCAACTGCCGACTTAAATTCTCGGATCTAATTCGAGCAATTATCTCTAAGTTCTCAATCGAAATGGGCTCCACTACGGGAGGGGTAGCCGCATTCGGACCAGCTGCAACCCAGCCCCGATCCACCCAGAAATTTTCACCATTGGAAGCAGTGAACAAGGTCAGAACTTCAAATCCAAACTTTCCTTCGTAGTATCGATTGCGAACGAGCTCTTGCTTATCTTGAGAGAAATTGCCCTGCAAGGTTATTTTGCGCCACTGGTTATTTACGGGATCCAAATTCTCAATGTCAGCCATAGTAAGACTAGGTAAATCTAAATTTGCTGAAATGACTCTGTTTGTTGCTGATTGACTTGCGCCTCTACTAAATTGCCATTGGGCAGCGAATAAACATACCGCTACTAGAACCAATGCGATGAAACTCTGTAGAAGTGAGACTGGATTAAAAAAGCGCTTCACCAGTTAGTTGCTTCCGATTTCCTTTGGCCCCTTGTTAAGCACTGTCGCCTGACCTCGAATGCTTTCTCGTCCCGCATTCGCAACGACGACTGCTATGTATGGAAGCACCACAGCGCCAAATAACGCAATCCAACGATATGGACTAGGTAAAACAACAGCGAGAATAAAACAAGCTGTTCTTATCATCATTGAAATAAAGTATTTTCGTGCCCTAGAGGATTGATCTATCGATAGTGGCTGGCCAACATTCGAAATTGAAGCCGATACTGATTTCGCAGGACCCTCTGGATTTGTCGCCATGGGATAACTGTATGCCGATGAGCATAAAATTTCGCATTGGCGTCAGTGTGGATATTTTGCTACGCAGTAGTAACAGGTAAGTTTCTCCCATGACATCTGATTCGAAAGTTGCCTTGATTACGGGCGGAAACCGGGGAATCGGCCTTGCGATAGCTAAAAAATTTAAGTCAGATGGCTATCAGGTTGTTATTACTCTTCGCTCAGGTTCTGCGCCCGATGGCTTTGATTCCGTAATTATGGATGTCGCAGATAGCGAAAGTGTTAACTCTGCAGTTTCAAGCGTCGAAGCGAAATTTGGAAAGATAGATGTTTTGGTTGCTAATGCTGGAATAACCAAAGATGGCTTGGTCATGCGAATGAGTGACGAAGATTTCGATTCAGTGATCAACACTAATTTGAATGGTGCTTTCAGGGTCGCCCGCGCCTGTACCAGAGGGATGATGAAACAGAAGTCAGGTCGAATGATTTTTATTGGCTCAGTTGTTGGAATGCTCGGTTCGGCAGGCCAAGTGAACTACGCCGCAACGAAGAGTGGACTGATTGGAATGGCGCGAAGTTTTGCCCGTGAACTTGGTAGCCGTGGAATTACGGCGAATGTCGTGGCCCCAGGATTTGTAGAAACTGAGATGACTGCCGTTCTCGATGAGAAGCGAAAAACCGAAATTAGTGCAGCGGTTCCACTTGGAAGATTTAGTTCGGCAGATGAGATTGCTGGAGTGGTAGCTTTCTTGGCATCACCAGAAGCGGGTTATATAACTGGAGCGGTTATTCCAGTTGATGGCGGATTGGGAATGGGGCACTGATGGGAATTCTTGCTGGCAAGAATGTGTTAGTTACCGGAGTCCTCACTGAATCGTCAATCGCTTTTCACATTGCACGGATAGCTCAAGAAGAGGGTGCGAATGTTGTGCTTACATCTTTTGGCAGAGCCCTAAGTATCACAAATCGAATCGCAACCAGGCTGCCAAAGCCAGCTCCAGTTTTGGAATTAGATGTTACTAACGTTGAACATTTAGATAGATTGGCATCGTTAGTAAAAGAGCACCTCCCACATCTAGATGGAGTAGTTCATTCAATAGGTTTCGCACCAGAAGCAGCGTTGGGTGGTAATTTCCTAAATACAACTTGGGAAGATGTTGCGACCGCGGTTCACGTTTCTACATTCTCATATAAATCACTTGCTATGGCTTGCAAGCCGCTTTTCAATAGTGAAGCTGGTGCTTCGATTGTTGGTCTGACGTTTGACGCAACAGTTGCTTGGCCAAAGTATGACTGGATGGGCGTAGCTAAGGCAGGCCTGGAATCTGCAAACCGATATTTGGCACGTGATCTCGGATCTGAAAATATTCGCTGCAACTTAATTGCAGCTGGACCCATTAAGACTATGGCTGCGAAATCAATTCCCGGTTTTCAAGAATTTGAAGATGTTTGGAATGAACGGGCGCCATTGTTCTGGGATGTCGCGGATCCAGTCCCGGCAGCCCAAGGGGCGGTTGCCCTGCTCTCTCCATTTTTCCCAAAAACTACGGGTGAAATCATCCATGTAGACGGGGGCGTTCACGCAATCGGTAGCTGATTTCTGGATACCGAGATCCTGAGGTAACCTTGCGCAATCAAGTGGAGCTAGTCGCTCCCACCTTTATTGCTTCGGCGAATTGGTCATTACAGGTTTTTAAACCTGCATTTGCGACTGTCTCCACCTGCTTCTAAAGAACTTCAAAAAAGGAAGCGATTAACCAGGGGGGAGAAGTTATCAGCACTGAACCAAGAATCAACGATCGGATTCGCGTTCCGCAAGTTCGTCTGATTGGTTTTTCCGGTGAGCAAGTAGGCGTTGTCGATATCGATACTGCATTAAAAATGGCAGATGAAGTCGGTTTAGATCTTGTCGAGATTGCGCCAGAAGCCCAACCTCCGGTTTGTAAAGTGATGGATTTCGGAAAGTATAAATACGAAATCGCACAAAAAGCTCGTGAGGCAAGACAGAACCAGACACATATTGTTGTTAAGGAAATGCGGTTACGACCAAAGATTGAGCCACACGATTATGAAACCAAGAAAACACATATCGAACGTTTTCTAAAGGGTGGCGACAAGGTTAAGGTGACAATTCAATTCCGTGGACGTGAGCAAGCTAGACCAGAAATCGGTTATCGCTTACTTATGAAACTCGCTGAAGAATTATCCGAAGTAGCTTTTGTTGAATTCGCTCCTAAGCAAGAGGGGCGAAATATGACAATGGTTTTAGGAACGAATGTAAAGAAGGGCCAGTCAGTTTCGCAGCAAAAAGCCGCGAAGGCAGCTAGCCGTAAGAAAGAAGTAGTAGAAGAAGTAACAGAAGCTTAAAAAGTTTTAGTAAACAACTAACTGGGAGGTTAGCGAATGCCAAAGATGAAGACCCATAGCGGTGCGAAGAAGACGTTCCGTTTAACCGGAACTGGCAAGGTCATGCACGAGCGTGCAGGAAAGCGCCACCTTCTCGAGCACAAATCATCTCGCGTAACACGTCGTCTTAGCGGCGATTCAGTAGCTAAGGCACCAAACTCATTCACCGCCAAGCGCATGCTCGGCTTGAAATAACAGGAAGGAATAAACCATGGCAAGAGTAAAACGTGGCGTTCACGCCGCAAAGAAGCGTCGCACAACACTTGAGCGCGCAGCCGGATATCGTGGTCAACGTTCCCGTCTGTTCTCAAAAGCAAAAGAGCAAGTTACTCACTCACTTGTATATGCATTTAATGATCGTAAAGATAAGAAAGGTGACTTCCGTCGTCTTTGGATTCAACGCATCAATGCCGGAACACGTGCCAACGGAATGACTTATAACCGTTTCATCCAAGGTTTAAAGAGTGCTGGTGTTGAAGTTGATCGCCGTATTCTTTCCGAGCTCGCAACTAACGATCCAGCTGCATTTGCTGCTTTAGTTGAAGTAGCTCGCAAGCACGTCGTAAATGCCTAATAACCAAATTACGAGCCTTCAGTCTCCGCACGTCGCGAGAGTGAAGGCTCTTTTGGGTTCTCGTGGCAAGAAAATTCGAGCGTCCGAACGCGAATTTATTGCTGATGGGATTCAAAGTGTTCGCGAAGTCTTATCTCCAAGTTTTGATGATGCACCGGCACTTCTCCATCTCTATGTAACCGAAAAAGGTTATACAAAATTACAGAGTGAAATAGATAGTGCAGTTCTTGATGGGGCTCCGGTTGTTCATGTTTCTGATGCCGTGATGGATGAGATGGCTGAAACCGAATCGCCACAAGGAATCCTGGCGCTCTGTAAATTCACTGAAATCACGCTCTATAAAGTTAAGCAGCGTCAGACTAAGAAGATTGCCTATTTCTGGGAGCTTCAAGATCCCGGTAATTCAGGTACCGTAATTAGAACGGCGGAGGCACTTGGTTTCGATGCCGTTATTTTCTCAAAGAATAGCGTCGATGTTTATTCACCAAAGACAGTGAGAGCAACCGTAGGTGCGTTATGGCATATTCCCGTTGTTGAAAACATTGATGTAGAAGAGCTAATCGAATTTGCTAGCAGCGAAGGCTTCTTTACTGTTGCATTCGCGGGAGATAGCACGGGATCAATTCTTGAGCTTGAGAAGAGTGAGAAAACTATTCTTATTTTTGGCAACGAGGCTCGTGGGCTTCCGGATATTGCTGGCGTCTCGGCTCGAGTCTCAATTCCGATGAAAGGCAAGTCAGAGAGTTTAAATGTGGCAAGCGCAGCCGCAATCGCGATGTTTGAGGTTGGAATTCGGTAGGATTTCGCCATTATGTCGATAAGCATCGCAGAGGTTGAAGAGAGTGCAGCTAGTGCACTTAGCGCGATTGCTGGAGCAAAAGATCTTGCAGAGTTAAAAGTTGTAAAAATTGAGCATCTTGGTGACAAATCTGGGCTATCAAAAGCGAGCCAGGCTCTAGGAAAAGTTCCGGCAGAAGAGAAAGCATCATTCGGCAAAATAGTAGGAGAAGCAAAAGCTAAAGTTTCAGCGGCTTTTGAAGCGCGGATCAAAGTTCTGGAAGCTGATCGTGATGCTCGCGTTCTGATTGAAGAGCGGGTAGATGTAACTCTGCCAGCCACGAACATTCCAAAGGGCGGACTGCACCCACTAACGATTCTTACAAATGAGATTTCAGATCTTTTCTTGGGCTTGGGTTATCGCGTAGCCGAAGGTCCGGAACTCGAAGCTGAGTGGCTGAATTTTGATGCTTTAAACATTCCGGCAGACCATCCGGCGCGAACAATGCAGGACACATTTTTTATCGAGCCGCTAGATTCAAGGTTGGTTCTGCGAACTCATACCTCACCGGTTCAAATTCGAACAATGCTCGAGAACAAGCCGCCAATTTATGTTATTTGTCCCGGACGTACATATCGCGCAGATGAATTGGATGCGACGCACACTCCAGTCTTTAGTCAGGTAGAAGGTCTCGTGATTGATCGTGGAATCACAATGGCAGATTTAAAGGGGACGCTCGATTATTTTGCTCAAAGCATCTTTGGACCTGACGTGGTTACTAGATTGCGGCCATCATTTTTCCCATTCACCGAACCAAGTGCGGAAGTTGACTTCTTTTTCAATGGCCGTTGGATTGAATGGGGTGGTTGCGGAATGGTGAATCCAAAAGTTCTTGAAGTCTGCGGGATAGATACAAAGGAATTTTCTGGGTTTGCTTTTGGAATGGGACTCGAGCGCACACTTATGGTTCGCCACGGAATTACCGACATGCACGACATCGTTGAGGGCGACATTCGTTTCACTCGTAGCTTTGGATTGGGAATCAAATGAAGATTCCGCTTTCGTGGGTTCGAGAATTCGTAGAACTTCCAGCCAAAATATCCAACTCTGATTTAGAAGATGCCTTCGTTCGAGTTGGTTTTGAAGTAGAAGAGATTATTGAAGCGGGCTCTGATTTAACTGGCCCACTTGTAGTGGCCAAAGTTGAGTCAATCGAGGAACTTTCAGGCAACAAAAAGCCAATTAGATACGTTGGTCTTGATTGCGGTGAGAGCAATACCCGGTATGTAATCTGCGGAGCCACCAACTTTAAAGTAGGGGATTTGGTAGTGGCAGCGCTACCCGGAGCAGTGCTTCCAAATAATTTTGCGATATCCGCTCGAGAAACTTACGGTAAGACAAGTAACGGAATGATCTGCTCATCCCGCGAACTCGGATTGAGCGACGAGCATTCTGGAATTATCGTATTGCCAGCAGACTCCGCAAAGCCGGGAGCCGATGCAATATCACTTTTGGAAATCAGTGATGTAATCGTTGATGCAGCTGTAAACCCTGATCGCGGATATGCGCTTTCAATCAGAGGTCTGGCTCGCGAGTTAGCGGCCTCCTTAAATCTTAAATATTTAGACCCAATTACAAGAGTTGATGCAAGTAAGTATCAAGTTAATAAAGAGGGAGTTCAAGTTAGCGTTGATGATCCATCTGCGCTATCAATTGTTTTCATACGCAGCATTTCAGGTTTCGATGCATCGGCTCCCACACCAATCTGGATGAGTCGCAGAATTGAAAAGTGCGGCATGAGATCGATTTCGCTAGCTGTAGATATTACAAACTATGTCATGCTCGAACTAGGGCAGCCCCTTCACGCCTTTGATTCATCAAAAGTCGACGGCTCATTAATCATTAAGCGGGCTGGAGATAGTTTGAAGTTCAAGACCTTAGATGGCCAGGAACGTAAACTCGATAAGGAAGATTTAGTGGTGGCCGATAAGAAAGGGCCACTTGCACTTGCTGGAGTTATGGGAGGCGCAAGCTCCGAAGTTACAAGTTCAACAACTTCTATTGCGCTGGAAGCCGCTCGCTTCGATCCGGTCTCAATTGCAAGAGGATCGAGAAGACATAAGTTGTCTTCGGAAGCATCTCGCAGACTTGAACGTGGTGTTGATCCTTCACTGGCAGAGATTTCCTCCGCACGTGCAATTGATTTAATGATTGAACTTGGGGGCGCGCGACATATTGGTTCAGCCAAATCAGGGGAGCCAAAGTTCGCACCAGTCGTCACCTTTGATCCCAACTTTGTCTCACAGTATCTAGGAACAAACGTTGCACTTGAGGAGGTCGAAGAGAAGCTCAATGTAGTTGGTTGCGCAATTTCCAAAAAATCAGATATCCAGTGGTCAATAACTCCACCATCCTGGCGAGCCGATTTACTACTTGGTCCTGATTTGGTGGAAGAAGTCGCAAGAATGATTGGTTATCAACGTATTCCCTCAAAGCTTCCGATCGGGAAAAGCGGAGCGCAATTAACTCCGGCCCAGATTAGAAAGAGATCAACAGCGAATTATTTAGCGAGTAAAGGATTCTCCGAGGTCTATAACTCACCATTTGTTAATCCAAACTTTGTTGCCGATCTCGGCTTCACTGGTGATCGTGCAAAGAGTTTTAAACTTGCCAATCCGATGTCGGAAGAATTCCCAGATTTACGAACCCACTTGCTTCCGGGTTTGTTGCTAACGGCGGTTCGCAATCAAGGCCGAGGCGCAAAAGACATCGCTATCTTTGAGATTGGCTCAGTGTTTAGAAATACCGAGAAACTTGAGAGTCCTGGTCTAGTAGGAGTAGATGCGGTTCCAAGCGAAAAGATTAAGACAAGTATTTACAAGAGTGTGCCAAACCAACCTCTTCATGTCGGGGCAGTTGTAGCAGGAAAGCTTTCAGCAGATAGCTGGCACACCAAGGGCGAGAAATTTACTTGGGTTGAAGCAATCGGTTTCGCTCGTTCAATTGTCGAAAACACAGGCAGTGTCACAACTACGGTCCCATCTGATTTCGCTCCTTGGCATCCTGGCCGTTGCGCAGAGATTCAGATAGATGGAAAACCAGTTGGTCATGCGGGAGAGTTGCACCCACGTGTAATTTCGTTGCTTGGTTTGCCTGAGAGATCTTGTGCTTTTGTAGTAGTGCTTAGCGCTATTCCGTTTTTAGAATCGAAGAAGGCCAAGTCTCTTGTGACAATGCCACCAGCGATTCAAGATATTTCATTAATCGTCCACGAATCTATTCCTGCGGCCTCGGTTGAGAAAGCATTACGGGAGGGTGCAGGCGATCTCCTAGAGAGCATTTCGTTATTTGATAGATACGAGAAGGTCGAAGATGGGAAAGTCTCTCTGGCTTTCACCCTGGTCTTTAGGGCAACTGATCGGACTCTCACGGCTGACGAGGTCTCCAAGTTTCGACAGGCGGCTACCGAATCTGCTACTAAAAAATACGGGGCGGTATTAAGGGCTTAGGATTGCGCATAAATATGCATGCATTTGCATAAATATACATTTAGGATATGATTAACCCATGAAAATTGGGGTAGTTGGTGCCAGCGGTTACGCTGGTGGAGAGCTTCTGAGAATTCTTGCCGGGCACGATAAATTCAAAGTTGTTTATGCAAGCGCTGGCGCAAACGCCGGAGAGCTAATCACCTCTATCCATCCACAACTAATCTCTTATTCTGGCGAAAAATTTGCTGCGACCAATATCTCTGAGATCAATAAATGTGATCTGGTTTTCCTTGCCCTTCCGCATGGTGAATCCGGTTCCTTAATTCCTCAGATTGCAGAATCCGTAAAGGTAGTAGACCTTGGTGCTGACTTCCGTCTCGAAAATCATAGCGCCTGGGCGAAATACTATTCAGGAGAATATGCAGGCAAGCTTGTTTATGGGCTACCTGAAGTAGGAGGTAACAAAAAGCTAATTTCAGCGTCAAACCGGGTCGCCAATCCGGGTTGTTATGCAACCGCAATCATTCTAGGAAGTGCGCCAGCAGTATCTTCAAACTTAGTTGAGAACCAGAATTTCATCTCGGTCGCCGCTAGCGGTACAACCGGTGCTGGTAGAAATGCAAAAATCAATCTTTCGGCTAGCGAAGTTATGAACAACATGGGTTCTTACAAGTTCGGTGGTGTTCATCAACACACACCAGAAATCGAAGAGTGCCTAAGCGCTATAGGAGATTCTCCGGTTAAGTTTTCATTTACGCCAATCCTGGCTCCAATGCCAAGGGGCATTTTGGCGACTGTAAGTTCGCAGTTGAAGAAGATAATTTCAACAGATCAAGCACATCAAGTTTATTCTGGCTATTACTCGAAATCTGATTTTGTTAAAGTGCTGCCAATCGGAGAGCTCCCGCAGACTTCGATGACTATAGGAACCAATTTTGCATTCTTGCAAGTTGCGGTTGACGAGCATGCTAATCGCTTGATGGTATCTGTCGCGATTGATAATTTGGGCAAGGGTGCGGCTGGCCAGGCAATTCAGAATGCGAATTTGATGTGTGGTTATCCAGAAACAACCGGACTAAATCAGTTAGCTGCTAAGTAATGATTCTCTTCAAATACGGGGGTCATGCAATCTCAGATGACCAGGGGATAGATCCAGTCCTTTCGCTTCTGTCAAAGCAAATTAAAGCAGGCAAGAAGATTGTCATTGTTCATGGTGGTGGTCCAGCAATCAACAAAGAGTTAGAAATTCATGGTGTGAAAAGCGAGATGATCGGAGGATTGCGCAAAACTACACCCGAAGTTTTCGCGATCGTTCAGCGCACTTTATGTGGGGAAGTTCAGAGGAAGTTGGTTAATCAGTTAATCGCTCTCGGAGTGAATGCCGTGGGTTTAACGGCTGGAGATGGGGATGTAACTCGCGCCAAAATATCGAAGCCAGAGCTTGGTTTAGTGGGCGAAGTTGTTTCGGTAAATCCTGACTATCTGATTGCCCAGATGGATCTTGGTATCACTCCGGTGATCTCACCAGTTTCGATTACTACTGATGGACAAGCAGTGAATATGAATGCTGACATTATTGCTGGCGCAATCGGTGGGGCGCTAAACGTTGATTCAGTGCTCTTCTCAACCGATGTTTCAGGTATATATCGCAATTGGCCTGATAAAGATTCCTTGATTCAGAACATTAGCATCATTGAACTTTCTGAAATTTCAAAGACGCTCGAAGGTGGAATGATCCCAAAGGCAGAATCAGCAATCAATGCAATTAAATCTGGAGCAAAGAAAGTCCAGATTTTTGATGGTCGAGAAGTTTCTAGCGTTGAACTTGCACTTCATGGCGAAGGTGGAACGTTGGTGTCACCTTGACTAACAAAAACCAATTGCTGCAAGAGCGTTGGAAATCTTCGCTGCAAAACAACTACGGAACTCCGGAGATTTCTCTCGTCAAAGGGCTAGGGGCTCAAGTTTGGGACGCCGATGGAAATGAGTATCTAGATTTTCTTGGTGGAATCGCAACAAACATTCTGGGCCATGCCCACCCAGCTCTTATCTCAGCTGTCACGAAACAAGTAACCGAACTTGGACATGTGAGCAATCTTTACTCTCATCCTCGTGCGATTGAGTTAGCAGAAAAATTGAAGGAGCTAACTGGTTCGACTGAAGCAAAGGTGTTTTTCTGCAATTCAGGAGCCGAAGCCAATGAGGCAGCGCTTAAGCTTTCTAGGTTAAGTGGGCGCAAGAAAGTAGTTTCGACTTTAGGTTCGTTCCACGGAAGGACCATCGGCGCCCTTTCAATCACCGGCCAAATTGCCAAACGCAAAGCGTTTCTTCCGCTTCTGAAAGACGTCACTTTTATTCCATTCAACGATGTTAAGGCTGCCAAGAAAGCTATAGGCAAAAAAGTCGCCATGGTGATTGTCGAGCCGATTCAGGGCGAGAATGGCGTTGTTGTCCCAGATCTTGGTTACCTAAAAACCTTGCGCGAACTAACTTCGAAGCACGGCGTTCTTCTAGTTTTCGATTGCGTGCAGACCGGAATGGGTAGGACCGGAGAATGGTTCGGTTTCGAACACGAGGGCGTCACGCCAGATGTGATTACTTTGGCTAAGGGGCTTGGTGGTGGATTACCACTGGGCGCAATGATTGCAATTGGAGAAGCATCGTCACTCTTCGAGCCAGGTTCTCATGGCAGCACTTTCGGCGGAAGTCCAGTTGCCTGCGCATCAGCTCTTGCTTCAATTGAGTATTTGGAAGATGAGAAGATTTTGGAACGCGTTAAAAACCTCGAGTTAACCTTGAAATTAGAAATTTCCAAGAATCCTATGGTTTCCACTGTTCGTGGTTCGGGACTCTTGATTGGAATAGTTCTTAAAGAGCCAATTGCAAAAAAAATCATAACTGATCTTCAACAAAATGGAGTCCTAGCTAATGCCACTTCGGATTCCGTAATTCGGATCGCACCTCCGCTGATTGTTGCGGATTCTCAAGTTTCACACTTCATCGAGGTCTTCAGAAAGGTGTCGTCTAATTATGAGCGTTAAAACAAACCTCACATCAAATCAACGTAAGGCGCTGATAGCGAAAATGATTAAACAAGGTGGCGTTGAATCGCAATCCCACTTGGTGAAGTTGCTTGCCCGCGAGGGTGTGAAAGTTACCCAAGCAACGGCTAGCCGCGATTTGGAAGATTTAGGTGCGACTCGGGTTCGAGATGCGAATGGTGAATTCCAGTATGTAATTCCGGAAGAAGCTAATTCGAAAAATAGTTCAGCGGCGAATTTGATTATGAGCGTTACTGCGAGTGGAAATTTAGCGGTAGTCCGAACCCCGCCTGGTGGTGCGCAGTTGTTGGCGAGTGCGATCGACCGTAACTCATTGAACGGTCTTCTCAAGAGCGCCATCGGAACTATCGCTGGGGATGACACGGTATTGGTAGTCGCTAAGACTGCAAACGGCGGAGCCGAACTTGCAAAATCAATCACAACTTATGCAACCAGAACAAACAAGCCAAAAGGAAAGAGGAATTAAATGGCGCTTTGGGGTGGAAGATTTTCAGCGGAACCATCATCGGTGGTTGCCGCGCTCTCTCGCAGTGTGGAATTCGATTGGCGTCTTGCGCCTTATGACATCAAGGTAAATCTTGCACATTTAGATGGCTTGATCGCCTCGGGAGTTATTGCTGCTGGCAATGGCGAAGTCATTCGCGCAGGATTGAAAGCCTTGGGAACTGAAATTCTTGCCGGTAAATTTACTTACAACGATTCAGATGAAGATGTTCACAGCGCGATAGAACGTGGCCTGATTGCAAAGATCGGCGCTATCGGCGGCGCACTTAGGGCTGGTCGCTCTCGTAACGATTTAGTGGTTGCTGACTTCAAACTTTACCTGGTTGACCATCTGCTGGAAATCGCTTCACTGACTACGGATCTGATTTCGGTCTTTAACGATCAGAGTGAAAAATTAGCGAAAGTAGTGGCGCCTGGATTTACCCACTTACAACATGCCCAACCAATTGTCTTCGGGCATGAATTAGCTAAACATTCGCAGGCACTATTGCGAGATGTGGATCGAATCGGTGATTGGTTAGTAAGAAATAATTTTTCTCCGTTAGGTGCTGGTGCACTAGCCGGAAGCGCCTTGCAACCTAACCCAGAGAAAAGCGCAGAATTACTTGGCTTTGATGGCGTCTTAGCAAATAGCATTGATGCAGTAAGCGATCGCGATTTCGCGGCGGAAGCGCTATTCGTAATGGCGATGCTAGGCGTTCACCTTTCAAGAATTGGCGAGGAGTTCACACTCTGGAGCACTTGGGAGTTTGATTGGGTGACAATTGATGATGCCTATTCAACTGGTTCATCGATCATGCCTCAAAAAAAGAATCCAGATATTGCTGAACTTGCTCGTGGCAAGAGCGGTCGATTGATAGGCAATCTAACTGGCTTATTAGCGACACTTAAGGGACTCCCATTCGCCTACAACCGTGACTTGCAAGAGGACAAGGAACCAATCTTCGATTCGGTTGAAACGTTAATCGTCTTACTTCCTGCGCTAATCGGGATGGTTGAAACCGCGAAATTCCATGAGAAAGTTATTTCGAGTGGAGCTCAAGCAGAATTCGCACTAGCTACCGAAATTGCAGATTATTTAGCAAAGAAGGCTGTTCCATTTGCTCAAGCACATGAAGCTGCAGGCGAGTGTGTTCGGTTGTGTGAAAAATCTGGTATCGAACTTCATGAACTTTCGGATGAACAACTGTTAAAGATACATCCGGAACTTGCACCCGATCTACGAGACAGCCTTACTACCTCCGGTGCAGTTGCTTCGAGAACATCTTTATTGGGAACTTCGACTTCTAGCGTTCTTGCCCAGATTTCAGATTTGAAGGATGCCACGAAGGAAGCCAAGAGTTGGATATCCAACGAGGTTGCACGTTTTTCAGGCATGATGAAGCCATGAGTTTGGACTTCTTTGCAGATTTAGAGTGGCGTGGATTGTTGGCTCAAACAACCGATCGCGATGCTTTGATTAAGGAACTTAAGGCGGCGCCAACTAAGTTTTACATTGGTTTTGATCCGACTGCACCAAGTCTTCACGTAGGTAATCTTGTTGTGATTCTTGTAATGCGACGCTTCCAATTAGCGGGACATCTTCCTATCGCATTGGTTGGGGGAGCGACTGGCCTAGTCGGAGACCCCAGTGGACGCAATGAAGAACGCACCCTAAATGATGAATCTGTGGTTCTTGAATGGGTCGGTAACATTAAAAATCAACTATCTAAATTCTTGGACTTTGATACAAAGAAGAATCCAGCAGTCATGGCAAATAACCTGGATTGGACCAAGCCAGTTTCAGCACTGGAATTCCTGCGCGATATTGGTAAGCATTTCAGCGTTAATCAGATGCTTGCTAAAGATTCTGTTGCTTCACGCCTTGAAAGTGGCGGCATTTCTTATACTGAATTCTCTTATCAAGTATTGCAAGCTTTTGATTACCTGGAACTTTACCGACGAGACAATTGCAAATTGCAACTGGGTGGTTCGGATCAATGGGGAAACATAGTTGCTGGACTTGATTTAATTCGTAAAGTCGAAGGTGGTTCTGCGCACGCATTCACTATTCCATTAATGGCCAAATCTGATGGAAGTAAATTCGGAAAGACTGCGGGCGGCTCGGTCTGGCTAGATCCTGAAATGACTTCACCTTATGCGTTCTATCAATTTTGGTTTAACACCGAAGATGCAGATGTCGAAAAGTATTTGAAAGTCTTTTCATTTAAAGAACGCGCTGAAATAGAACGCCTTGTTGAAACCGGCAAAACAAATCCGGGAGCAAGGGAAGCACAGAGAGAACTTGCTCGTGAGTTAACTGCAATGGTTCATGGTTCAGATCAGAGCGAAAAGGTTGAAGCTGCATCATCCGCGCTATTCGGTCAAGGTGAATTGAATTCACTCGATGAAAAAACTTTAGCTGCTGCACTCTCGCAGTTACCAAAAGTTTCCATTAATAGGAACGAAGCATTTCCAACTTGGGTTGATCTTCTCGCTGCAACAGGAGTTGTTGAATCTAAATCCGCTGCGCGACGGATAGTGAAAGAGAATGGCGCATACCTCAACAACGAGAAGATCTCCGGTGAGGATTTCGCGCCTTCAAAAGAGCATTTAATACACGGTCGTTTCCTAGTTTTACGTAAAGGTAAGCGCGATTTAGCCTCTGTTGAGGTCGTTTAAGTTCTACTCTGGTCGAGCAGTTCTTAACTGCCCAAAGAAATACCCAATCTTTAAGCGTATAAATGTGCAATTTTCACGGTGATAAACCTCGCACCAATTGGGGCCTTTTCGGGCTCATTTTTGGCCATTTTTAGGGGAGGGAATTTGACCCTTTCCCGGGCATCGGCTATCTTTACCCCTCGCTTGCGAATTGGACGAAAAACCCTTTAAAACCGGGGTAAATAAGGCCAAGCAACGATCTGAAGTAACAAGTATGACCAAGCTCTATGAAGGACTACCGGATTTGCTCTTCCGTGTGCCTTCCGCTAGGTTTGGCGGTCTGCCCTGCAATCGGTGAGAAATCTCCGTGACCGGTGTGCATTCGTACCTTGAGAACTCAACAACGTGCAAAAAATCAATGCCAATCGGCATATATTGGCCTGCCCCTGTCTTGCAGGAGCAGAAAAAATATGCCAAATTCCTTTGTATTTCCATGACTTCGACGCCCCTCAAAAGGCGGCGGATATTGGGTACAGAAACAAAAACAATTGGTAAAAATGAAATAGCTATAAACGCTAGTTTCGTTTTTTTGCCAGATCACAACTTTCTATGGAGAGTTTGATCCTGGCTCAGGACGAACGCTGGCGGCGTGCTTAACACATGCAAGTC
>CAMCPZ010000003.1 GCA_945876865.1 Bifidobacterium breve | reverse complement strand
TTGGTGCCCCCGGTCGGACTCGAACCGACACTGGAAGGATTTTAAGTCCTCTGTCTCTGCCATTGGACTACGGGGGCCATTCACGAAAGCGTCAGTCTAGTGCCCAAGCCATTCCATCCAAAATATCGGATTCTGACGCAACAAATTCAGTAGCACCGGTGGCCAGCATTACTCGGGCTAAAACAAGTGATCCTGCTGCGATTACATCAACGCGGCCGGGATGCATATAACCAAGTGCTGCTATTTCTTCGCGTGACATAAGTGAGAACATTTGTGCAATTTCAATTACTTTTGCCGCAGGAATTCTAGATAAATGAATTGCATGTCGATCATATTCGCTAAGTCCTAGTGCAGCTGCGGCAACTGTTGTAGCAGTGCCGGCTACTGCAATCAAGGTTTTTGCTTCTTTAATTGGAACGATGTAAGCCGCATCTGCAATCGCTTCATCAATATCTTGAATTGCTTTTTGCACTGCTAATGGATCTTGTGGTGCTTTATTTAAATGGCGCTCGGACATGCGAACGCAGCCAATGTTTACTGACTTGGCATATTTAACTTCGGAATCACCAAGAACAAATTCAGTAGATCCGCCGCCGATATCAACAACGAGATATGGAGATTCGGTGTGGGTTAGACCTTTTGTGGCGCCGAGAAACGAAAGTTCGGCTTCTTCAGTCCCGGGAATTACTTCGGGTTCGATACCAAGAATTTCGCGGACGCCATCGATGAATAAATCACGATTGCTTGCATCTCTTGTTGCTGATGTGGCGCAGAAGCGAATCTTTTCGACGCCCTTACTTGCAATGATTTCGGCATATTTTTTTGTGGCAGCAAGTGTGCGCTCGATAGCTTCTGGATCAAATTTACCGCTGGCATCGACGCCTTGGCCAAGTCGAACAATTTCCATTTCGCGAGTTATCTCTTGAAAATTGTCACCAGTGATATCCGCGATTAAAAGTCGGATGGAATTAGTTCCACAATCTATGGCTGCTACGCGACTCATTTGGTTTCCTCATTACTTGCAGTGCATGGATCACTTAGCCACCATTTTGGTAGCGCAGCTAAAGCTTCATCGCCTAGCGGATTTACTCCGGACCCTGCACTAAGTGAATGAGCCACGAGCGAGTGTAAACATTTAACTCGGTCTGGCATACCACCAGCTGTTATTCCCTTTACTTCCGGGACATCCATTCCTAATTCATTTCGTGCTGCTTGATATTGCTCGTGTGCTTTGGAATATGCGGCTGCCAACTCTTTATCTGTGCCCAGGCGTTCTTGCATTTCGGCCATCATGCCAGTTGTTTCGAGAGTTGAAATCGCGCCAGTCAACTTGGGACAAGTTGCGTAGTAAAAAGTTGGAAATGGTGTGCCATCAGAAAGTCTTGGCGGCGTTGCAACAACTGCAGGTTTGCCGCAAGGACAACGATAAGAAATTGCGTGGACATCTCTTGGTGTGCGACCGAGTTGAACTTGGATTACATCTAGATCTTCTTGAGTTGCCTTTTCGCTCATTTATTCACATTCGTTGTAGTGATTGATGCAATTAGGCGGCCATACCAAGGAAGACCATTTGGAATTAACGTTGAAATCGGAGCCGCTGGACCGTTGGCTTCTTCTTCAGATTTAGGTGCATCTAAAACTATATATTGGCGCTCACCAGGAAATACAAAGTGCAATCTTTGGCGGGCTTGGGTTGCCACATATTCTGGATCGTTCCACTTTGCTAATTCTTCACGCGCTTTTTCTAAAGCGTTGTTGCTGTCATTAACCTGCGCGCGCAATGAATTGATTTGTGCGCGTTGGGCAAAGTAATTCTGAAGTGGTGGAGCCAGCGTGATGGCTAAAATGAAAGCAACAGTTACAACCACTAACCAGCGGGCGGATGTGCTTCTTTTTTTAACCATTGCAATTAAAGATTAGCCCTTGAAGCGAGGAAATGCTTCGCGGCCGGCATAAAGTGCAGAATCGCTCAGCTCTTCTTCGATGCGTAGAAGTTGGTTGTATTTTGCAACTCGCTCGCTACGTGCAGGTGCACCAGTTTTAATCTGGCCACATTCAAGTGCGACAGCTAAATCTGCAATCGTTGTGTCTTCAGTTTCACCTGAACGGTGGCTCATCATTGAACGATATCCACTGCGGTGTGCGAGTGAGACAGCGTCGATAGTTTCAGTAAGTGTTCCGATTTGATTTACCTTAACAAGAAGAGCATTTGCTGTGCCAAGTCCAATTCCCTTTGCCAGACGCTCTGGATTTGTAACGAATAGATCGTCTCCGACAATCTGAATCTTTGAACCAAGTTGTGCTGTCATCTTTGCCCAGCCGTCCCAGTCATCTTCATCAAGTGGATCTTCGATTGAAACGATTGGATAAGACGCAACTAAATCAGCGTAATAAGCAATCATTTCATCTGCTGAACGCTTATTGCCTTCGAAGGAATACTTGCCATCTTTATGGAATTCAGTTGCAGCAACATCCATCGCAAGTGCGATGTCTTTGCCAGGCTTGAAACCAGCAGCAGTAACTGCTTCAAGAATTAGATCAAGTGCTGCGCGGTTTGAATCTAGATTTGGTGCAAAGCCACCTTCGTCGCCAATGCTTGTTGCAAGGCCACGTTGTTTTAATACTGACTTAAGGCTGTGATAAATCTCGGCGCCCCAGCGAAGTGATTGACTAAATGATTCGGCGCCAATTGGGGCAACCATGAATTCTTGGATATCAACATTGGTATCTGCGTGTGCGCCACCGTTAAGAATGTTCATCATCGGAACTGGAAGCGTGTGTGCGGTTGGTCCACCGATGTAACGGAAGAAAGATAGATCTGCAGATTCTGCTGCAGCACGTGCTACTGAAAGTGAAACACCGAGGATTGCATTTGCACCAAGGCGGCTCTTATTTTTTGTGCCATCAAGTGCAATCATCTCTTCATCAATTAAACGTTGATCTTGCGCATCGAAGCCAGAAACTGCTGGCGCGATTTCATCGTTAACAAATTCAACGGCCTTTAAAACTCCTTTACCGAGATAGCGCTTGCCACCATCGCGAAGTTCGGCTGCTTCAAATGCGCCCGTAGATGCACCGCTTGGAACTGCAGCGCGAGCACTTGAACCATCTTCGAGAACAACTTCGACCTCAACTGTTGGGTTTCCGCGAGAATCTAAAATTTCGCGTGCGTGAACTGCCTCGATAAGTGCCATGATGCTCCTCTATTTTTCTGCTAATTCTAACTTGTTATGAGTTGCTATCTTGCTTCATATTTCTTTATTTGCTCGATGTAGCCCTTGATTGCCGAGCGCAGGGCTGCTTCGGGATCGATATCTAGTGCAAGTGCCTGGTCAAGAATCCCGAGAAGCGCTTGACCTAATTCTTTCTCGGTAGTCCCGGGCGATAATTTTAGTGGATGCTCGATTGCAATTTGATGGCCATATTTCTGAGCCCGGTAAATCAATTTAGTTGCAAGTGCCAAAGCTGGTTGGCCAAGTGGAACACCTTCAGTTGCTGAAGTGCGCCCCTTTTCTGCTGCTTTCTGCGCTTCCCAATTCTCTAAAACTTCTGCGCTACCTGAAACTTTTGTATCCGAAAAAACATGTGGATGTCTACGAACTAGTTTTTCGGCGACCGTTTTTGCCACATCTTCAACGCTAAAGGGGTCTGTTGGATGTTCTTCGGCCATTCGAGCATGAAAGAAAACTTGAAGTAATACATCGCCAAGTTCTTCGCGCATTGCAGCGCGATCATTCTCTTCTACAGCTTCGATAAATTCGTAGGACTCTTCTAATAAATATTTCAGAAGTGATTCATGGCTCTGCTCAGCATCCCAAGGGCAACCCCCCGGAGATCTGAGTTGATTCATTACTTCACGTAAGGCTTCAAGTTGTGAAGTTGAATCTGGCATTACGTCTACTTCTTTACAGTTGCGTTATCTGCAATCGGAGCAATGTTGCCGCTCTCATAATCCCAAACACCGTAACGTGGATTAATCTCGACTTTCAGCTCCTTGGCCATACCAATAATTAAATTCTGAATACCGCTGCCATCGGTGCTTGTGTCACCATTTGCTATTAGAGCTTCTCCTAATTTTTCAGCAAGCAGGACCGTGCGGATGTAACGTTCAAAATCGCTAGTTGCAATCTGGGCTCCGACCAGTGAGAAAGCCAGGCGATCTTCGCCACCAATTTGGTTAATAATATCTGCGCGACGTGCTCCGATTTCAGCACCAGTTACTTTGATGTTTATTCTCGCTGCAAGTTCATCGAATAGGACTGAAATAATATGGAATCGAACTGCATTTACATTTAGCTCTTCATCAACAGCAAGAGTTAAACCGGTGGTTTCGACTTTACTGCGCTCTTCAACTATCTCGCCAACTGTTCCTTGCACCGTTGAAATTGGGATAACTGTCTTTCCAATAGTCACTGCTGAATTTGTGATTGAACAACCAGTTACAAAAAGAAGTAATCCGGCACCAAGCACTGCAACTATTTTCTTAACGTTATTCACAAAATCCCCGTTCACTTATCTTCAATTTTTAAGTTAGCTTCTTTATTGGTGCAACGATTGAGGTTAGAACTTCGATCGTCCAAGGCAGAACTGAAGTATCCACTATCTCCCCGCCTGCAATCCAATTGGGGGCGCTGGTTCGCGCAACTAATACGCTTGAAGTGGCCACTTTCACGATTGAACCAGGATAAATTCGGTTCAATCTCATAATCGCAGAATCTGGGAGAGTCAGCGGGGCTAATCGCAAGAATTTACCTTGGAGAACAACTTCGGTTAATCCAAAACTCTTTGCCAAGGTTCGAAGGTGCGCAACAGACATTAAGTTCAGCGCATCTTCTGGCAACTCTCCAAAGCGATCAATAAGTTCAGCTTGAATCGCATCTAACTCTTCCGAGTTCTGGGCATCAGCCATTCTGCGATAAATATCTAGGCGCAATCTTTCCGAGGTTAAGTACTCAACTGGAATGTGCGCAGTGATCGGAAGTTCTACCTTGCACTCTTTAAATTTACCTTCATCTTCATTCTGTGGAACAAAGCCAGTCTTAAATTCTTCAACTGCTTCCCCAACCATTCGCATATATAAATCGAAGCCAACTTCTGCGATGTGACCAGATTGTTCACCGCCAAGCAAATTACCGGCACCACGGATTTCTAAATCCTTAAGTGCAACCTGCATTCCAGAACCCAGGTCTGTATTTGTGGCAATCGTTGTAAGTCGATCGTGTGCAACTTCGGTAAGTGGCTTATCTGCGTTGTATAGAAAGTAGGCATATGCCCGTTCTCTAGAACGTCCAACGCGTCCTCGAAGTTGGTGCAACTGTGAAAGTCCGAAGGTGTCGGCGCGATCAACGATTAAAGTATTTGCATTTGGAATATCGATTCCACTTTCAATAATTGTTGTGCAGACTAAAATATCGAAATCTCGCTCCCAGAATCCAAGAATTGCATCTTCAAGTTCGCGCTCACCCATCTGACCATGTGCAACTCTGATCCGTGCCTCTGGAACTAATTTTCTTAGTCGTTCGACAACGCCATCAATGCTCTCTACTCGATTGTGGATATAAAAGATTTGGCCATCTCGCAATAGTTCGCGGTGAATTGCGGCGGTTACTTGTTTGTCATCATATGGTCCAACATAAGTTAGAACTGGATGTCGCTCTTCTGGGGGTGTAGTTATGTTCGACATTTCTCGGATGCCAGTAATTGCCATCTCTAAAGTCCTTGGAATCGGGGTCGCTGACATCGAGAGCACATCTACATTGGTACGGGTCTTCTTAAGTTCTTCCTTATGTTCAACGCCAAAACGTTGCTCTTCATCAACAATCACTAGTCCTAAATCTCGAAACTCCACATCCTTCGAGAGCAGTCGATGAGTTCCGATTACAACATCAACTGAACCGGTCTTAATCCCCTCAAGAATTTCGCGACCTTCTTTTGGAGTGTTAAATCTCGATAGGCCAGCAACCTTTACCGGAAAACCGGTGTATCTATTATTGAAAGTTGTTAAGTGCTGCTGCACCAAAAGCGTTGTCGGAACCAACACCGCAACTTGTTTTCCATCTTGCACTGCTTTAAATGCGGCACGAATTGCAATTTCAGTTTTGCCATATCCAACATCGCCACAAACAATGCGATCCATTGGATGCGATTTCTCCATATCAGCTTTAACTTCTTCAATTGTTGCAAGTTGATCAGTTGTTTCAACATACGAGAACGCAGATTCGAGTTCACCTTGCCAAGCAGTGTCTGGTGAGAATGCATATCCAGGTGCGCTCATTCGCGCGGCATAAAGTTGAATCAATTCTGCAGCGATTTGTTTAACGGCCTTGCGGGCGCGACGCTTTGTGTTCTGCCAATCCGATCCACCAATACGATTTACTGAAGGGGCTTCGCCGCCAACATATCGGGTTATTTGCTCCAAGGTATCGGTTGGAACAAATAATCTATCTGCAGGTTGGCCGCGCTTTGATGCCGCGTATTCGATTACTAAATATTCGCGTGAGATGCCAGAAACTGTGCGGTTTACTAACTCTAAATACTTTCCGACCCCGTGCTGTTCATGAACTACATAATCTCCTGGTCGCAATTCAATTGGATCAATTGCCTTCTTTCTTCGCGAAGGCATTCGAGCTTGGTCTTTGCTAGATGTCCGTTGCCCAGAAATATCTTTCTCGGTAATCAGAGCGAACTTAATACTGTGATTGATGAAACCATGTTCAATGGAACTAGTGACTGCTTTAACGCCATCTAATTCAGATTCACGGAAGAGCGCTTGATAACGCTCGAGAATGCCAGCGCCGCTTGCACTAAAGAGAATTTGATAGCCATTTGCTAGCCAATTTTCGATATCTGCAATTGCGGCCTCTAACTTGCCACTATAAATAGGAATTTCTAGAAAATCATCTAAAGCCCCAGCGTTAGCTAAATCATCAGGGTTCTGGGTATATGGATTTAGCGACCACAACATCAACTTCGCGTCAGTAATTTTCGATTGCACTTCATCGAATGTTGAATAGCCGCCACTGGCAATTACTCCGGTGAGATCGATAGGGGCGCCAGTCCCGAAAGCTGCATTCGACCACGATGCTTCTAGAAATTCTTGATTGGTTGCTACTAGATCTGCAGCTCGAGATTTAATTCGCGGCTGGTCAATTATCACTACCTGAAAATTTGGTGGCAAGAATTCAATCAGATTTTTGAACTCTGGTTTGAGTAAAGCAGCAATAGATTCCATTCCTTCGACACAAATGCCCTCACTTATCTTGCTTGCCATCTCAGTAAGTTGTGGGAATTCTGCTGAAAGATAACGTGCCTTCTCTTTCACATCTTCAGATATCAAAAGTTCTCGGCCAGGATAAATAATTACTTCACTTTTAATTGCCTCATATGTTCGCTGATCTGAAACTTGAAAATACTGAATATCTTCGATTGTGTCTCCAAAGAAATCTAAGCGAATTGGATGTTCATAATCCGATGGAAATAAATCAAGGATTCCACCGCGAACTGCAAAGTCTCCACGTTTTTCTACCAGGTCAGTTCTTGTGAAGCCAAAGTAAGAGAGGCGTTCAATCAGTTTGGCCATCGATACTTCTTTATCCAGAGCCAGAGAGATAAGTTCTTCATCCAAGATGTCGCTAACGATTGGTTGAAGTGCGCCACGAATAGAAGTGATAATTACTTTTGGTGGCTTGGCAGAATTGATTTTATGCAGTGCCTTAATTCGTGTTGTAACTGTGTCGCTCTTTGGACTTAATCGCTCGTGCGGAAGCGTTTCCCAAGCTGGGAAATCAATTACATGATCGCCAATCAGCGATCGAATTTCATCGCTAAGTTCATCTGCGATTCGGGTAGAAGGTGCAATAACTAGCAGAGGTGCATTAGTGCTCAGGTTTGCAAGCACGTAAGAACGTATCGAATTTATGCAGACGAGTTCACCGTCGGTGCGAGTTGTAGTGATTGAAAGATCTGGGAGAGCGGATAAAAGTCTCACTTCATCGCCTCCAGAACAACGCCAAAAGCCCCACATCCAATCTGGATGGGGGTGTTATGGGAGAAATTGTATTCAAGGATTTAATTCGTTTCGACCAGGGTGCTAGACCTGTAATGATTAGCCAGTGAGCGAGCAGACACCACAATTTCAGGCAGATGATGCCGGGCTTCGTGCTGATGTTCGCCGATTAACTGAATTATTGGGTGAATCGCTGGTTCGCCAAGAGGGCTCACAACTTGTCGATTTAGTTGAGAAGGTTCGCAAAGCTGTTCGCGAAGGTGGCGGCGAGGAAATTCTTGAAAACATTTCAGTTGATGAAAGTGTCCAACTTGTTAGAGCCTTTAGTAACTACTTCAATTTAGCAAACGTTGCAGAGCAAGTGCACAGAGCACGAATTCTTTCGGATGAGCGAAACAGTGGCGGCTCTTGGTTAACCAGAGCTGTAGATCGCATAATTGCAGTTCAAGCCGAAAGTAAAGAATTCACTACAAAAGATATTCAGGGCTGGATTGATAATTTCTCAGTCCGTCCAGTATTTACTGCGCATCCAACTGAAGCGGCTCGTCGTTCGGTGTTAAGCAAGATGAATTCGATTGCAGAACTGTTAGATCAGCCAGCTAGTGCAAGACGTGATCGCAGACTTGCCGAAACCATCGACCTGCTCTGGGAGACTGATGAACTTCGTTTGGGACGTCCAGAACCTTTAGATGAAGCGACTAACGCGCTTTATTATCTCGATGACTTATTCCGATTAACAATCCCGGAAGTCTTAGATGATTTTTCTCATGAGTTAAAGCGTCTTGGTGTAACCGTTTCACCAACTTCTCGCCCATTAAGTTTTGGGACCTGGATTGGTGGCGATCGTGATGGAAATCCAAACATCACCGCAAGTGTTACGACCGCTGCAATCACGCTTCAAACTGGTCACTTTATTCGCGCGCTAACTGCATCACTTGATCAACTTCGCCAAGCACTTTCAGTATCAACTCGGATATCTGGCACCACGCCCGAATTGGATGCATCCGTTGCAAAGGATCTTGAACTACTTCCAGAGATTGAAGAGCGCTTCCGTAGATTAAATGTTGAAGAGCCATATCGTTTGAAAGCAACTGCAATCCGCCATCGCTTAATTCTTACCCAACGCCGACATGCAGTTGGTGGCCCACATGTTGCAGGACGTGATTATGAGAGCACAGCGCAATTATTGGCTGATTTAAATCTGATGCGCGATTCACTTCTGTCTCACCGTGGTGAATTAATCGCAACCGGTCTACTTGAGCGAATTATTCGCACTGTTTCTAGTTTTGGTTTAACACATGCGACTATGGATATTCGAGAGCATTCTGATGCCCATCACCACGCGCTGGCTCAAATTGAGAGCGTTGGTTTAGAGAATTTGCAGAACCTAGATGAAGCAGCCCGTAAAACTGTTGACACCTTTATTGCAATCCGCGATTTGATTGCCAAATTTGGGCCAGAAGTTATTGAAACCTACATAATCTCAATGACTAAGTCTCATAAGGATGTTCTAGCTGCGGTTGAACTTTCTCGTATTACTGGACTCTTTGGAAAAGTTGGCTTTGCTCCACTACTTGAAACTGTTGCCGAACTTCAAACAGCTGACACTATTTTAGATAATCTGTTAAGTGACAAGAGCTATCGCGAACTCGTAACCATGCGGGCAAATGTGCAGGAAGTAATGCTTGGGTATTCAGATTCAAATAAAGATGCCGGTATTGCGACTTCGCAGTGGGAGATTCATAAAGCCCAACGAAAGCTGCGCGATGTTGCAATAAAACATGGTGTAACCCTGCGCTTATTTCATGGTCGCGGTGGATCAGTTGGACGCGGTGGCGGACCAACTTACGATGCGCTAATTGCATTGCCTTGGGGATCAATTGATGGTCAGATAAAGATGACCGAGCAAGGTGAAGTTATCAGTGATAAATATGCGCTGCCATCCTTAGCTCGAGAGAATGTTGAACTTGCACTTGCTGCAGCACTTGAAGCTACAGTTTTGAATCGGGCACCACGTCAAAGTCCGCAGGCTCTTGCAAACTGGGGTTCGTGCATGGATGTTGTAAGTGGAAGTGCATTTAAAACTTATCGCGAACTAATTGATCATCCAGATCTGCCTGCATATTTCTATGCATCGACTCCAGTAGAACAGCTTGGCGAAATGTTCTTGGGTTCCAGGCCTTCGCGCCGGCCTGATGCGGCAAGTGGATTAGCTTCACTTCGCGCTATTCCATGGGTTTTTGGTTGGACCCAATCTAGACAGATTGTTCCTGGTTGGTTCGGTGTCGGGTCTGGATTAAAGGCTGCACGTGAAAGTGGAAAGTCAGATGTTCTTGCTGAGATGTTAAAAGATTGGCACTTCTTCCGCACCTTCATAAGTAATGTTGAAATGACGCTAGCAAAGACAGATTTAGTAATGGCCCGTAAGTATGTGAAGAGTTTGGTTGACCCAAGCCTGCATCACTTCTTAGACACAATCGAAGCGGAATTCGAATTAACTAAATCTGAGATTCTGCTATTGACCTCTAAGCAGGATTTACTGGGAGATCAGAAGATACTTGCCCGCACCCTACAAGTTCGAGATGCCTATCTAGCCCCGCTACATTTGTTGCAGATTACGCTGCTTCATAAAGTGAGAAATGATCAGAACGTTGATCCGCTAATTAGACGAGCGCTGTTGTTAACAATAAACGGTGTTGCTGCTGGCCTACGCAATACTGGCTGATTTACTTATTAAATTCCTGTTGCGCATAATCTAAGCCTTTTTCAATTAGACGTTCAATTGCAAGTGCGCCTCTGGCAATAAAATCAGTAAGCTCTTTCTTCTCTGGTTGGCTAAATGGTTTCAAGACATAATCTGCTGGATCTATCGGAGCCTGCGGTCTTCCGATTCCCATTCGAAGTCGGTAGTAATCAGGCGATGCAAAGTTGGTGGTTAATGACTTCAAACCATTGTGGCCATTATCCCCACCGCCAAGTTTGATTCGAATTGTGTTGAAATCAATATCTAATTCGTCGTGAATGACAATTAAATTCGCGGGTGCAATTTTGTAAAAATCTGCAAGGGCTTTAGTAGGTGCGCCGCTCTCATTCATGTAGCTAAGAGTTTTTGCCAGGACCACCGATTTTCCGGCGACGCGAATATCTGCAATCTGGGTCTTTGATTTGTGATTCGAAAACTTAGCGTCAGAGGCCAGATAGTCGATAACCATCTGGCCTATGTTGTGACGAGTAGATGCATATTGATCTCCTGGGTTACCTAGTCCGAGAACTAACCAGCGATCGCTATTCATTTTTATATTAGAGTTTTATCTTAGTTAATTACTCTTTTGCAGCATCAGCAGCAGGTGCAGCAGCGCCATCGGCAGGTGCAGCAGCTTCAGCAACCGGAACTTCTTCAACAATTGTTGAACGCTCTGAAAGGTGAATAACTGGCATGTTTGATTCAGATACAAGTGTTACGCCAGCAGGTAGAACGACATCTGATGCATAGCGAGTTTCGCCAGCCATCATTCCATCCATGTTCAATTCTAGGAATTGTGGAATCGAAGTAGCTTCTGCTTCAACTTCAACTGTGTTGTGCATGTGTTCAAGAATTCCATCGACGTCATGCTTACCAGTTGTGTGAACTGGAACTTCAACTTTAACGCGCTCACCGCGGCGAACGATTACTAAGTCGATGTGCGCAAGAACTCCGGTTAGTGGATTTCTTGTAACAGACTTTGGAAGAGTTAGTTCGGTCTTGCCATCAAGAACAACGTCAAGCAGAACGTTTGCACTCTTAAGTGCTGCGCCAAGTTCGCGTAGTGGAAGTGCGACGTGTTGTGGTGCTTCACCGTGACCATAAATAACAGCTGGAACATTTCCGGCACGACGGTCGCGACGTGATGCGCCTTTACCGAATTCGGTGCGCTTTGTTGCGTTAATAGTAATTTCAGCCATTTGCTTCTCTCTCTATCCAAATCGTTAATGTAGCAACGTCCGAGGAGAGCCAAGCCGTCGATTACGGATTTTTAATCCCTCGCCGGAACGAGTGGCTAGGTTATCTAATCTCTCTCAAAAAGCGAAATTTTTAGGAGTGGCCGTCGAAGAGGCTGGTGACCGAACCATCTTCGAAGACCTCGCGGATAGCGCGGGCCAGAAGTGGTGCGATTGGCAAGATTGTTAAGCCATCGAAGCGAGAATCTTCAGGGATCGGCAGGGTGTCGGTTACGACAACTTCGCTGACGTTTGATGCCTTAAGACGTTCGACTGCTGGTCCGGAAAATACTGCGTGCGTTGCAGCGATGATTACATCCTTGGCGCCCTCAGCATAAAGAGCATCAACGGCCTTGGTAATTGTTCCGGCGGTATCGATCATGTCATCAATAACTACGCAGGTCTGGCCTTTTACATCACCAACAACTTTGCCGGTAGAAGATTCATTTGGAATCCGGGGATCGCGCATCTTATGAATAAATGCAATTGGGCAACCACCAAGAAGATCTGACCAACGCTCGGCGACGCGAACTCGACCAGAGTCAGGTGAAACGATTGTCAGCTTACTGCGATCAACTTTGCTTCCAACATAATTTGTTAGCAGTGGAAGTGCAAAGAGATGATCTACTGGACCATCAAAGAATCCTTGAATTTGTGAGGTGTGAAGATCTACAACCATCAAGCGATCTGCGCCAGCAGTCTTAAATAAATCTGCCATCAGTCTTGCGGAAATTGGCTCGCGACCACGGTGCTTCTTATCTTGACGGGCATAACCATAGAACGGTGCAACAACTGTGATTCGTTTTGCAGATGCGCGCTTAAGTGCATCGACCATAATTAGTTGTTCCATAATTTGCTTATTTACTGGGGCGCAGTGCGATTGAATTACGAAGGCATCGCTTCCGCGAACACTCTCTTCGAAACGAACAAATATTTCACCATTTGCAAAATCATATGCAGATGTTGGTGTGATTGGGATACCAAGTTCGGCGGCGACTCCTTCAGCTAACTCTGGATATCCACGACCAGTAAATATTCTTAGTCGTTTCTCCGAAGTGAGGCGAAGTTCGCTCATGTCTTAGCTCCCTTGTTCCGAGGTTTCAGTAGCACCTGCAGCTTTTGCTGCCTGCGCAGATTTTGTTCCGGATCTCTTGCGAAGCACCCAGCCCAGAATATTACGTTGTTTAGATCTTGCAACACCCATGGCTCCGGCAGGAACGTCATCAGTAATTACTGACCCAGCCGCAGTGTATGCGCCATCTCCAATGCAAACCGGTGCAACTAACATGGTGTCGCTTCCGATTCGAACTTCATTGCCAACTTTTGTCTTATGTTTTTCAACGCCGTCATAATTTACGAAGACCGTGGCCGCGCCAATATTTGTGCCAGAACCAATTTCTGCATCCCCGACATAGGAAAGGTGCGGCACCTTTGTGCCTTCGCCAATACTTGAATTCTTAATCTCAACATATGCACCAACCTTGGCTCCAGCCGCAAGCGATGTATCAGCGCGCAAATATGAATATGGACCAACCTTGGCACCGGCCCCGATTTCGCAATCAACACAATTAGATTCAATGACTGATGCGCCGGCTGCAACTTTTACATTCATTAAAGTTGTGCGCGGTCCGATAATTGCTTTAGCACCAACTGTTGTTGTGCCTGCAAGCCAACTCTCTGGAAATATAGTTGCATCAGCTTCGATAGTTACATTTGAATCTATCCAGGTTGTTGTTGGATCAACGATTTCTACACCATTTAACATATGTTGGTAATTGATTCGATCGCGCATAATCGCGGCGCAATCTGCGAGTTGTGAACGATCATTTATGCCTAAAGTTTCGCTGTAATCATTTGAAAGAACGGCAGCAGCCTTGCCACCAGCTGCTTTGATATCTGCAATCACATCAGTCAGGTAGAGCTCGCCCTGCGAATTATTGCTCTTTAGCTTCGCAACACTTGCGCGAAGTGCATCGATATCAAATAGGTAGACCCCAGTATTTATCTCATCAATTAATTTTATTTCTTCCGAAGCGTCGCGCTCTTCTACAATTGCAACTATTTCGCCAGCTTCATTCCGCAAGATTCGGCCATACCCGGTTGGGTCTGGGAACTCTGCGGTCAGAACTGAAACTACGTTCTTTGCTTCATTATGTGCCGCAATAAATTCAGCAAGAGTTTCGCTGCGAAGAAGTGGGGTATCGCCAGCACAAATCAAAACAGTGCCACTTGCTTTCAAATCTGCGAGCGCCAACTGAACTGCGTGGCCGGTGCCATTTCGCTCTGCTTGAAATACCGAAATTGAATTTGGAGCTATCTGCTTTACATGTGGCTCTACCGCTTCGCGGCCAGCGCCAACAACAACCCGCAACTGCGCCGGATTTAATTTACTTACTTGATATAAGACATGATCAATAATTGTTCTGCCAGCAATAAAATGTAAGACTTTTGGAGTTTGAGATTTCATGCGAGTTCCCTCGCCGGCTGCTAAAACTATTGCTACATCTAACTTTGCTACTTCTAATTTGGCAGAAGAGTCGACTGACTTGTTCAAGTCCAACTCCTTCCACTTCCCTCACTTTAAGGATTAAGGTGGCTCCGCCACCAGGTATCGATCCTGGACCCTGGGCTTCAAAGGCCCATGTGCTAGCCACTACACAATGGCGGAACCTGAATTCTTCCCTATAACTATCGATACCACCAAACTTCAAAGCGTTTCTAGCTAACTAAACCGTCTCTATTACCCGCGCCCCATGCACCGGCCCACTCGCCCGCACCACTCCAGCCACAACTCCACTAGAACTTAGCGCAACTGTTAAATCCATTGATTTCTCTTCATCCTCAACCAAAAATGCAACAGTCGGACCTGAACCAGAAACGATGCTTCCCAATGCTCCGTAGTCACGACCAACATCCAAAACCAATCGAAGCGCTGGGCGCAATGAACATGCAGCAGCTTGTAAATCATTTGAAAGCGCTGCACCTAACGCAACTGGATCACCTGCACGAAGTGCCTGCATCATCGAATCACTAACTTGAGGACTTGCAATATCTAAACCTTCACGCAATCGATCACACTCTTGATAAACAGCTGGTGTTGAAAGTCCTTGACCTGACAGCGCTAATACCCAGTGATAATTTCCGCGACTTAGCGCTGGGGTCAGTTGATCACCGCGACCAAGACCAATTGCAATCCCACCGGAAATTCCAAAAGGAACATCACTTCCGAGTTGCGCCGCGATTGTCTCCATTTCATCTCTCGATAATCCAACATCAAAGAGCGCATCCATTGCGACTATGACTCCCGCAGCATCAGCGCTGCCGCCAGCCATTCCGCCAGCAACTGGAATCTCTTTCTTTAAGTGAATAACTAGATCAGTTGAGAGATCATATTTTTCTGCCATTAATTTTGCAGCGCGCATTGCTAAATTCTCATCATCTACCGGAACTCCACTTGAAGTCGCACCAGAAAGGGTTAATGAAATTCCAGAGCTCTCCGGTGCATGTTTGACTGTTACATCATCAAAGAGTGAGATTGCTTGAAAGACAGTTGTGACTTCATGAAAACCATCTGCGCCTAGCGGGCCAACAGCAAGCTGCAAATTTATCTTGGCCGGAACTCGGACAACTACGCCACGGGTTATCATTTAGAAAGCGTAATCGCAATCTTTATAAAATCCGCTAGTTCTAGGGCCTCACCGCGAATTGTTGGGTCAATGCCACTTGCTTCAATAATCGAACTTGCAGCGGCGCTGCCACCGCACATATCGCTAAGTGCAGCCCGCATCATCTTTCGACGTTGGGCAAATGCGGCATCAATAATCTTGAAGACCAACTTACGTAGTGCTTCATCTCCAGCACTTTGATGGCGGACGAATCGGACCAGCGAAGAATCAACATTTGGCACTGGCCAGAAAATTGAACGACTTACAGTTCCTGCAGAAGTTAAATCTGCCCACCAAGTCGCCTTCACTGAGGGACTTCCATAAGTTTTGCTATTTGGTTTAGCAACCAAGCGATCAGCCACTTCGCTCTGCACCATTACAACACCAGATCTAAGGGTTGGAAATAGTTCAAGGAAGCGGAGAAGTACTGGAACTGAAACATTGTATGGAAGATTTGCAACCAGAACGGTTGGCTCGATTGGAAGTGTTGAGATGTTCATTGCATCTTCATTGATAATTGTTAAATTACTGGTATCAAAACCATGGCGCTTTGCGGTTTCTACAAGTTCGGCTGCGAGGCGATCATCGATTTCAATTGCAATTACTTCTCGTGCAGATTCCATCATCGCAAGAGTTAGCGAACCTAAACCTGGTCCGATTTCTAGCGCTACATCCGTTGGTCTGACATCAGCGCTCTTTACTATCTTGCGGCAGGTATTTGCATCGACCACAAAGTTTTGCCCAAGTTTTTTAGTTGGTCGAACTCCAATACGTTCGGCAATCTCACGAATTTCAACTGCGCCAAGTAAGTTACTCATTTAAGCAAATGGCCCAAATAGACGTTCACAATTATTTGAAATTGCATTAGCTAATTCATCTACATCTTCGCCGCGCTCTTCGGCCATGAAACGTAAAATGGTTGGGATTTGTGCCGGAGTATTAAGCGCTCCTCGATGTGGCATCGGGGCCAAGAATGGTGAATCGGTTTCAACTAGAAGCTGATCGATCGGAACGAGTTTTACCGCTTCGCGAAGTGCTGGTGCATTTTTAAAGGTAAGGGTTCCGGCAAAGGAGAGGATGTAGCCATTTTCAATACATTCTCGGGCCATCTCGGCATCTCCGGAATAGCAGTGGAAAATAGTTTTTTCGGGAGCGCCCTCTTCAATCAATAGATCAAGAACCGCGCGGTGGGCATCTCGATCATGAATTACCAGAGCTTTATTTACTTTTTTCGCTAATTCAATATGGCGCCGAAAGGAATACTTCTGTCGCTCTTGCAGCGCTGGCTCGGTTCGGAAGAAATCTAAGCCAGTTTCACCGATTGCCCGCACTCGTGGATGAGTTGATAGTTTCTCAATCTTTAAGAGATCAGCCTCTAAATCTTCAACTACTGGCGCTTCGTTTGGATGCAGAGCAACTGCTGCTAAAACGTTTGGCCAATGTTCGGCCATTTTTACGCCCCATTCGGATTGTTCGGCTGAATATCCAACTTGAACAATACGATCGATACCAACGCTCTTTGCATCTGCTAAAACTTTGCCGACTTCCGGTGCATCAGGTTCGCCATTTGTGATGATTTCAATATGAGCATGTGCATCAACGCAATTAACATTTAGTGGTTCTGGAAGCGGAGCCGGTTGGCGATCAAGATCGCGATTGTGTCGATCTGCCACTTGTTATTCCAATCTTGGGAATAAGACTGCGCCCTTTGTAACTTTGCAGCCCTGTGGTAAAACTCCCCATTTTGAAACTTCAGAAATTTTTTGGTCTCCAATATTGCCAAGTGTTGCTTGCGCTCCGATAGATTCCCAGAGCGTCTGCGTTGTGGCTGGCATAACTGGATGCAACAAAACTGCAAGTGCACGAATTGCATCAGCAGTGTTATATAGAACTTCGTTTAGTTCTGCAGTGCGGCTCTCATCTTTCGCAATAGCCCAAGGTTCTTTGATAGTTACATAACCATTTACTCGCTTGCAGAATTCCATAATGGCGCTGATCCCACCTTGGAAATCCAGAGCGACCATCGCTTTATCCGCAGCAGCCACAGTTGTTTCAAGCATCGCTGATAATTCTGCATCTTTTGCAACGGCTGGGATTGTGCCATTGCAGTATTTCTCAATCATTGCAATTAAACGTGATGCCAGATTGCCGAAATCATTTGCGAGTTCACTGGTGTATCGGGCCGACATATCTTCCCAAGAGAAAGAGCCATCGGTGCCAAATGGAATTGCACGTAAGAAGTAATATCTAAAGGCATCAACACCAAAGTGATCGGTGATATCGCTTGGTGCGATTCCGGTTAACTTTGATTTACTCATCTTCTCGCCACCGACCAATAACCAACCGTGGGCAAAAACTTTCTTAGGGATCGCAACATTTGCAGCCATCAACATCGCAGGCCAGATAACAGCGTGGAAGCGGAGAATATCTTTGCCGACCAAGTGCACATCTGCCGGCCAAGTCTTTGCAAATTTTTTGCCACCGTCAGAATTTGGATCATCGCCAAGTCCAACGGCTGTCGCATAATTTAGAAGCGCATCAAACCAGACATAAATAACTTGATCGGTATCCCAAGGAACCGGAATACCCCAATCAAATGTGGATCTTGATATTGATAAATCGCGAACGCCACTTTCAAGAAATGCAATTACCTCGTTGCGCGCACTTGCTGGCTCGCAAGCTTCAGGGTTATTTTTATAATGCTCAAGTAGTTGTGGAACAAAGGCTGAAAGCTTAAAGAACCAATTATCTTCAGAGAGCATTTCTACTGGCTTGCCATGGATTTTGCACTTTCCATCATCTAAATCACCAGGTAATTTGAATTCTTCGCAACCAATGCAATATGGGCCTTCAAATTTCCCAGCGTAGATATAGCCATTATCTTTTAGAAGTGTCATAAATCTTTGAACACGTTCTTCGTGACGAACTTCAGTTGTGCGAATGAAATCATCGTTTGCGATATTTAGTGCGCTCCAGTTTGGCTTCCAAGCTTCTTCAACTAAACGATCGCACCAATCTTGTGGTTTAACGTTATTTGCTGCGGCGGTATTCATTACTTTCTCGCCATGCTCATCGGTGCCAGTTAAGAACCAGACACTTTCGCCGCGTTGGCGATGCCATCTAGTTAAGACATCTCCAGCGACCGTTGTGTATGCATGCCCAATATGAGGCGCATCATTTACATAATAAATAGGCGTCGTTAAGTAGAAGGATTTTTCGGCGCTCATGGGGTAACCCTATCTTGAGATTTATGCGTAACCATTGCGTCGAAGACTTCTCGCTTAGCTCTTCCGGTAATTCTTGCCACCTCTGTGATGGCCTCTTTGCGCGAGATTCCGGCAGCCTCTTGTTTCAATACTTCTGCAATCAAATCTGCTTCAGTAAATTGGCGAGAATCCGGATCAAAGCCTGCGATAACTAAAGTTATTTCGCCCAAGATTTCAGTAGCCGCGGCCCAGTTATGAAGGGTTTCTAAATCACCGCGAATAACCTCTTCGTAAGTCTTTGTCATCTCACGACAGATCGCGCCAAGTCGATTTGGGCCAAAGACCGAAACTGCATCAGCCAGACTCTCTAATAATCTATGTGGGGCTTCAAAGAGAATTATTGTGCGAGTTTCATTTGCCAGATTTTCAAACCAAGTTGTTCGAGCACCGCTAGTTCGTGGTGCAAAACCTTCAAAACAGAATCGATCACTTGGTAGGCCCGATAAAAGAAGTGCAGTAGTAACTGCGCTCGGACCAGGCAAAACTTTTATCTTGATATTCTTTTCTACCGCGGCGCGAGCTAAGCGATAACCAGGATCACTGATCCCTGGCATTCCGGCATCTGTTACAACAAGTAAATCTGAACCGCTCTCTAAAATTGCAACAAGCTCTTCTAGGCGTTCGATTTCATTGCCTTCAAAGAAGGAAATTATCTTTGCCGAATAAGTGATTCCCAAATCTGAACAGAGTCTAGAAAATTTCCTAGAATCTTCGGCAGCAATGAATTTAGCGCTAACAATCGCTTCGCGCAGGTTCGTCGAGGCATCAGCAGGATTGCCTAACGGAATCGCAGCAAGAATTAGCATTGGGTAATTCTCGCAGGCTTTAGGCTTCTGTTATGACAACCACGTTGCGGATATCTCGGGACTGGGTTTACGCGTTGAGCTTTGGGCTCTTTGGACTGGCCCTTCGATTGTGGAATCTTGATAGCCCTAAGGGCAAAATCTTTGATGAGATTTACTACGCGACAAATGCCGAATCGCTCTTGCAAAAGGGTGTTGAGATTGATTCGGAGAGCGGCCTTGCCCAATTTATCGTGCATCCGCCTACTGGAAAGTGGCTTATTGCAAGTGGAATAAAACTCTTTGGGAATAATGAATTTGGTTGGCGCTTTGCAGCTGCGATTGTGGGATCTATTTCAATCATCTTGATGTATTTCACAGCAAAGAAACTATTTAATAACAAGCTACTCAGTGTTTTTGCGGCCTCCCTGATCTCCTTAGATGGATTGCATTTAGTCCACTCTAGAATTGCGCTTTTAGATATCTTCTTACTTTTCTTTATTCAGATTGCTGTCCTTGCATTTCTTCATAGTAAATACTGGATAAGTGCTCTCACTCTCGGTCTAGCTTGCTCTGTAAAGTGGAGTGGACTCTATGTTCTAATTGCACTTGCGTTCTACATTCTGATTTTAGATATTCGAAAAAATCGTTATCTCGGATTGCAATTCCCAATCCGAGAGATGGCTCGTAGAAACTTGCTCTTTAGATTTTTACAGTTCGGAATCTTTCCCGTATTCATCTACATAGCTTCGTGGTTTAGTTGGTTTATAACAAATACTGGTTGGGACCGTAATTACTCTTCAAATCCGCTTTTCTCACTCTGGCATTATCACTCTGAAATCCTAAACTTCCATACCAAGTTAACTGATTCACATCCATACTCGGCCAATCCTTGGAGCTGGCTGATTCAAGGAAGGCCAACTTCATTCTTCTATGAAACTCCAAAGAGCTGTGGTGGCGCAAGTTGTTCGCAGGAAATCTTGGCACTCGGCACACCAATTCTTTGGTGGGCAGCAACACTGGCTCTGCTTGTAACAATTGGTTATTGGGTAAGTAAGCGTGACTGGCAAGCTGAGATTTTATTAGTTGTAATTGGCGCAAGTTATCTACCTTGGTTTGCGATTCAAGAACGGACCATGTTCAGTTTCTATGCAATTGCATTCGAGCCTTTTCTGCTGCTCACCTTGGTGTATTTGCTAAGTAAGGTGCCTAAGAACCAGAGAAGAATCGCGGTTATTTTCACTGCAATTGTTCTGGTGAATTTCCTTTATTTTCTACCAATATTCTTAGGTCTGCCGATTACTTATAATTCTTGGTCTGACCGAATGTGGTTCCCGTCTTGGATCTAACTTAACTATTCGTTTACTGCGCCATATTTCTCGTTAGCCGCATTTTCGGCAAGCTCTTGATCAAATAGTTCATCACGCGAAGGAAGTAATTCGGATTCCGAACTTGCCTGCTGCGAAGCAATCCAAGCGCCCGGGATTGTTAAATCAATTACCCGATTAGAAGGTATCGCTTTAGGCGCTGTCGCATAGGTTGGTCTTGGAACACTTGTCGGTTGCCAAGCGGTCCCATCTTTAGGAATTACAACTACACCTGCGGTATCGATACGTTCGATTAGTGGAATCCAGTGTTCTTTATTTTCAGAAACAAAATCAACTTTAGAAGAGAAAGTCACTCTTTCAATTGGTTCGGTGATAACTGCTGCAGAAGAGATTTTTTCAAAGGCTTTAACTCTTCGCGCCTTAAGTTGCGCCGCTACAACTTGGCGCCGTACATGAATTGTATAAATCGCCAATGCAGTTGTCGGAATTAAAAATACGGAAGTTGCAAAAACTCCTACAACACAGAGCGCGCCAATAACAACAAGTGCAAATGTTAGTAATCCAAAAACAATTCTACGATTTGCTATTTGGTTCTGTTTTTTAAGATTATCGCCCTCATTCGCGATTAGCGTCGAACCAGTTTCACCAACTACGCGCATTGCACTCTTGTATCTCTCGGCAGATTTTCCCGAAGCTAAATCGTGGCTGACCATCCATTTTGGTAAAAAATAGGCCGCCCACATCCCAAGGATGATTAGGTAGATAAAACCGGAGGCCATGGAGTAGAACGATAATTCTAGGCGGGGTAAATCTCGGGGATTTAGGCGGTATGTCTATATTAAAAGGTCTTACTTAATTTTTGGATTCTCTTTTACATAAGTTAGATGATCGCGCCAAGCACCTGCAATATGTAAATATCTAGGCCGTATACCTTCAAAAATATAGCCACATTTTTCAGCCACCCGCTTAGAAGCATCATTTTCTGGCCTTAAATTTATTTCAATCCGATGCAGAGCTAATGTTTCTAAGCCAAATTCGGTCAGCAACGAAACTGCCCGAGATGTATATCCCTTATTCGCATAACTCTGATCAATCCAATAACCGATATGGCCACCACGCATGGCCCCAAAAACGATTCCGCCCAAAGTTATTTGGCCGATAAAAACCTCGCCCCCATTTTCCTTTAACCAAATTCCAAGTGAAATAGATCGAAGGGCCAGACCATCTCGGCGATAGGACTGAACCATTCCAAAGTAAGTCGGCAAGCCCAAGTGCGAATCTATTTCTGGCCTAGTCGCCTCCCAGGGCGTCAACCATTCCCGATTTTTTGCCCTTGATAAATCCCAAGCCCGCTTATCTTTAAAACGAAGTGGTCGCAAAATTAATTCGTTCTCGTAAAGTTTTATGGGCCAGGTTGAATTTGTGGCCAACTTAGTTTGAACTCCGATCAAGAACCATTACATCTACAACATCGCCTGCTTTCAGGCTGTGTGAATCTTCCGGAACAATTATGAAAGCATTTGCATCGGAGAGCGAAACCAGATCACCTTGAACATCCAAAGGAACTGCCACTACGCCATTTTCAGATCTAAGTAGCGCCCTGATGTAACCGCTCTCACCTGGAGTCACATCAATCGAACTCTTTAACTTCGCCTTAAGTTGATTGCGGAAAATATTTGGCGCTCCAGCCATTTTCCGAATCATTGGACGAACAAAAATCTCAACTGCAATTCCCGCAACTACTGGATCACCAGGCAGAGTTATGGCTGGAATTTTATCAGGACCAATTAAGCCAAAGTTGTGCAGCCCGCTCTCGCTCATCTTGGGACGGACGGTTGTTATCTCACCAAGTTCTTTTAGCACTGCTGTGATTAATTCAAATGATTCATCGTGGCGCTCTCCGCTTATAACTATTAAATCTGCACGTACTAATTGATCTTCGATTACCTCTCTTAATTGTTCATGATTCTCTGGAATTGTATGAACTCGAAAACCATTCGCTCCAGCTTCCCGAACTGCAGAAGTTAGCATCCAAGAGTTAGTTTCAAACTCATCATCTGAATCTTCAAGGGCTTGTCCTGGCTCAACTAAATCATCACCGGCAGAAATAACTACAACTCTTGGATGCGGAAGGGTTGGCAATCTATCTAAACCGATAGATGCTGCTAATCCAATCTGGGTTGATCTAATTCTGGTCCCACCACGTAATACCAAACGTTCGCCTGCAAATATATCTTTTGCAAGGGTTGCGCCATGAGCATCTAATAGCGGCATATCAAATGGTGCTAGTGGCGCTGCAATATCTAAAAGATTGGCTAAGAGCTCTTCGACGCTCGGCTGTTGTTCCATGACTAAACCTTACTTCTTAAATAGAGTATTTCCGTGGATATAGCGAATTCTAAAAAGCAGGAACTTCGAAAGCGATTTCGTTCTGAACGATCACTTCGGGATTTGACTGAAACCTGGACCCACATTATTAAATCCGAGGAATTTCAGAGCGCGAAGACAATTGCGAGTTACATCTCATATGGCGATGAACCAGCAACCAAAGATTTAAATATGGAATTACTTCGAAGTCAGAAGAGATTAGCGCTTCCAAGGATGTTAAAAGATAAGAGTCTGGAATGGGTTATCTGGAGCGGTGATGAGTCAAAGTTAAAAAAAGTTGGAAAGATTCTCGAGCCAATTGGCGAAGCGATTTCAAGTGATGAGTTAGATATTGTCATTGTTCCTACACTTCATGCAACTCGCGAAGGCCATCGCTTGGGCCAAGGTGGCGGTTCTTATGACCGGGCTCTTGCAAATATCTCAGCCTGGCGAATCGGACTTATCTATTCCGGAGAACTAACAGTTGAACCATTTCCGGTCGAGGCGCACGATATAAAGTTAAATGCGGTTGCAACACCAGATCTAATAGTGCGATTCTCTAATTAAGTTCACCAAGATGGCGAGCCATAACAACTCGTTGCACTTGATTGGTGCCTTCATAAATCTGAGTTAGTTTCGCATCGCGCATCATGCGCTCTACTGGGTAATCTGAAACATAGCCATATCCACCCAAAACTTGAACCGCATCTGTCGTAACTTTCATTGCTACATCAGTTGCAAAACACTTTGCTGCAGCTGAGAAGAAGGTTAAATCTTTCTCACCGCGCTCACTTTTTACAGCAGCAGAATAAGTCAACGCTCTAGCTGCGGCGATATTCATCGCCATATCTGCCAACATAAATTGCACGCCTTGAAAATCAAAGATTTCCTTACCGAATTGTTTACGTTCGTGTGAATACTTTGTGGCAACTTCAAATGCGCCTTGTGCGATTCCAAGTGCCTGGGCTGCAATTGTGATTCGGGTATGGTCGAGAGTCTTCATCGCTAGTCCAAAACCAGAACCAACTTCACCGAGTCGTCGATCATCTGAGATTTTCACGCTATCGAAATAAACTTCACGCGTTGGTGAACCACGAAAACCCATCTTCTTTTCATGAGCCCCAAATGAAACTCCGGCATCACTCTTTTCAATAACGAATGCTGTAATACCTTTTGCTCCGAGAGCTGGATCAGTTTGGGCAAGCACGGTATAAAAATCAGAGAAACCAGCATTTGAAATCCATTTCTTGCTTCCGCTGATGATCCAATCACTTCCACTTTTAATGGCCTTAGTTTTCATTGCTGCAGCATCAGATCCGGCTTCAGATTCAGATAGGCAGTAAGAGAAACCTTTTCCTGCTGCAAGCTGAGTTAAATACTTCTCTTTAAGTTCGCTACTGCCGGCCAAGATAAGTGGAAGTGAACCTAATTTATTTACCGCTGGGATTAGCGATGAAGATCCACAAACCCGAGCAACTTCTTCAATAATTATTACAGTTGCAAGTGCATCGGCTCCCTGGCCACCATATTTAGAATCAACATGTGCCGCTGCAAGATCCGCCGATTGCAGAGCTTCAAAAGCTTCTTGCGGAAATCGGGACTCTTCATCAACGGCTTTTGCAAAGGGTTCAATTTTCTTGGTCGCAAGTGCGCGCACGCTTTCTCGCAGTGCTTCGTATTCCTCGCCGATTAACGCTTCCATGGCTTAATTAACTCAACTTTCTTTGGTTTCGTCTAGTCGTCGCAATTCCGCAAGGTATTTATTGTATTTTGCTAATTCATCATCCTCGCCCATGGCCGCTGCTCGATCTTCGGCTCGATCAATGCGTCTAGTTTCTTTCTTGTCATCCCTTGTCCACTGAATAAAGGTTGCAACTAGTGCAATCAAGATTGGGATTTCTCCCATGGCCCAACCAACCGCGCCTCCTGCTTTCTGATCTGCTAACAAATCGGTCGACCAAGGCCGATCCAGACTTGCAAAGTAGCCACCATCTAAGAGCGTTGTTGTTGACATAAGTGCAATTGAGAAGAAGGCGTGAATACTCATTGCCGCAAATAAAATGATTATTCGAACGATGTACGGAACCCGCTTTGGTGACGGATCAATTCCCACAATTACATGGAAGAAGAGCGTGCCAGCCAGTAAGAAGTGAAGGCTCATGAAGAGATGTCCAAAATGGCTCTGCATTAAATCTCCGAATAACGGTGTCATATAAAGCGCAAAGAGCGAGCCATCAAAGATTGCTAGCGCAACAATTGGATTTGAAATAACTTGAAAATACTTTGAATGCAGAAGTGTGATTAGAATTCCACGAATTCCGCGCTCATCCGGAGTTCGGCCAATCGGTAAGGTCCGAAGTGCAAGTGTTATTGGTGCGCTTAGAACAAATCCAATCGGTGCGACCATTCCAAGAATCATGTGAGAGACCATGTGATAAGAAAATGAGAAACGTGCATAAGCACCGAGTCCACCACTTGTTGCAAAATCTGTAGCCGCAATTGCAAATGCAAATGCGATAGTTCGACCTATCGGCCACTTGTCGCCACGCTTCGCCAGGATTACTACTCCTCTTATATACAGCGCAGTAATAAAAATCAGGAGCCCCATAATCGCGGCATCCGGGACATAGGTCCAAAGAACATTGTTGAGATCTGGGGCTGGCAGCATCGGACTTCCTGCGATTATTTCTGCAATGCCTACATCTCTTGGATTTTCAGGAACTGGCGGCTCACTTGAAGAGAGCCACGAACCAACGCTAATTGCGGCAATCATGATGAAAACTTCCACAATTAAGAGCTGAAAAATTTGCTTAGATCCTTCAAGCTTTTTAATAAGGTATTTTCGGTGGATAGCACCTATAAAAATTAAAATAGCGCCCAAGACAATTTTGTAAATTACCAAGTTTCCATATTGAGAGTTCCACGCATCTCGAAAATTTAATCGAGTCCAGGCATTTATTGCACCACTTGAAAATACTGCAATTGCCGACCAAAGTGCCAGAGTGCTAAAACGTGGAATTGCGATTATCCGCTCTGATTTATTGATCAAAATTAAGGCGATGATTCCACCAACCCATAGCGAAATTCCTATAACGTGAATTAAAAGTGAACCAATTGCTAGTCCGTGATTTCCAGAGCTGCTCGAATGGCTCTGAAAAACCGGAGCAAGAACTCCGATAAAGGTAATTCCTAAGAGAAATATTGAACCTGTTGTCCGTGAGATTCTTGGAATCAAAATCAGCACAATCGCTGCAGCTGCAATGTTTATTGCAAAGCTCTTCCCAAGTGCAGTTTGAGTAAGAAAAGATCTTACGACAACTAAATCAAATGACTCTGAAATTGGAATTGCTAATAAATCTGCTAATTGAACGAAGAGAACTCCGATGCTTGAGATTAGCCAGACTGCTGCTGGAATAATTGCAAGATTACGAATCCGAATCGCCTCGGGTAAAAACTTTGAGCGCTCTTCTCGAATAAAGAAGGCCATGGCAAGTAGCAAGCCAATTAGCGTCGTCGCTGAAAGAATCTGTAGCGTGTCAGTGAAAAAATGCATTACTTAAATTCAGTTACTTGCGCTTAGTTTTTGATGATCGCTTACTTCCACCAAATGTTTGCTTGGCATACCAGACCAAAAATATGAAGACAAAGGCGGCAATTACCAGCAGTGTGTAAACGAAGGCATTTGAACCATTATTCAGATTCATATTCTCGGTAGTCGCTTCAACAGATGATTGGGTTGGCGCTGGCGATGGGCTTCCTAAACTTGAAGGTGCATTAAATAAAAATGTATACGAACCAGTGAGTGGGTCATCGGTATCTGAAAGAAGTGTGTAATTAACGGTGTAAACACCAGTGGTTTTTAACTCTCCTAAACCAACTTCAGCACTATTTCCATCGATTGTTATGGATCCATCATCAACCGCAACACCATTTGGATCATTAACAACTATTAAACTTCCTTGTTCTGAAAGTGGTGAAGCTGTCGAAATTGCAATCGAATTAGGTGCAGTTGTGAGAACTGAACCAGCTTGTGGAACCGAAGCAGTGATGTAATTTGCGAAGGCTGGGGTTGTGAAGATTGACAGAAGGGCTAGCGCTCCTGTGATTGTGCTGCGAATAACTCGCCCGGTCTTCATTTTTACCCCTCTAATTCCTTCTCGATTAGATGTAATTCTCTCACTTCTTTACAATACTCACCATGCCTACTTACGAATATGCCTGCACTGAGTGCGGCCACCAATTTGAGGCATTTCAATCATTTAGCGAAGATGCTCTCACCCAATGCCCAGAATGCAAAGGCGAGGTGCAGAAGGTTTATTCGAATGTTGGAGTAGTTTTCAAGGGATCTGGGTTTTACAAAACTGATTCACGAGCTACAAAACCTGCAGCAACTCCAGCGGCTCCAACTCCACCTCCGGCTCCAAAAAATGATTAGCCGTGATGGGGTGGGCGATCACCTTCAATTTCAGCATCGCGTTTTGAATCATCATCTTCGCGAGGATCAATTTCATCTTGCGTAATTTTTGGCAAAATATTCGGATCGCTCATATCTAAATACTAATCAACTAATAGAAGGAATAGAAGTCATGTTTGAGAAGTTGGGTCGCACATTATTCAGGCGCCGCAAGGCTGTGTTGGCGGGATTTATTGTTGCCACTATCGCTGCGGGAGTAATCGGTTCTCTTGTGTTTGCACGCCTTGAAGGTGGCGGCTATTCAGATCCCAACAGTGATTCCTCGAAAGCTGCGACTTATTTAACCGATACTTTTAAGGTAAAAGATCCCGCAATCATCTTCATAATTGATGCTGGTAAGAGCGTTGCAGATCCAGCAGTAGCTGCAGAAGTTGCACCGATTGAAGCCGAACTGCGCAATCGCCCAGGTGTTGCAAGCACACTCTCATACTGGAGCGCTGGCGGTGCTAAACAGTTGGCCAGCGAGGATGGAAATTCTGCTTATCTGTTCATTTATGGCACAGAAGCGGATCTAACTAGCTTAGATAAATTAGCGTCTGAACTGCAGAAGAAATATGATGGTGAAGTTGGAAACCTAAGAATTTATGTTGGTGGCTTCTCTACTTTCAACAATGCGATAAATGAAAGAATCTCAAGTGATTTAAAGTTCGCTGAAGCTATTTCAATCCCACTTACCTTTCTCTTTCTACTCTTTGTTTTTGGTGGTCTGATTGCATCTGCAATGCCCGTCGTTGTTGCGATAAGTGCAATTCTCGGTGCCTTTGTAATTCTCTATCTAATTAGCCTTGCTACGGGCGTAAGTATCTTCGCCCTTAACTTGATAACGGGGCTAGGCATGGGACTTGGTATCGACTACTCGCTATTGATAGTTAATCGCTTCCGCGAAGAACTTCATTCTGGGAAGAGCGTCGAAGAATCAGTTGTACAGACCGTAAAAACTGCGGGTCGAACTGTTTTCTTCTCAGGCATCACAGTAATGATCAGCCTGGCATCGCTAATGTTCTTCCCACAAATGTTCTTGAAATCATTTGGTTATGGTGGAGTTGCAGTAGTAGCAGTTGCAATTCTTGGTGCGCTTGTTCCACTGCCAGCAATATTGGCGCTACTTGGAACAAAGATTGATAAATTCGTTGTGCGCAAGAGTGCAATAACTCCTAAGGAAGATGGCCGTTGGGCACACACTGCTCGTTTTGTAATGAAGCGACCAGTAGCAGTTGTATTTCTCTCGCTTTTAATTCTCGGAACTCTGGCTTCGCCAATAAAAGATATTGTCTTCTCGCAAGTTGACACCCGCGTTCTACCTGCCTCTGACAAAGCAGCCATCGCAGCTCAAGTTGGTTTAGATAAATTCCCTGGCGAACAAGCAAATCCAATTGAAATAGTTATTCCAAATGGAACTTCAAAGCTAGTTGCAATAAATAGCTTTGTAAGCGAACTCGCAAATGTTCCAGGTGTGATAAATATTGGTGCACCCGAAACAGTTGGCACTGATATTCGAATCGCTGCAATTCACAGCATGGGCGCGCGCTCTCCCGCAGCCGAGAAGATGATTACTGAAATTCGTGCACTGAATGTTCCGGAAGGCACCTTAGTTGGTGGAGTTGCCGCTGATTATGCAGATAGCCAGATTGGTATTGCTAAGAATTTACCACTCGCACTTGGTTGGATTGCAATTGGCACACTTATTCTCTTGTTCATGTTTACTGGTTCAATAATTTTGCCGATCAAGGCTGTAATCCTTAACCTGCTCTCGCTATCTGCAACTTTGGGTGCAATGACCTGGATCTTTATCGGTGATAATTTCACCTGGCTAGTCGGTTCATTTACCAATACCGGAAGCATCGATACCTCAATTGTTATTTTGATTGCGGTTGTAGCCTTTGGTTTATCAATGGATTACGAAGTATTCCTGCTATCTCGGATTAAAGAGGAGCACGATGCCGGCCATTCAAATGTTGAATCCGTTGCACTTGGACTCCAAAAATCTGCCCGAATAATCACAGCTGCCGCAGTTATCCTTTCAACGGTCTTTGCGATCTTCATGACCAGTGGCGTTACATCAATTAAGGCCATGGGATTTGGTGTGGCATTCGCGATTCTTCTCGATGCAACCTTGGTTCGAGCCCTGCTTGTTCCAGCACTCATGCGCTTATTTGGAGAACGTAACTGGTGGGCGCCAAAAGCGTTAAAGAGATTCACAATTAGCCATTAAACTTCTGCAATGGATTTGATAGTCACCCTGCAGTGCAAAGACCAGCCTGGCATCGTGCATGCGATGACAACTGCGGTTCTTGCTGCGCGTGGAAACATAATTGAGAATCAACAATTTACAGATCCAACTACTCAAGATTTTGTTATGCGAACACGCTTTGAGAGCGACCTGGATTTAGCAAAGGTGCGCGAAATTTTAGAGGGCGGGCTCGGCCAATTTAAGCCAAAGCTATCTCTGCGTTCAGCTGCTAAGCAGAAGCGAGCCATCATTCTTGTAACTAAAGAGTCGCACTGTCTTCGCGATCTGCTTTATCTGCAAGAGCTTGGTGAGCTTCCGATTGAAATTCCTGCAGTGGTCTCTAATCACAGCGATTTAAAGGTTCTCGTGGAATCCCACGGAATTAAATTTATTGACCAGAGCACATTAGACAAGTCAGCAGCTGAAGCCGAAATCTCTAAATTGGTAACTGAACTTGAAATTGATCTCGTAGTTCTTGCTCGTTATATGCAGATTCTGACTAAAGAGTTCTGCGGAAAAATGTTTGGTCGAATCATCAACATCCACCATTCATTCCTGCCAGGATTTAAAGGTGCAAAGCCTTATCACCAAGCACATGCACGTGGTGTAAAAATCATTGGCGCCACTGCTCACTTTGTAACACCTGATTTAGATGAGGGTCCAATTATTGATCAAGATGTTGCCCATGTAACACATGCCTCAACACCTGAAGATTTAATTGCAACTGGTCGCGATATCGAACGCCGAGTCTTATCCCGCGCGGTTCGTGATTTTGCCGAAGATAGAATCTTTATCGTTGGCGATAAAACAGTTGTTTTTCATAATTAGAAATTAGCTGGTGTCCTAGGCGGGAGTTGAACCTGCGACCTACCGCTTAGGAGGCGGTTGCTCTATCCACTGAGCTACTAGGACCTGATTTAAACTTTTAAATAAATTTGTTGGACTTTTATCGAAAGTTAGTTTACTTAATTTTATTGTGATTTGCCCATCTCTAATGTGCTGGGCTAGGCTCAAGGAAATAGAAAAATACTCGTTTGGAGTTGGTTTTAATGAAGGCCCTAGTTTTAGGCGCCGGTGGAGTTGGTCGAGCAATAGCTAATATTGCCTCACGTCGTTCATTCATTACAGAACTAGTAATCGCAGATCGCAATTTATCTCGCGCTGAAGATGCCGTAAATCGCTTGAAGGATCCCCGCTTCTCCGCCGCACAAGTAAATGCAGCAGAACTCGAAGATATCCGCGAGTTAATTCGCAAAGCAAACCCAGATATTGTCATCAACGCAGTTGATCCACGTTTTGTGATGCCTATATTTCTTGCCTGCGAAATCGAAAATAAGAATTATTTAGATATGGCGATGTCGCTATCTAGGCCACATCCGCATTATCCATATACCGAAACCGGCGTGAAATGTGGCGATGAACAATTTGCACGTGACTGGAATTGGAGCGAACGCGGAATTTACGCCTTGATTGGAATGGGCGTTGAACCTGGTCTAAGTGATGTCTTCGCAAAGTATGCAAGCGATGAATTGTTCTCACGTATCGATTCGATAACTGTTCTAGATGGATCCAATTTAGTTGTTGCTGGTTCAGAATTTGCACCGTCATTCTCAATTTGGACAACAATCGAAGAGTGTTTAAATCCACCGCTTGTTTGGGAAGATGGCCGTGGTTGGTATACAACCGAACCATTCTCAGAACTAGAGATCTTTGATTTCCCTGATGGAATCGGGCCGGTCGAATGTGTAAATGTTGAACACGAGGAGGTTGTATTAATTCCGCAGAAGATTGAAGCTAAGAAAGTTAACTTCAAATATGGTCTTGGTGCGCAGTTTATTTCAATCCTAAAAACCATTCATATGCTTGGTATGGATCGCACTGAAACTGTTGATGTTCAAGGCATTCAAGTTTCACCACGTGATCTCTTGGCTGCTTCGCTTCCTGATCCAGCAACGCTTGGTTCACGAATGACTGGTAAGACTTGTGCTGGTTCACTTGTTAAAGGTTTGGATAAAAACGGCGAACCAAAAGCGGTTTACCTCTACAACGTAGTTGATAACGCCTGGTCCATGGAGAATTACGGTGATCAGGCTGTCGTATGGCAGACCGCAATTAATCCAGTTATCGCGATGGAACTTATTCACGAAGGTATCTGGAAGCCAGAGCCTGGAGTAAATGGTCCTGAGTGGTTTGATCCAAAACCATTCCTTGCAAAACTTGAAGAGTATGGAACTTCTTGGCACATCCGCGATGAATCAACAGCTGGGATAGTAAAGTAACTAAATGAGCACTGCGCTAGTAACTGGAGCCACCGCAGGTATTGGTGAATCTTTTACTAGATTGCTTGCCAGTAAAGGTTTCGACTTAGTTCTTGTGGCCCGCGATAAAAAGCGGCTACAAGAACGAGCAGCCTCGCTATCAAGAAAATACAAGATAGATGTTGAAGTCTTGCAGGCCGATTTATCGGTGCCGGCTCAGTTAGCAAGAGTCGAGAAGCGATTATCAAATCCTAAGAAACCAATTGAAGTTTTGATTAACAATGCTGGCTTTGGGATTAAAGATAGTTTTTTAAGAAGTGACATCGAGGCCGAACTAAACTTGATAGACGTTCTTGCTAAAGCGCCAATGCAACTTATGCATGCGGTGTTGCCACAAATGTTAGAGCGGGATTCTGGAACGATAATCAACGTTTCAAGTGTTGCAAGCTTTATTGCTGGTGGCACATACAGCGCCGCAAAGTCTTATTTAACGGTTCATACTGAATCACTTCATACCGAACTTTCAAAGACCAATATCAATATCTCAGCGCTCTGCCCTGGTTTTACTCGCACTGAATTTCATCAACGTGGAAAGATGAAAATGTCAGGCCTGCCTAAGTTCATGTGGCTCGAAGCTGATCGAGTAGTCAGCGAATCTTGGCGCGCAGCCGAGCGCGGCAAGGCGATCTGCATCCCGGGATGGCAATATAAAATTTTGAGCACCGTTGCGAGATTTGGCCCGAGACCCTTTGTTCGAAAGCTTGGAATCAACGTCCGAGCGCGACAACGTTAAATAAATCAAATATTCACAGCAATTTCACTGACAGACATAGTTCTTCTCCCCGAAAATTTGCATCTGCAAAGATAGAATTGCCATATCAACACCACAAAGATTTGTGGTTCTTGGGTAAATTTCGTGGAGGTATATATGTCAAAGAGAGTTTCTGCGATATCAATCGCACTACTAGTTTTAGCTGGATCGGTATTTGGTGTTTCAAGTGCATCTGCCGCGACACCGTATAAAGCCTGTAAGCCAGCAAAGGCAAAGGCAACTATCGGAAAAATTTCTTACACATGTGCCCCTAACCCGGCAACTACTTCAAAGAAACTCGTCTGGGTTTCGAAACCTTGTATCGACGCAAATAAAAGCTATTTAAATGCGAAGTCGTTGGCAGATACTGTAGGAACATCTTTTGACAGCAGAATCAGCAGCGCTACTCGACTCAAGACAACTAACGAAAGATTGATAGCAAGCGCACAGAAGAATGTTGATACCTGGAGCAAGAACATGCTGACCTATCCTAAGAATCCAACTGAGGTCCAGAAAAAGCAGATTGCGACTGTCCAAGCTGGAATTGATCTCAACAAGCAACGCGTATTAGATGCAACTGCGAATATCGTGGAACTTGACGCTCAAATCAAGGAAGCGACCGATGGGAAGGCTAAGACCGCAAATGACTTAGCCACTGCGAAGGCCAGCATTTCTACCGCTTGTAAATAGCCTTCGCTTTTTACCCTACGCTCGCTAGATGGCGAGAGTAGGAGTATTTCTCTTATTGATTAGCCACCTGATTATTCGGGTGGCTAATCAATTGCCTTCGATTGTTCCCGATTTAATTATCTTCAATCTAATCGCGTTCTTAGCGGCCTATATAGCCTGGAAATCTCCCAGATTAAATGATCGGCTAGCACGACTTGCAATAACTTTCGCAATATTTTTCTGGGCAATTGGATCAACTTTTTCAACTTCGAACTCTTTCTATGATTTTCAAATTTCAGAGAGATTTATCGATGTTACCTATATTGCTTTCTATCCTCTGATGATTATTGGAATTATTCGAGCACTAGCGGTTACAAAGAAAGTAACTGCCTTAGAATTATTGGATACTGCAATAATCGCTCTTGGAACATCAAGTGTTATCTCCAGTCTCTTGTTGCGACCCGCACAACTGCGCTTTGATGGGCAGAGTTATGAAGTCTTCTTATCAATTCTCTATCCGGTAGGCGATCTCGTTCTCGTAGCGACTTGCCTATCGCTAATCATTCTCCAGCATCGAAGTCTGCGTGGCTTATGTCTTTTCCTGGGAATCTCAATCTTTGCAATTACCGATTTATTCTTCCTACTTCTTTCCGCGACTACTGGATATGAATTCGCCGCACTTACTGATGATGGCTGGCTTCTGGGTCTAGTGCTGATAGCTAATGCGCTTTACCTACATGGCGGCGAAACTGAAATTCCAAAGCTGCACATCAATACCTGGGCCACAACTTTCGCACTAGTGATTAGTTCAAGCATCCTTGCCTTTGGTGCATTTCGGCCTAATTACTTCCCCGCATTTGTTCTGATAATTTCCTTCTTGACTATTTCTCTTGCCTTCCTTCGCATGGCACTTGCATTGCGTGATGCGAAAATGGTGAGTGAAGATCGCGAGCATGCACGAACTGATGAACTAACTGGTTTACCGAATCGCAGAAGATTTATCGCGGAACTTGAATTATTGCGCAGAAGAACTGGAACGCTGTTGCTTCTGGATTTAGATGGCTTTAAAGCTGTGAATGATAACTATGGCCATGAAGTTGGCGATCAACTATTGAAACAGATCACTTTAAGATTTAATCGAGTGCTGCCAAATGATGTGTTGATCGCCAGACTTGGTGGCGATGAATTTGGCGTAGTTGTTTATGGTAAACGTAATATCGGAAATGATGTGGCGCTTGCACTTCGGGCAACTTGCACCTATCCATTCACGCTTTCAGTTGGTGATGTAAAAGTTGGGGTAAGTATCGGAAGTGTTACAACCGAAGGGCCAACAACGACAAAGGAGGATCTACTTAAACGTGCTGATGCAGCGATGTATGAAGCAAAACGAAACGGAACTGGATACGTTCAATCTTTAAATTAATCTGGCTTAATCTCTTCAAGTCTTGCAAGTGATTCCAAACGTTCAGTTGCATGATTAACAATCCGCTCTGGATAACCTTTTGAATATCCATCTAGAAATTCCCAGGGTTCATGAATTTCGTCACTGCTTAAATGTGCAAGCTCTGGAACATATTTACGGATGTAATCGCCATTTACATCGAAACGCTTTCCCTGTTCGATTGGATTAAATACTCGGTAATAAGGCGAGGCATCAGTTCCGCATCCTGCAGTCCACTGCCAGCCATGTGCATTTGAAGCAACATCAAAATCAACTAGATGTTCCATGAAGAAATCAGCACCTAATTGCCATTCCAAGTGGAGATCCTTAACCAAGAAGGATGCAACAACCATTCGGGTTCGGTTATGCATCCAACCTTCCTTAACAATCTGACGCATTGCGGCATCAACAAATGGATATCCAGTCTTGCCTTCGCACCAAGCTTTAAATTTTTCGCCAGGTTCGTCGTATCGCATATTTGCAAATCTAGGGGCGTAATAATCTTTATCGGTGTGTGGGTTATTGAAAAGCACGTCGGCATAAAATTCGCGCCACGCAATTTCTTTGCGATAAACATCATGGGAATTACTTGTTCCAAGTTCAGCAAGCAGTGTCCGCGGATGAATTTCGCCCCAAGTTAAATACTCACTCATCTTGCTGGTTCCATCGATGCTTGCGTTATTTCGCTCTGTGTCATAACTAGCAAGCGCGCTAGATTTGAATTTCTTCCATCGGGCTAGCGCTGCAGCTTCACCAGCTTTCGAAATTGTGCATCCTTCTGGGATCTGCCAATCTGGAAAGTTTTGATAATCCGCACTTGGTGTGACTAGATTTAAAATCTTTGGCGCAGCCACTGGTTTGCGCCAGCCATGTAAACACCAGGCTTTATAGAACGGGGTATAAACCCGATACGGAGTCGCATCACTTGGTTTCAATACTCGACCAGGGGCGACTGCATAAAGACTTCCGGTCTTAACTAATTTGATTCCACTTGCTTCAACTTTTGCATCACGAGCCGCACCATAAGGTTCGTATTCCTGGCTGATATGAACTTCATCTGCGCCATATTTTTTGATTAAAGTGTTTAGGGTTTCAACAGGGTCTCCGGCAATTACATGCAATTTATTGCCAAGTGATTCATCGAGCGCACGAAGTGACTGACCTAAATAGGCAAGGCGCTTGGCCCCGCTATCTTTAATTATTTTTTCATCGAGGATAAAGACCGCGATTAATTCATCGCAATTTTCAATTGCAGCAAGTAGTGCCGGGTTGTCAGCTAGACGCAGGTCTCTTCTGAACCAGAAGATATTGCGTTTAGTTGTGGAGTGAATGGACTGACTCATCCCAGCCCTGAACTTCACTAACTTTACGAGGCGCTGGACCAACGTATCTTGCTGATGGACGAATAATTCTTCCAGTGCGCTTCTGCTCAAGAATATGTGCCGACCAACCTGCAGTTCGTGCAGCGGTAAACATCGAGGTAAACATATGCGCTGGAATTTGTGCGAAGTCCAGAACAATTGCGGCCCAGAATTCAACGTTAGTTTCTAGCACGCGATCTGGTTGGCGTTCGTGAAGCTCAGCCAGTGCAGCTTTTTCAAGTGCAAGTGCAACTTCATAACGTGGCGCATTTAGCTCTTTTGAAATACGACGGAGTGTGCGGGCACGTGGATCTTCGGCGCGGTAAACCCGGTGACCGAATCCCATCAAGCGTTCTTTGCGATCTAAAATTCCCTTTACATATGCAGTTGCATCGCCAGTTTTTTCGACGCCTTCGATCATGCTGAGAACACGTGCAGGTGCGCCACCGTGAAGTGGACCTGACATTGCGCCGATTGCGCCAGAGATTGAAGCTGCAACATCTGCACCAGTTGATGCGATTACTCGCGCGGTGAAAGTTGAGGCGTTCATTCCATGTTCTGCTGCTGATACAAAGTAAGCATCTACTGCGCGAACGTGAAGTGGATCTGGTTCTCCGCGCCAGCGAATCATCATTCGCTCGACAACCGTATGTGCTTTATCAACTTCTGATTGTGGAACCATTGGTGCGGTGCCTCGGGCAGCTTGTGCAACATATGAAAGAACCATGACAGATGTGCGGGCAAGTTGAACACGCGCTTCTTCATCTGTTGTATCAAGTAAAGGTTTGAATCCCCAAGCAGGTGCAAGCATTGCGATTGCTGATTGCACGTCAACACGGATGTCACCTGAGTGAACCGGAATTGGGAATGGTTCTGCTGCAGGAAGTCCTGGATTAAATTCGTTATCTACTAATAAGCCCCAAACGTTTCCGAATGTTACGCGGCCAACAAGATCTTCGATATCGACGCCGCGGTAGCGAAGTGCACTACCTTCTTTATCCGGCTCTGCGATTTCAGATTCAAATGCGATAACGCCTTCAAGACCGGGCTTAAAAACTTCTGACACGACGGGCTCCCTCAATTAGTTATGCGTATTGTCCACACTTTTGCGGATGAAACCAAACTAGGGGCGCCTAAACGGTCGCAAGATGCAGGCGGGGCGAAAGTGAAGTTAGATACAGCCATGAGCGAAATCAATCGGGAGACCATTCGGGCGATGCGCCTTTCATATGGCCAGGCTGGCTTGACTGAAGCTGACCTTGCCCGCGATCCAATTGAGCAATTCAAGAAATGGCTAAGTGAGGCCAGCGAAAACATTATGGTGGTCGAAGCTAATGCAATGGTGCTTTCGACAATTACCGATGGCGCACCGGTTGGCCGATCCGTTCTATTGAAAGATGTTTCATCTGATGGCTTTACCTTCTTCACAAATTACCTGTCGCGTAAAGCCGACGCAATTGCAAACAATCCAAAAGTCTCACTTGTATTTCCTTGGTATCCAATGGAGCGCCAAGTAATAATTATCGGAACTGCTGAAAAAGTAAGTACGCAAGAGAGCGATGATTACTTTGCAGCCCGGCCTTGGGGCAGTCAAATTGGTGCGACTGCAAGTGCGCAGTCAACTGAATTAGATTCGAGAGAAACACTTGAAGCAAAGTATGCGCAGCTCGCAGAGAAGTATCCGGAAGGGTCGGTTGTGCCGAGACCAGAATATTGGGGCGGATATTTAGTACGCCCAGTCAGTATCGAGTTTTGGCAGGGCCGCCATTCCAGATTGCATGATCGCTTGCGCTATGTGCGTTCGGACTCACAAAAAACCGATTGGCAAGTTAATCGCCTGAACCCGTAGGCTCTACCCATGAGCGAAATTAAAATCCCAGATAATTTGAAACCCGTTGATGGCCGTTTTGGTTGTGGCCCATCAAAGATCCGTCCCGAGGCACTTGCTGCACTAGCAAATAGTGGAACTTCAATTCTAGGAACATCGCATCGCCAGAAGCCAGTCAAGAACGTTGTAAACCGAGTTCGCACTGGACTTACATCACTTTTTAATCTGCCCGAAGGTTATGAAGTTGTTTTAGGCAACGGTGGTTCAACTGCATTCTGGGATATTGCAACATTTGGTTTAATTGAGAAGAAATCACAGCACCTAGTTTTTGGTGAATTTTCATCAAAGTTTGCAGCGTGCGCAAAAGATGCACCGTTCTTGGAAAACCCAACAGTTATCAAAGTAGAACCAGGTGCACACCCAGTTGCAGTAGCCGAAGCGGGCGTTGATGTTTATGCACTAACCCATAACGAAACCAGCACTGGTGTTTCTATGCCAATAACCCGACCAGCTGGCACAGAAGGTGCGCTCGTGTTAGTTGATGCAACATCTGCGGCAGGCGGACTTGATGTAGATATGTCGCAATGCGATGTTTACTACTTTGCACCTCAAAAATCTTTCGCATCAGATGGCGGACTTTGGATTGCAATCATGAGTCCAGCGGCAATCGCCCGCGTTGAAAAAATCAAAGCAAGCGGTCGCTTTATTCCAGCTTTTTTCGATCTTACAATTGCTATCGAAAACTCAAGACTTGATCAGACATACAACACCCCAGCGCTTGCAACAATTATCTTGCTGGCCGAACAAATTGAGTGGATGAATTCAAATGGTGGCCTTAAGTTTGCTGCAGGCCGTTCGGCCGAATCTTCAAATCACCTTTATTCATGGGCCGAGAAAAATGATCACACGACTCCATTTGTTACAGATCCAGCAATGCGATCCAAGGTCGTAGGAACAATTAACTTTGATGATGCAATCGATGCGCTAGAAATCGCAAAGATTCTACGGGCAAATGGCATTGTAGATACAGATCCTTATCGCAAACTTGGCAAGAACCAATTGCGGGTTGGAATGTTCCCAGCAGTTGACCCAAGTGATGTTAAGAAACTTACAGACTGCATCGACTACATCGTCGCTGAATTAAAGAAGTAAGTTCTTGAGTTATAGAACTCGCAGACTCCTAACGCTTGGGGCGCTATTCATTGCAGTTTTTATCGTCGTCCTAGTCGGTGATTAATTAGATGGTTCATTTACGAAGTGCGATCACCGTGATTATTATCGGTATTGCTCTCTGGTTTGTAGCCCTGATTGCAAACTTTGCTCTTGATGCCAGCACAAATGCAAAATGGATTTGTGTATTCGGAATCAGCTTAGGCGTGATTGGACTTCGTTACACAATAAGACGGGCAAAGCGCGAAAGTAATTAGCTCTCGAATTGTCCGGCAATACCGCGTAAAACTTTAGCTAGGCGATCAGCATCTGGGCCAGATGGATGGCGACCGTGACGTAAACCATTTCCGACCTTATCCAAAATCTTAATTGTGTCCTCAATCATTGTTGCTAGATCATCATGATTGATTCGATTATTTGCAACGACAGATGCCGGCTCGTCAATCAAACGAACAGTCATTGCTTGTGGACCCTTCTTGCCTTCGATAACTCCGAATTCAAGTTTGGTTCCTGGCTTAACTGTTGCAACACCAGATGGAAGAGCTGAAGATGCTAAGTAAACATCTGCGCCCTCTTCAGATTCAATAAATCCAAAACCCTTTTCAAGGCTGTACCACTTCACGCGACCTAGAGGCATTGGGGAACTCCTTTTTTTCTGTAAATCTGGTTTTGCCATTTGTGCAAGAGGATTAGTTTAACTTACGAATGCGAGGTGCTGTTGCCCGATTTTGTGCTTGATTAGCGGCTAATCGGTGACAACCAGCGCTTCGGAATGCGCCCCACAGCCATGGTCGACTGAGACAACGCGGGCATCATCTGGCGCCAAAATATTTGCGCAGACACCGAATGCAGATCTAAGTGATCCTGCGATTGGAATAAAGAATCCACATGAATAACATGGCTTTGGTGCTTGTTGTGAAATTGCATTGTTTGGGCCAGAACTTCCGGCATACCAACGTTGCGCTGCAAGATCGCGGCCAGTAATTGAGAGCACGCGCGCCCGGCCTAAACCGAATTCAAATAATTGTGCAAGATCTAAATCTTCATCATCTGGAAGCGAAGCAAATCCGGGAACTAATCGCGCATCATCTGCAGAAGTTGGAACGATATCTCCGGGACCAACATCGCCAGGAAGCAAGCGATCTTTATACGCAATCCATTCAGGGGCAAGGAGTGAATCTGTGCCAGGAAGAAGAACTACATCGCAAATTGTTGGAGAGCTTGATTCATCAACCTTTGCAACTGTTACAGCCCAACGCCAACCAACATAACCTTTAAGTGATGCTTCGAATAAATAGTTTGCAATTCTGGCTTCACTTGAATCTTCGATTTCATCATATGAAATTGAAACTAAATCACCAACTTGATCTTGCGCTGGTGCATCTTCAAGCGCAGCAGCCCTTGCTAATTCAAGGGCGCTGAACTTGTCTTCAATCTTTGCTGAACTCATCCGCGTATCTTATTACGGATTTAGAAGTCCATATCCCCGCCGCCTTGTGGCATAGCAGGCGCCTTTGGCTCTGGCTTATCCGCAATAACAGCTTCAGTAGTAAGGAATAGCGCAGCGATTGATGCCGCATTCTGCAGAGCAGAACGTGTCACCTTAACTGGATCAATAATTCCGGACTTGATCATGTCGACGTATTCACCTGTCGCAGCATTCAATCCAGTGCCAACTGGCTTGTTGCGAACAGCTTCAACAATTACGCCACCTTCAAGTCCTGCGTTAATCGCAATCTGCTTTAACGGTGCTTCGATTGCAACTTCAACAATTCGTGCACCAGTTGCTTCATCGCCGGCAAGCTTCAACTTTTCGAATGCAACCTTTGCAGCTTGTAGAAGTGCAACGCCACCACCGGCAACGATTCCTTCTTCAACTGCAGCTTTTGCGTTACGAACAGCATCTTCAATGCGGTGCTTGCGCTCTTTTAGTTCTACTTCGGTAGCTGCGCCAGCCTTGATAACTGCAACGCCACCAGCAAGTTTCGCTAAGCGCTCTTGCAGCTTCTCGCGATCGTAATCTGAATCTGACTTTTCGATTTCGGCACGGATCTGATTTACGCGGCCCTTGATTTGTTCCGCATCGCCAGCTCCTTCAACAATTGTTGTCTCTTCCTTTGCCACGACCACTTTGCGAGCGCGACCTAGTAGATCCATTGTTGTTGCATCTAGCTTCAAACCAACTTCTTCAGAGATTACGGTTGCACCGGTAAGGATTGCAATATCTTGCAACATTGCCTTACGACGGTCTCCGAATCCTGGCGCTTTAACTGCAACAGATTTGAAAGTTCCGCGAATCTTGTTTACAACCAGAGTTGCAAGTGCTTCGCCTTCAACATCTTCGGCAAGAATTACAAGAGTCTTACCTGATTGCATTACCTTCTCCAAGATTGGTAGCAAATCTTTGATATTTGTAATCTTTGAGTTTGCAATCAAAATATATGGATCTTCTAGAACAGCTTCCATGCGATCGGTATCAGTTGTGAAATAAGGAGAGATATACCCCTTATCAAAACGCATACCTTCAGTTAGCTCGAGTTCTAGTCCAAATGTATTTGACTCTTCAACAGTGATAACGCCCTCTTTGCCGACCTTATCCATTGCTTCAGCAATCATTTCGCCAATTGTTGAATCCGCAGCAGAAATCGATGCAGTAGCTGCAATCTGTTCCTTAGTCTTTACTGGATTCGACATTGCTAGAAGTTCTGCTGAAATCGCATCTACAGCTTTTTCAATTCCGCGCTTTAGGCCCATTGGATTCGATCCGGCAGCAACGTTCTTCAGTCCTTCACGAACAAGTGCTTGTGCCAGAACAGTTGCGGTAGTTGTTCCATCGCCTGCGACATCATCTGTCTTCTTGGCAACTTCCTTAACTAATTCTGCGCCAATCTTCTCCCAAGGATCATCTAGTTCAATCTCTTTGGCGATTGAGACACCGTCGTTAGTGATTGTTGGTGCTCCCCATTTCTTCTCGAGAACAACATTTCGTCCACGAGGTCCAAGGGTGACCTTCACAGCATCTGCGAGTGCGTTCATTCCGCGCTCGAGACCGCGACGGGCCTCTTCATTAAAAGCGATCATCTTTGCCATATTTTTATTTTCTCTCTCTAACCTTTAACGATTATCACTCTAACCTTCCGAGTGCTAATGCCAAATCTAGAGCAGGGGCGAAGGGTGGGGCAAATCGAAGCTAAAGCGAGCGGGCGTTTGTGCGGGCTTCGCGCAGACGGCGAAGTCGCTTCACCAGCATCGGCGCTGCCAACAAGGCATCGTCGCGATCGATCAGATTGTTCAGTAATTGGTAATAAGCCGGAGGCGTCATATCGAAGAGCTCCTTGATTGCGCTCTCCTTGGCACCAGCAAACTTCCACCATTGACCTTCGAAATCCAAGATCTTCACTTCTAATTCGGTTAGAGATGTCGCCTGATTTTGCACGCTTATCTCTAGGTTTTCCATCCCTAAATTATAGGAGATAGAGGTGACATTTTCTGGGATTTAGCTTAATTAACTAGCCTTTAATTTGGGAATCTGCATAATCTTTTCGATTAGCGCTACGAACTAAATTTCCCAACATTCTCGGGAAAATCAATACATGGAATGGTGAAACTGCAAACCAATAAAGTTGGCCACCAAGGCCTCGTGGTGAATAGGTTGCATCTTGCGAAATCTTTCGCATCTTCTTGCCAGCAATTTCAAAATCTTCAATTTTAAATTCAAGCCAAGCTTTTCCAGGCAGAATCATTTCGGCATAAAGTTTTAGCGAAACTCCGGGTTCTAAGTTTTCTACTCGCCAGAAATCTAAGCTATCTCCGATACGCAAAGTATCTGGACTGCGACGACCGCGACGAAGCCCTACTCCACCAAATAGCCGATCTAATAATCCACGCGCCCACCAGAGAAAATCTGCACCATACCAACCATTCTCACCGCCGATTTGTTCAATACTCTTCCAGAGATTCGCCCTACTAGTTTCTACAATTTTTTCGCGGTGATCGCGGTAAATAGTTTCACCAGCCCATTCTGGATCGCTCTGAGCTTTCTGCCATGGTGCGGTCGGCTGGGTTGCATCTGACCAACGCGATTCGACTTGATTCTGAGTTGTTCTCGAAAGCGCTAATTCAATGGCTTGATTTACTTGCAATAAACCTTCTGGTGGCGGCGGAATTAAGCCTGAGATGCTTTTATTTGGATCTGCGACAACTTCACTAATTAAAGAGTGCACAAGTGGCCGAGCCAGCGCGGTTGGAACCGGAGTTACCAGGCCAATCCACAAACTTGATAACGCTGGTGAAAGAACTGGAACTTTAATAATCCATCGCCGGCGCAATCCAGAAATTTTTGCAAACATTTGCATCATGTCGGCATATGAAAGAACTGCTGGTCCACCGATATCAAAGACTCCACCTACTGGCTTATCAAGTGCGGCGGCACTTGATAAATACCAGAGCACATCTCGAATTGCGATTGGTTGAGTGCGATTTGAAACCCACTTTGGTGTTGTCATAACTGGTAAGCGGTGCGTTAAATGTCGAAGCATTTCAAAAGATGCCGAACCAGAACCAATTATAATTCCGGCTCGCATTTCAATAACTGGCACTTTTCCACTAGCTAATTGGCGTCCAGTATTTGCCCGAGATTCAAGGTGCTGGCTGATCTGCTTATCGTTTGCAATTCCGCCCAGATAAATTATCTGGCTGACTCCGGCCTCTTCTGCTGCTGTAGCAAAATTTCGCGCCATTGCAGCTTCAATCTCATCAAAATTAGATCCAAGATTGATTGAATGCAATAAATAGAACGCTGTATGGACTCCGGTTAATGCAGCCTTTACAGATGCAAAATCACTGGCATTACCTTGCGAAATCTCGACTTTATCTATCCAAGCTTGACCTGAAATTTTATTTTTATCGCGGACCATTACGCGTACTGCGAAATCTTGACTAAGTAACTGTCGGACTAAGCGGCCACCAACATAGCCAGAAGCGCCTGTAACCAGGATTTTGCGTCCAGGGTTTACTGGATTTGGATTATTGGCCGTCGCGTCCATGGGTTAAACAGTAGACTGCATTCCTAGTTCAGGAAACTTGAAACTTAATTTATTGGAATTGGCAGAGGATAAAATGATGAAGCGCCACAAGCCCAGAGTCGTAATTCTTGGCGGGGGTTTCGGTGGACTAGCCACAGCTAAGGCGCTCGGTGATAGCGCAGACATTACTGTTGTCGATCGCCACAATTACCAAACATTTCTGCCTCTTCTCTATCAGGTTTCAACTGCCGGACTTGCGGCAGACCATGTTGCTTATCCAATTCGTGGTGCGCTCCGCTCAATCAATGGGAAATTTCGAATGGGCAGCCCGATCTCTGTTGACCACAAAAATAAGACCGTGAAGTTAGATAGCAGTGAAGTTTTACCCTTTGATCATCTAGTTATTGCAGTTGGTTCTGTAACTGCCGATTTTGGAACACCTGGAGTTAGTGAATACGCGCTTGGAATGAAATCTGTTCATGAGGCACTTACGATTCGTGCCGAAGTAATGCGCCGATTTGAAGATCTCTGCCGATTTGAAGATGATACGAAACTTTCTATTGTTGTGGTTGGTGGTGGGCCTACTGGTGTTGAAATGGCTGGCGCCCTTGCTGAACTAGTTCGTGGACCATTGATGAATGATCAGAAGCATGCAGCGCTACATATTGAAGTCTCATTAATTGAAGCTGGGCCAAGATTGCTCCCGAGTTTCTCACCAAAACTATCTGAGAAAACTAAGAGCGCTTTAGAAAAATTAGGTGTCAAAGTTTTAGTGAATCACGCAGTTGAATCAGTAATGCGCGATGAGATTGCTTTAAAGTCTGGCGAGAAGATTCCGGCAGAAGTCACAATTTGGGCAGCCGGAGTAAAGGGCGAACCTGTTATTTCAAAATTATCTCTGCCCTTAGATGGAAATAGATTAAGTGTTTATCCCACTCTGGCGGTAACAAATTATCCAAATATTTGGGGCGTTGGAGATATCTGTGGTTCGAAAGCCAGTGACGGAAGATTTTTACCAATGGTCGCACCAGTTGCAATGCAACAGGGAAAATTTGTAGCAGCACAAATCTTGCGGCGTGAAAAGGGTGAAGAGCTAAAGGATTTCAAATATAGAGATAAAGGATCGATGGCAACGATTGGTCGACATAAGGCTGTTGTCGAAGTTAAAAGCATCAGATTCTCAGGATATCCAGCTTGGGCTACTTGGTTATTCCTGCATCTCTTCTATTTGATGGGTGGCCGCAATCGCATCGGAACAATCGTTGATTGGTGCTGGAACTACTTTACTTTTGATCGAGGCAATCGTCATATTATGGATTCGGTATAAACATGTTGAATTTAAAGCGCGGATATATTGATTTACGCGGACATCAAGTCTGGTCGGCACAAGGAAAAACTTTTGGCAAGAAATCTGAACCGGTATTACTAATGCATGGTGGCTTAAGTTCGACAGAAAGTTGGGATTACACAGTTATCCCCGCTGTTCAAAGAACTCACTATGTTTTTGCATATGACCGAAGTGCACATGGACGCACTGCAAGTCGCGAAGGTTTTTATCACTTTGATTTTCAGACCGATGAAGCAATCGCATACATCGAGGATGTAATTAAAGGCCCTACTCACTTAATTGGCTGGAGCGATGGTGGAATCATCTCTTTGATGATTGCTCTGAAGCGTCCGGATCTTGTTAAATCAACAGTTGCAATCGGAACCAACTTTCACTACGACAGCGGTCTTACCTTGGTTGAAAGCGATCCAGAGATCGTCATAACCGAAGATGATGCTGCAAAGTTTGCGCTACGTTCGCCTGATCCGGCTCATATGCAGGAGATAATTATTCGAAAAGCTTATGAGGTCTGGAATTCTGAGCCCACAATGACAGTTCCACAACTTTCTAAAATCAACTGTCCAGTTCTTGTTTTGACTGGCGATGACGAACCTTTCTCTAATCAACATACTATTGAACTCTATGAAGCAATCCCAAATGCCCGGCTGGCAATTGTTCCGGGAAGTTCCCATTTTGTCGTGAAAGAGAAGCCCAAATTTGTTCAGCAATTGATCAAAGATTTTTACCGCAATCTTGATTATCCAATTACTACTTGGCCCCGGTTGCGTAAGGAACAGACTGAAAAGCTAAAAGAGCAGTAAATCCCTTCCTTTTTGAACTGCATCTTCTCGGGATTCTGCGCCCAATTTCTTATATACATTCTTTAGGTGCGTCTTAATTGTGTTATGTGAAATATGAAGATTTGTAGCTATCTGCGAAATTGGAATACCAGTTGATAGGCGATTCAAAATCTCAATTTCTCGCTTAGTTAATGGATTTTCAATCTTTTGATTGCGTGAATTGGTTTGTGTCATACGGGCTCGTATTTCTTTGGCGAGTTGTTCCATGTATACGGTTGGATAAGTTGCAGCAAACTTAAGCAAAAACTCAAGGAATCTGGAGCTTTGAATTAGCAAAATTTGACGATACCCATAACTCATAATAATTGGTAAAGCTTTTTGTAAGTGGCTTTCTGCAAGCTTGGGCTTATCTAAATATAAATTAATATGTAAAATATGGAAGAGTAAAACTTCTTTTGGATTTCTGGTTGGGATTGATGAAATTGCTAACTTTGCAGCTTCGCCACCTTTCCTTAATTCAAGTGCAGTAGAAATAAGTGAGATTGTTGGAGTTTTTGATGTGCGATTAACTAGTTCAGACATGCGTTCATAATCTTCCAATAGCGAGCGAATAATCAACTCATGTTCATCTGCAATTCGAAAAATCTCTAAGGAGTACTTGGGTGTATTTAATTCATCACGAATTTTGCGAATTCTATGTAGCCCTGCGGATGATCTACCAAGCTGGGCCTCAATAAGAGCATGCTTAGATTCAAAAGCCACCTGCCACGAAGTCACATGATATTTTTTGACATCTGACATATGCGATTCGATAAGCGCAATGGCTTGATTCTCTTCACCAATTTCGCGTAACGTCTCTGCCGCACAGTAAACCATGTCATATGCAAGCCAGACTCCAGTAGCACCAACCTTTTTGGTCTCTTCAATTACATACCTGGCGAGGTCTAACGCTTCTAGCATTCTGCCTTCTGCCAAAGCCATAAGAGCTTCTACTGCAGGCATGTGAATTGTTGCCTCTGATGGATCAGGTGGTGAAATTGTTCTTGCCTCTTCCACAATCTCAACCAAAATTTCATACTCTTCTAGCAGGAATGCTGCATTAGCTGCCATTCGAATTGAAAATAAGGATTTTGCACTTTTTGCTGCCGACTTGTTCAAATCAATTACCCTTGAAAGTTGACCCAAACCAAGCGCCAATCTGCACTTCAAAACTAATAAATCGCATTCAACTTTCTGGGCAAACCCATTTACCCTAGATGCAATCTCTAAGCTCTTAATCTTTACGGCCAATTCTTCCAGAGAGCCACTTGCCATTGTTACATAAGCATCAATTACATCTCTGCCGCTTGATCCAATATCTAGATACTTACTTATCAGATTAATTCCCTTATACATTTGATCTGAATTTTCTTGCCAGAGCAATCTGCGAACATATCGCCCCAACAATTCAAGAGACCTTTCGTGATCGCCCATCTCTTCGAGTAGTTCAATTGCGCCTTCTAAATTTCCACAAGCTATTTTTGCTTCAACCGTTCCTTCTCTAATCGTTCTCTCTTTCTCAGGCTCTAGCTTTAGCCTCTCAATAATTGAACTTCTAATGATTTCATTTATGGCGAAGATGTCATCTTCGCTTCCAACTTGCAGAACAAATATTCCCTCATTTACAAGACGTAAAAAACTCTGCAGTTGAGATTGGGTTTTAAGAATGATGGCAGCCTGATTTTTTGAAAGCACTTTAAAATAAACCAACTTCTCCAAAATCGCGTAGGCGTTAGGCTCGAGATTTCTTAGCGTAGTTTCAACCAGCATTTTATTATCAGTAAACTCGGCATCAAAAAAATCTCTACTTTTCCCAGCGCTTTTAATTACCATTAAGACACCTGCCGGCCAGTTTTGGACTGTTGAAATCATCCTCTTGTTTTGCTCAAACTCAACGCCATAATTTGAGCAAAGAATTTCAATTTCATTCGGTGTAAAGGCCAAATCAACTGGTTTTAAAATACTTACGGCATCAAGCGAAATAGCTTTTGAGTAAATTATGGGCGGCAGATTATTTCTCAGATAAAAAGATTTAAGATTCTCTGGCATAAGCTCGGCCCAGAGTTGGGTAAATTCTTCATTATTTGGATTTATGTTGTGCGAACCATCGGCAATGAAATTAACATCGAAACCAATTGTCGCAATTTCGTTCGCAAACTCAACAACTGCAATTTCCGGTTCAAATTTCTCGGTACGATATTTTTCTATCCAAGGCGCAGCATCTGGTTTAAATCTACGAAGAGAAGAGACGCAATGAAAAACTAAATCCTTAAAGGTATCTGTTAGCGCGGGTGTGTAATAGATTGTGCGATCTGGATGCATTGCAGCCCATTGCGCTGCCAAAATAGTTTTACCGAAACCACTTGGTGCAATCGCAAAAGCTGCATGAGGCGCTGGCTTTTCAAGTTGTTCAAGAAGATGCGTGCGGAGAACAAATTGTGGTGGGACTGTTGGCGGGGTGATGCGAGAAATTGCCACACCCGGAAGTAGTTCGTACAAAGTGCTCACCCCAATCACCCATCAATTGGGTGAAAGCGTTCCATGGGGTGATGGTTTTGCCTAGGGAGAATCCGGCAAAAGTCAGATATCACCCTTTAATTCACCTAAGGCTCCCGTTGGGACGACCGGACTATTCGGAAATTCCATCGCCACTTTTTTATACGGGTGCCCCTGAATCGGACGCTCATCTATCCCACCCTTGTTCGGCCACATCGACATCGCGCGTTCAGCTTGTGCGGTAATTGTTAGCGAAGGATTGACGCCTAGGTTTGCCGTAACACTTGCGCCATCTACAACATGAAGCGTTGGGTAATTCCACACCCGGTGATACGGATCGATTACTCCAGAGTCCTCAGAATCTCCAATCACACAGCCACCTACAAAGTGAGCAGTAAACGGAGCTCCAATTAAGTCTCCGATATGTCCGCCAGCTATTCCCCCATTTTTTTCGGCAATCTTTCGGACAACTTCATTTGCTGCAGGGATGTATGTCGCATTTGGTATCGCACTGTCATTCTTTGAAGTTAAGCGCTTACCGAAAACTGAGTTCTTCATTGAGACCGTTACCGCAGAATCAACATTCTGCATTACGAGTGCAATAACTGTTCGCTCGCTCCATTTTCGAACATTCAAAACCCGAGCCAGCATTGAAGGGTGGCGAAGAACTGTGCCAAGCCATTGCTTACGTCGGTCCTTTGCATTTTCACCATCAGTCATAATTGTTTGCAACAACCCCATTGCATTGCTTCCGACGCCATACCGGACTGGCTCTACATGTGTGTGCTCATCTGGGAAAAAAGATGAAGTTATTGCAGCACCTTTGCTGTAATCAACGCTGGTGTTCTGCATAAGTGCGCCGGTAAGAGCTTCGCTATTGGTCCGCGATAATTTACCAAGGGCACATGAAAGTCTTGGCAATAAACCATCGCTCTTCATGCGATGCAATAATTTTTGGGTGTTGTAAGTCCCGGCCGCAACAATCACTTGATTAGCGGTGAATACCCGCTTTCGCCCAAACCAGGATGAGCTCTTTCGGGCAGATATCTTCCAGCTCCTGTTAGGAATTTGCTCAATTTTTGTAACCGTATGTTCAGCAAATACTTCTGCGCCAGCACCTTCAGCCAGGCCTAAGTAGTTTTTAGGCAAGGTATTTTTTGCATTAAATCTACATCCAGTCATACAGGCGCCACATTGCATGCAACCGCTTCTTGCAGGTCCTTTTCCACCAAAGTATGGATCGGTGCTTAATTCACCTGGTCCATCTCCAAAATAAACTCCGAGTGGTGCCATTCGAAAAGTATGTCCAACGCCCATTTCAATTGCAGCTTCTTTCATTGCAGCATCTGATGGTGAAAAGTATGGATTATCTGCGACCCCAAGCATTCGAGATGCTTGGTCATACCAAGGAAGTAATTCAGATTTCCAATCGGTTATATGTTTCCACTGTTTATCATTGAAGTAAGTATCAGGAGGAATGTATAAAGTGTTTGCATACACAAGTGATCCGCCACCTACACCGGCACCGGCTAAAACTAAAACATCAGGAAGTGCATGAATTCTCTGGATTCCCCTAAGCCCTAACCTTGGTGCATAAAGAAATTTACTTAATCGCCAAGAAGTTTTAGGAAAGTCTTTATCTCTAAATCTTCGACCAGCTTCTAAGACAGCAACTCGATAATTCTTTTCAGTTAAACGCAGCGCACTTACTGATCCGCCAAAACCAGATCCAATAATTACGACATCAAAATCGCGTTCCATGGCTTATTCATACCAAAGTATTTGTTTTTATGTGTTTGTTGATTATGGAGCCCCCCGTCAGGATTGAACTGACGACCTACGCATTACAAGTGCGTTGCTCTACCACTGAGCTAGGGAGGCGTACTGCAGGGGCAATTATGACACGCAAAAACCAATGCTAAGAACCTGGCAATTACTGCGGCGAATAGCGAGTATCTTCGGCAAATGCGCCTTGGAGTCTTAGATGTGGGATCAAATACGATCCATCTCCAGGTGGTCGATACGCATCCAGGTGCCCGGCCAAATCCAACTTTCAATCACAAAGTAGAGCTGCGGCTGACTGAGTATTTAACAGAAGAAAATAACATTTCGGCGGAAGGAATAGCCGAGCTCCGATTGGCAATCAAGAATGCGATAGTCCATTCAAAGAGCGTGAAAACTGAGGAGCTTCTACCTTTTGCGACTTCAGCGCTACGTGAAGCAAATAACGGACCAGAAATTATTGCTGACATAAATAAGGATTTTGAAATAGACCTTCAAGTTTTAACTGGAGAAGAAGAAGCAAGATTAACTTTCCTTGCCGCGCGTCGTTGGTTTGGCTGGTCGAGCGGCCGATTACTTGTTATTGATATCGGTGGCGGTTCTCTCGAGATTGCATCTGGCATAGATGAGGCGCCAGAGGTTGCCGTAACACTTCCACTTGGTGCATCGAGATTAACTAAGAGCCACTTACAAGGTGATCCATTTACCCCCAAGAGTGTTCGCGCACTTCGAGATTACATTGAAACTCAATTGGAATCTGTTCTACCAGCTTTGGTCCGCCACGAGGATTCGGATCGTGCAATTGCGACAAGCAAGACTCTGCGAACCCTGGCCCGGCTTTGTGGTGATTGGTATGGTGGTAATGGTAAAAATATAAGTATTGATGCAATTCGAAAAATCTCAACTCGTTTAGCAGAAATGGATTCTGAAGAGCGAACAAAGTTGCCGGGTGTTTCAGCAAACCGGGCCCGTCAGATTGTTGCCGGGGCTTTTGTAACTGAAAGTGTCATGCGCAATCTTGATCTAGATAACTTAGAGGTCTGCCCTTGGGCGTTGCGCGAAGGAATCGTGCTTAAGTACTTGGACTGGACCGAGCACTAAACTGCACTAAATAGAAGGCGCCGGAACAAAATCAATCTGTAAACACTTATTCTTTCCAAGAAATACTACCCAGGCATCACCAGGCTTCAATTTATACCCTGGTAATTTCACAGCAGTTTTCTTCGCGACCCGCTCTAGCATTCGAGGCAGAACTGGATTGTGGCTACAAAGAAGAATTGTTTCGCCTGTAGTGCGTGTTATCTCTGCAAGCTCTAGCGCGTAATCAAGTGACTTATCTCTATTTTTCTCATATGTATATTCACTCAATTTGCTCGTTACAACTGGTTCAATTTTTAGCGCATTAGTTAACCCAATTACGGTGTCATAACAACGAACCGCATCGGATGTATGTATCTGTGAAATTCCAAAGACCTGATACACCGCATGCATTCGCTTAGCCTGAAGTTGACCTAAATTATCTAGCGGTCGATCTTCATCTCCGCTCTGCCATTCAGCGCGAGCCAGTGCTTTTGCATGTCTCAGCATAATTAACTTGCTTGCTTGATAAGGAGATTCAATAAATACTTCAAGGATTTCTCTATCGGTGTCACGCGTTAACTTCTGACGAGCAGAATCAACTTCGTGCCACTCCAACAGATCTGCTTCATTATTTGGATGAAATTCCTTTGAACTAGAAAGTACTTTCGCTGCCCAATATGAAACGTGCTTTGCTTCTCCAAAAGATTCATACTCAACGGCGCCCAGAAATGGACCAAGTTCAATATCCAAACCAGTCTCTTCTAAAATTTCGCGATATGCGCCAGAGATAAGCTCTTCACCGATATCCAACTTTCCTTTCGGAAAGGTCCAGTCGTCATATTTAGGTCTATGGATAATTGCTAATTCGATTTTTGAATCCTTGCCTTCACGCCAAACAACTCCGCCGGCTGCAATTATCAATTCATTCATCCTCTGGCTCGATACCAATTAATAACTTGCTGATGCAAGTCAGTTAAATCCGTGCCATTTGAATCTTTAGTTATCCGATCCCAAGTGCCGGCAATATTCATACTCCAGTGCGCCGTTGTCGGTGCTAAATAACTATCTAGTGCTCGCAATAACATCCGTTTGTGGTCGGTCTGTTTAATCATGACCATGCTTTCAACGCGGCGATCTAGATTTCGGTGCATCAAATCAGCGCTACCAAGCCATAGTTCATTTTCACCGTCATTAGCGAAGTGAAAAATTCTGGAATGCTCTAGGAATCTCCCAAGGACTGAAATCACTCGAATGTTCTCTGATAACCCAGGAACTCCGCCTCTGATTGCACAAATTCCACGAACCACGAGTTCCACTTGGACACCAGCGGCAGAGGCTTTATAAAGAAGATCAACAAACTCTTCATCTAAAATCGAATTTAACTTCATTCTAATTAAGGCAGGTTTGCCAGCGTTCTTATTGTCAATCTCTCTTTGAATCTTTTCCAGTAATCCCGAACGCAGTGTTCGCGGTGCAACCAATAGCCTTTCAAATGAGGTCTGTGGTGCAAAACCTGAAAGTTGATTAAAGAGTTTATTTACATCATCTCCAAGAACTGGGTCGGCACTTAAAATTCCAAAGTCTTCATACATCCGTGCGGTCTTTGGATTGTAATTTCCAGTTCCCATATGGACATACCGCCTGATTGCGCCAGACTCTTGTCTAACTACGAGCGATAACTTTGCATGGGTTTTAAATCCAACGAGGCCATAAACAACATGCACACCAGCATCTTCGAGCTTGCGGGCCCAGCGAACATTCGCCTGTTCATCAAAGCGGGCTCGAATTTCGATTACTGCCAATACCTGTTTTCCGGCTTCTGCCGCTTCAATCAGCGCTTCAACAATCGGTGAATCTCCAGATGTTCGATACAAAGTTTGTTTTATCGCAAGAACATGCGGATCGGTAGCCGCAGATTCGATAAATCGCACAACCGAAGAGCTAAAGGATTCATATGGATGATGCAGGATTATTTCGCGGCGTTTTATTGCTTCAAAGAAGGCTTCGGTTGAATCTGGTTCTACATCACGCAAATCCCAAGCTACTTGACTTCTGAATGCTTCAAACTTCAAATCAGGTCGATCAATATCTGCAATCTGATTTAGCCCAGTCAAATCAAGTGGCTCTGGATATTTACTTATATCCTCATCTTTTATCTTCAACTCTTCTTTTAAAGTTTCTAAAAGTTCGTCATCCATGCCCGACCCAACCTCAAGTCGGACTGGTGGCCCAAACTTTCTGCGCAGCAACTCTTGCTCCATACTTGCGAGCAAATCTTCAGACTCTTCTTCCTCAAGTTCTAGATCGGCATTTCTAGTAATTCTAAAGGTGTAAACATTTGAAATTTCCATGCCCGGAAAAAGTTCGGCAATATTTGCCGTAATTACCTGCTCCAAAGGAATGTATCTACGGTCATCGTCAGTTGATGTAACTACAAATCTTGCTAAGTTTGATGGGACCTTTACCCGAGCAAAGAGTTCGACCCCAGTCTCAGGGTTTTTTACAATCACAGCGAGATTAAGGGAGAGCCCAGAAATATAAGGAAATGGGTGTGAAGGATCGATTGCAAGCGGTGTCAGAACCGGAAAAATCTGTTTATGAAAAATATCGGTTGCAAGCTCGCGCTCTTTTGAATTTAACTCATCCCAGCGGACGATATTTATTCCCTCTTTAGAAAGTTTAAGGTGAACATCTTCGTGAAAACATTTACTCTTTCGAGATATCAACTCTTCGGTTTTAATTGAAAGTTCTTTCATCAATTCAGTTGGCGTAAATCCCGCAGTATTTGCCTTTGCAATTCCAGATTCTAATTTGTTCTTCAGTGAAGCTACACGGATCATGTAAAAGTCATCTAGATTTGAGGAGAAGATTGCCAAGAATCGGCAGCGCTCCAAAAGTGGAGTTGATTTATCTTCGGCTAATTCCAGAACTCGCTGGTTAAAAGCCAACCAACTAAGTTCGCGGTCTACCAAAATCTCTCTTGGATTACTCACATCAATTTGATGGACCTGGGAAGCCATATTCCAATTCTCCCCTAGATGTATGAACGGGAGGTAATCGGGAGGTAATCAGAGCACGAATGAACCAGCACAATGCCACCCCGTTATTCACCCAATCTGACCTTACGTTGAAAGCCAGGTTGAGTCTAAAGTCGGACTCCCCTAGATACGCAGTTGATGGCGAGGTTCGATAAATGCAAAATCCATTTGGTCGCAATCTCGCCATTGACATTGGAACTGCAAACACAGTTATTTACCAATCAAATGGTGGAATTGTTCTAAATGAACCGAGCATTGTTTGTATAAATACTGATACCGGAGAAATTCTCTCAGTCGGCCATGAAGCCAGAAAAATGGTTGGCCGAACACCTGCACATATAGTTTCGATTAAGCCACTTAAAGATGGAGTGGTAGCAGATTTTGAAACCGCACAAAAAATGTTGCGAATGTTTATGGCAAAGGTCGGAGTTAAAAGACTCTTAACAAAACCTATTGTTGTCGTTGCAGTTCCACCAGTTGTGACATCGGTTGAACATCGAGCAATTAAAGATGCAGCCTATGCTGCTGGTGCAAAAAAAGTTTACATAATGGAAGAACCGATGGCAGCGGCTATAGGTGCCGGACTTCCGATTCAGGAACCAATCGGTTCGATGATTGTTGATATTGGCGGTGGGACAACAGATGTTGCGGTAATTTCACTGGGTGGAATCGTAACTTCAAGATCTGTTCGAGTCGGTGGTGATGCTTTTGATGCTGCGATTGTTAATTACATTAAGAGTGCTTATAACTTAATGATTGGTGAGCGGACCGCTGAAGAAGTAAAGATGGCAATTGGATCAGCAGCCAAATTAAGCGGTGAAAGTGCTGCGCGTATTCGCGGTCGAGATTTAGTATCAGGATTGCCAAAGGATCTTATGGTTTCACCTGAAGAAATCCGCAGTGCTATTGAAGATCAACTTCTAAAAATAATTGCTGCAATTAAAGCGACGCTAGATGAAACTCCACCAGATCTTGTTGCTGATTTATCTCGCACTGGAATTGTGCTTGCTGGCGGTGGCGCCTTGCTCAAAGGTTTGTGCGAACGTTTAACTAAGGAGACCGGAATGCCGGTGCGAGTTGCTGAAGATCCGCTTTACTCTGTTGTTAATGGCGCTGGAAAATGTGTTGAAAACATTGGCCTGCTGCAACAAATTTTGGCACCTGAAAAGCGTTAAATAAGGCTACTTCCAGCTGACTGGTGTCTCATATTTTGCACTTCGGCCATCTCCAGAAGAGCGGCCGCGAATCCGTCGCCAGATCCAAGGAATCACAAAGGAAATAATCCAAAATAGATTTTCGCTATTTTTTCTAACCCAGGATTTCTTGCGTGCTGGTGCAAGTGGAATTTTCCAGTTGGGATCAAAATCTTTGCCAAGTTTCTCTAACACAGCTTGTGATAGGCGCCAGTGACCATCAGAATTTAGGTGCAACCGGTCTTTTGCAAGAAAGCGCAAATCTGCCAACCATTTTGCATCATCCGCTTCAATAATAATCGCCCCATATTTTTTTGCTACGTCACGAACATTTACATTGAATGCGCTAAATCTTTCGTGCCAAAGCTGAGCAGTCTTGCCATTTCCTTCAACTCGGTCAACTACAGTAAAAACAATTACCGTTGCTTGTGTTTTAGCTAACTCGCTTATACCTTTTTCATACTTAGCAAATGCGGCATCTGCTTGATAGTTGGGGCGCAACACATCATTTGCACCAGCGTGAAATGAGACCAAAGTTTCTGGGCCTGTTATGTGGGTAACCGCGGCAGGAATCTGATCATCAATAACTTGGTTGAGCAATTTTCCGCGAATAGCTAAATTAATATAAGTAAAATCTGGATTAGCTTTAGCGAGCGTATCTGCGGTTCGATCTGCCCAGCCTCGGTATTTTCCATCAACTATTTCATCACACATGCCCTCGGTCATTGAATCTCCGAGTGCGATAAATCTTGTGAACGCTGTCATGGTTACTTTGCCCGCTTCTCGGCAATCCAATACATAACAATCGCAGTAGCAACACTGGCATTTAAGGATTCAACATCAGATTGCATTGGGATTGAAAGAATAAGATCACATTTCTCTTTTACTAAGCGAGACAAACCTTTACCTTCACTGCCAACAATTAAGTAAACCGATTCAGTTGCTAGTGAAAATCCAGGAAGTGATTCTTGACCTTCGGCATCAAGACCAACAACGAAGAAACCAGCCTTTTTCGCATCTTCTATTGATCTGACCATATTTGTTACCTGCGAAATCGGAAGTCTTGCAGCGGCGCCAGCTGATGATTTCCAAGCTGAACCAGTCATTGCAGCATTGCGTCGTTCCGGAATTATGACTCCGTGTGCACCGAATGCGGCGGCGCTTCGAACAATTGCGCCAAGGTTATGTGGATCAGTAACACCATCTAATCCAATTAGCAGACCAGGCTTTGTTGCACTTAGCAGAACTGCTTCGAAATCTTTATATTGAAATGGTTTGATAATTAGCGCGATGCCCTGATGATTTGTTGTGCCAGTGACACCATCTAGTTGGCCACGTGGAACTTCTTTAATTCCTAAATCCTGATTCTTAGCCAGCCTAAGTGCTTCAGTCATGCGTTCATCGATTTCAGCACGCTCTGCTATCAACAATTCCTTCGCAGGAATCTTGGCACGAAGCGCTTCGACAACACTGTTGCGACCAGCAACTGCATCGCTGTTTGCACGAGTCTCTAAACGTGATTCTGGCTTTCGGTTTGTAGGTCTACGAGATGGTGCAACTGCAGCTTCACGACGTTTTTTTCCGGGGCGCATTTTAATTTCGTTTCTCTTTTAGTTTACGGTCCAGCGCGAGCCGGTTGGGGTATCTTCGATGGTAATTCCAAGTGCGGTAAGTGAATCTCTAATTGCATCACTTGCTGCAAAATCTTTACGTGCCCGAGCCGCATTTCGTTGCTCAAGAGCCAGTGAAATTAGACCATCTAATACTTCACTCTTTGCGCTATTTGAACTAGCAAAAATTGGATCAAATGGATCGCAGCCCAAGATTCCTAGGGCGCCACGAACTTCGCTGGCACTCTTTGCAAGAGCAGTTAAATCATTTTCAGTGATTGCGGTATTACCAATTCTTACAAGTTCAGAGATATCGGCAAGTGCTTGTGGCACTGCTAAATCATTATTCATTGCTGTAGCAAATTGGCTAGAAATACTAGGTTCGATATCTGCCTTTAGGATTTCTTTGGCTCGCTGCAAAAAGCCTTCAATCCTGCGGAAATTTACCGATGATTCTTCAAGTGCTTCAAATGAAAATTCCAACATTGAACGGTAATGAGCGCTTCCTAAATACCAACGTAATTCAATTCCACGAACCTTCTTTAAAATTTCCATGACTTGAAGTGAGTTTCCAAGTGACTTACTCATCTTCTCGCCAGAAGTTGTAACCCAAGCGTTGTGCATCCAGATTTTTGCAAAGGCCCAACCGGCAGATTCGGACTGTGCTATTTCATTCTCGTGATGCGGAAAAATTAAATCTAAGCCGCCGCCATGAATATCAAAGGCTTCGCCTAAGTACGCATGTGCCATCGCCGAACATTCCAAGTGCCAACCTGGTCGGCCATCGCCCCAAGGTGTTGGCCAAGATGGATCTCCTGGTTTTGCTGCTTTCCAAAGTGCAAAGTCGCGCGGATCTTTTTTGTAAGTTAAATCTGCATCATCCGCTGATTGCAGATCATCGAGCTTCTGATTTGAAAGAGTTAGATAAGACTTTAATTTTCGTACCTCTAGATAAACATCACCATTGCCTGGCGCATAAGCGCTGCCATTGGCAATCAGCTTCTCCATAAGTTGAATCATCTGCGTGATATGCCCAGTTGCTCTTGGTTCATAACTAGGTGGTAGAACATTTAGTGCAGCATAAGCATCAGTAAATGCTCGCTCGTACTTCATAGCAACAGCCCACCAAGGAATCTCTTCATGAACTGCTTTATGCAGGATCTTGTCATCGATATCAGTAACGTTTCGGACAAAAGTTACGTCATAACCAATTGCAGTTAACCAACGCCGCAAAATATCAAAGTTAACACCGGATCTAATGTGTCCAATGTGTGGGGGTGCTTGCACAGTTGCACCACAGAGATAAATACCAACTTTTCCAGGATTTAACGGAACAAATTTTGAGACCGCACGATCAGCAGTGTTATATAAATTGAGATCGCTATTTATCTTGGACATCGTCAAATTCTAGCTTCCACTGCGAACTATTAAAGCTGTTGCAATCGCGCCAATGCCTTTACCTTCGCCGGTTAAGCCAAGGCCATCGGTTGTTGTCGCAGAAACTGATACTTGAGAACCACCAAGCGCCTTCGAAATCTTTGCAATCGCATCGATACGACGTGGGCCAATCTTTGGCCGGTTTCCAACAATCTGAACCGCAACATTCTGGATTTCAAATCCAGCTTTAGAAACTAAGTTAAAGGCTTCACCTAATAATTTTTCACCTGATGCTCCGGCATATTCTGGTTTTGAAGTTCCAAAGTTAGAACCTAAATCACCAATATTTGCTGCAGCAAATAGCGCATCGCAAATTGCATGTGCCGCAACATCGCCATCTGAATGTCCATCAACACCGATTTCATTTTCCCAGAGCAGTCCGGCCAACCAGAGCTGGCGGTTTTTATCTTCAGAGAAAGCATGTGCATCTACACCGACACCGGTGCGGATGTCACTTGCCCTTGCTGGAATTAAATATTTCAAAGCAGTTGCAAGATCTTCTGGATTAGTAATTTTTAGTGCGCGGTTTTCACCTTCGATTAACTTAACTTTGCCACGCATCGCTTCAACCAAGGCGCCGTCATCGGTGGCCTCAATATTCTGCATATGCGCCTTAACCAATGTTTCACGCGCAAAACCTTGTGGTGTCTGCACTGCGCGAAGCCGTTCGCGATTTGGGGTTGAAACCACATAGTTCGCAGCATCAACCTCTTTGATTGTGTCATTTACTGCCAGCGCAGGAATAACTGCAACATCGCCAGCTGCGAGCGCCTCAATAATTCTCTGCCCAAGTTCGCTAGAAGCAAGTGGTCTTGCTGCATCATGAACTAAAACAAATTCGATATCTGGCGCGATACTTTCTAACGCGATTTTTACACTCTTAGTTCGAGTCGATCCGCCAGTAACAACAGTTACGGCATCGCCCAAAATTTCTCGAAACTTATCTTCATATCCTGCCGGGGCTGCAACAATAATTTGGGTTGCAACTGGCCCTAGATTTAAAAGTGCATGTTCAATAAGGGTTCGCCCTTTTAATTGGACAAGTGCTTTTGGAATTGGTGCGCCAAATCTTTCACCGCTGCCAGCGGCAGGGATCAGTAAAGCGACTTTAGGAAGCACGTTAGGAAGCTAAGACCTCATCTAGCATCACGCCGGCCTTCTCTTCATCTGTGCGCTCGGCAAGTGCGAGTTCAGATACCAAAATTTGCTTTGCCTTAGAGAGCATTCGCTTCTCGCCAGCAGATAGACCACGGTCTAGATCGCGGCGGTAAAGATCGCGAACAACTTCTGCAACCTTAATCACATCGCCAGATGCCAGCTTCTCGACATTGGCCTTATAGCGACGGGACCAGTTTGTTGGCTCTTCGGTATATGGCTGACGCAGAACATTGAAAACTCGATCAAGACCAGCTGAGTCGACCACATCGCGAACGCCAACTAAATCAACGTTTTCTGCTGGGACTCGAACTGTTAGGTCGCCTTGGGCAACCTTTAGAACCAAATAGATTTTCTCTTCGCCTTTAATGGTCCGGGTCTCAATTGCTTCAATGAGAGCCGCTCCGTGATGGGGATATACAACGGTTTCGCCGACCTTAAAAGTCATTAATTTGGCCTTTCGATAGAGGCCAAGGATACCATTCGCTCATGCGTAAGAAAAACCTGAAATCAGCCATATCCGCCCTCTTTGGGGCCCTTTTAATACTTGCTTTAACGGGTTGTGCCGCTGGCCCAGATGCCATGACTCGTAATTTGAGGCAAGTGACTGATGGCGTTGAAGGGATGTCAGGTTCAATCAAGGCGCTAAATGTTCTTCTCGTAAATCAAGAAGATGGATCAGCTGTATTAGTTGGAACTTTTGTAAATTCTGGAGAAGAGCCAGATGCAATTACTTCAATTACTGCAAATGGAGTCCTTGGTGAAATTTCAGTTTCAACTTTAGATGAGCCATCTGGTCCAGCAATTTTTGAAGGCGATTCAAAAAATTCTTCAGCCAGATTCCCTGGATTAAATGCCCGAACTAGTGATCGTGTCGAATTAGAAGTTTCTTTTGCTAACTCTGGACCGATGAAACTATCTGCCTTGGTTCGAGCGAAGGCTGATGAGTTTGTAAATGTTGGTAATCTAGAAATCATGGAAAACTAGTTTTCGAACTTATATCCAAGTCCACGCACAGTCTGGATAAATACCGGATTTGCCGGATCTACTTCAATTTTTGCACGCAACCGTTTGATATGGACATCTAAAGTCTTGGTATCGCCAAAGTAATCGCTTCCCCAAACTCGATCAATTAATTGCGAGCGGGTAAGAACTCGACCAGAATTTCGCACAAGAAATTCAAGTAATTCAAATTCTTTGAGTGGGAATGCGGCATCGCTGCCATTGATACTTACTTTATGTCTCTCAACATCCATGCGCACTGGGCCAGCCTCAAGAATCCCATCTACTACTGAATCTTCATCACCTTGGCGGCGAAGAACTGCCCGCACTCTGGCGATTAATTCACGAGATGAATATGGCTTTGTTACATAATCATCGGCGCCTAATTCAAGCCCAACAACCTTATCTACTTCAGCATCTTTCGCAGTTAGCATAATGATTGGAACATTGGAGCGAGTCCGAAGTTGACGGCATACTTCAGTTCCGGATAATCCTGGAAGCATTAAATCCAGAAGAACTAAATCTGCACCATGACGATCAAATTGTTCGATTGCCCCTGGACCGGTGTCAGCAACAATTACCTCGAAGCCCTCTTTGCCAAGCAGATATGCCAGGGCATCGGAGAATGAAGCTTCATCTTCGACCACTAAAATTTTCGTCATTTGGTTGCCTCCACGGCAGTGTTTGAGAGATTGTTTGTATCATTTATAAGCGGTAATCGAATCGTAAAAGTGCTTCCGGCACCTTCAACGCTCCATACTGAAATATCGCCACCGTGATTAGTGACAACATGTTTTACGATTGAAAGTCCCAGACCGGTTCCACCGGTAATTCGAGAGCGCGCAGCATCAACCCGATAGAAACGTTCAAAGATTCGTTCTAAATCTTTTTCAGGAATTCCGATTCCTTGATCTGAAACTGAGATTTCACAAATTCCATCGGCTTCATTTACTCCTATCGCAACTCTGGTTCCATCAGGACTGTAATTAATCGCATTCTCAACAAGATTATGAATCGCCATTGTTATCTGCTCGCGATCGCCATTTACAATCGAAGAATTATTATTGTTATAAACAATTTCAACTTTTCTAGCCTCGGCATTCAACCTTGATTGATCAATCGCCTCTTTGATTGCTTCACTTATCGAAATTGGTTGTGCCCGCTTAAGTGGATCATCATCTTGAAGCCTTGATAAGTTTATGATCTCTTGGACCAATTCTGAAAGTCTCGATGCCTCGGTCTGCATTCGGGTAGCAAATCTTGTAATAGCTTCAGGATCATCACTAGCACCAAGAACTGCTTCACTCAAAATCGAAAGGGCGCCGATTGGAGTTTTTAACTCGTGCGAAATGTTTGCTACGAAATCTCGACGAATTGCATCTAATCTGCGCATTTCACTGTCATCAAAGATCAAAATTACAACAAGTCCATCACTGCCTAGAAGTGAAACGCGAACTAGAAGATCATGAGTTCCAGCGCCAATTGGCCCACGCGGCAGCTCCATTGTGACTTCTTGAGAATTTCCGGATCTACGAGTAGCGCGAACAAGTCGAAGCAAGAACTCATTATTTATGTGTTCATCACGAATAATATTTAACGTTGAAATGCCGGCAGAATGTTCAAGTACTAAGTCGCCGTTGCCAACAATGATATTTTCAGCATCAAACAACTTTAGTAAGTCATTAATTGCGCTAGGCAGAATCTCAGATTTCTCTAAAGGAATATCTCCCTCAAAGTCGTTAGTTTTTCTCCTAGCTAGCCATGACATGTTCTAATCGTAGAAGAGATACTTGCCTCACCCCCACCAAACCCCCTCAAACCTGCTCGTTAAAGCCAATTCTTAACCTTTAGTTCAAGGCGCGTTCACATACTTACCTCGCGTGAAAGGTAGAGCAGACTATTCTTTGCTAATGCGCAATGCCTTTCATGACGAATTAGATTCAATTGGGACCAGCCTGCTTCAAATGGCAGGCCTTGCCAGAGTTGCGATGAGCGAAGCGACAACAGCCCTCCTTACTGTTGACTTGGGACTGGCGGAGAAAGTTATTGCCGCCGATGATGTTATTGATGAAATTCAGCATGACCTAGATGCCCGAACAATTAATCTGATGGCGCGCCAACAACCAGTTGCATCGGATCTCCGAACACTAGTTTCTTCACTTCGAATGAGCGCTGACCTCGAGCGCATGGGCGACCTTGCGCATCACGTTGCTAAACAGGCCCGCATGCGTTACCCAAATAGTGCAGTTCCAGCTGAGTTAGTCCCAACGATTACAGCAATGGGATTAGTTGCAGATAAATTAGTCGACAAGCTCTCATCAGTAATGGAACATCGAGATGCAGCGCGTGCTCTTGAACTTGAAACTGATGATGATGAGATGGATAAGCTGCACAGAGAATTAATCGCGATTTTGCTCTCAGACAATTGGCCACACGGAATTGAAACTGCAATTGACATGACACTTCTTGGTCGTTTCTATGAGCGCTTTGCAGACCACGCTGTTTCGATATCGCGCCGAGTTTATTTCTTGGTCACCGGAGAATTTTCAAGTAATTAAGTTTTTCATTTAATATTTTAAAGATTTCGATCACTGCTAAAACTAGAACTACTGGAAGTAAATCCACACTTCGTTTTAAAAACCAAGGAACTCCATTAGCAATTAGCCACTTCATTTGCAGAGATTTTTCCTTGCTAAACACTTCCCCCGTCTCGGGAATTGTTAGAGACCAGCCACGCTTTTGGAGTTGAATGGCCACTTCACGTGCCAGAATTTTATGACCTCGCTCTCCTGGATGCATCCGATCAATATGCCAATTTCGCAGGTTATGAACATCAGGAATTTCGCGAGTCTTTATAAGGACAATTTCAAGCTCGTCAGCAATTTTTCGATATACCGCATTTACTGCCTCTACCCGTTTACGCAAAATACGCTTGATTAAATTAGGAATCTTCAGCAATTGATTGGGGTCGTGCAGTTCAACCATTATTACTTCGCTGCCTTGTTCCATCAGTTCTTTACATGTGCGTAAGAGATTCTGATGCAATTTGTATGGACTAAATCCATTTCGAAGTAAGTCATTGCCGCCAGCAACTACAGCACATATATCTGGTGAATACGCCTTGGCGCTACTTAGTTGAACTCCAGAAACTTCATCTGATTTTGCACCCGGCCTGGCAAAATTTACATAATTACATTCGTCGCGAAAACTCTTTGCCAAATAAAAAGCCCAGCCTCTAAAGGTTCCATCTGGAGCTTCATCTCCAGTTCCAAATGCCGCACTGTCTCCGATTACCGCAAAGGTTAGATTTGGCGCAACCTGTACGGTGCTCATTTAACTTGCCTTCGGTAAATCTAAAGAGTTATGAACTTTCTGTATCCCATGGATCTCTAACATCCGACTGACGGTGTTATCCCAAGTCATCTCTTCGGCAACTTCCCGTGCACGTAGCCTTATTTTTTCTTTACGGATAACTCTTTCTATCGCATCAGCAATTGAGCCATAATTATCGTGCGCGGTTGCACCGGCTGGGTCTTTTAGCCCTTGAATTAGAAATTCACCAACCGCATTTGAATTTGAAGTAACAACTGGTGTGCCAGATGCTAAAGATTCGAGTGCGGCCAGGCAGAAGGTCTCTAAAGGCCCGGGAGCAAGTGAAACATCAGCACTTGCCAGAATTGCAGCGATTTTATTTCGATCCACAATATATCCCAAAGTGTCTATCGGATGTCCTTTGGCTAAAGTGCGAATTTCTCTCCACATTGGACCCATGCCGACGATAACCAATCTGGCATCAATTCCTCGCGAGCGAAGTTCAATCAACGCCTCAACACTTCGCTGTGGCTCTTTCTCTTTAGATAGCCGGCCGCAGTGGACTAGCAAAATTTCAGAGCCCTTTAATAATTCAGTTCGCAACTCTTCTGACCTTTTGTTGGGATTGAATACCTTTAAATCCACACCCAATGGCACCTTTATCAAATTTTTGGTCTTTAAGGCGATAAATTCTCGAGCTGCAAAATTAGTTGTTGTAATTATCTGATTAAAATTTCGCGCAAACTTCTTATTGTGAAAACTAACTAAGGTTCTGCGAACTAGCCCTGGAAGGGGTAGGAACCGTTTGGCCAAGCCCTCAAGCGTTTCGTGGCTAAATGCAACAGATGGGATGCTGTTCCGCTTTGCCCAACGCCCTAGGCAATGCAAGGTAAAGCGATCTGAAACTTCGATCCGATCCGGTTTTAGCCTTGCAATTAATTTCACTAACGCACGATTGTTTCGAATTAGTTGATAGCCACAACTGCCGGGCAAAATAATGCTGGGAACCGTTATTTTCTTGCCGAAGATTGTCTCCTCGGTAAATAGCCGAGTACCTGGCACAATGTAGATAAATTCGTGGCCTTGGGCCAGATACCCACGACCTAGTTCGTGCATGGTGGTTTTTATACCGCCAGAGTTTGGACCATAAAAATTAGCTACATGCACAATTCTCATGCGACGCTCCCATCTACATAGTCTCTGTGGCGGATCAGAATTTCTTCATAGTGATTGATGAGTTGTGCATTTATTGTTGCCCAAGTTCGGTTCAATACAGATTGACGAGCTTGAAGTGCCATATTTACTTGGTCGTTGCGTAATTTGAAATGCAAAACCGTTGATTCAAGTTCGTCTGGTCGATGAATATTTATTACATAACCTGTCTTGCCATGTCTCACTAAGTCTGCAGGTCCGCCAGTCCTTGGGACGATGCAAGGAGTTCCCGAAGAAAGTGCCTCTTGCACTGCCTGGCAGAATGTTTCATTTGGGCCTGGGTGAATAAATAAATCTAAGCTAGCAAAGATTTCAGCTAGATCGCCGCCATTCTTATGCCCCATAAAAATTGCATTTGGTAAATCTCTCTTTAATTTTTCTCGAGCCGGTCCAGCTCCAGTGATAATCAGTAAATTACTTGGATCTCGATCTAAATATCTAAGATCACTAATTCGCTTCTCTTTCGCCAATCTTCCAACATAGCCAATGATTGTCCGCTTACCTGTGGGGTCCCAATATTTACGAAGTGCTTCGCTTCGCGCCTTTGGATTGAATAATTCGTTGTTGACACCACGTTGCCACAGATAAACTTCTGGGACACCTAGCGATGTTAATTCGATACAAGCCGATTTCGATGGCGCCAAAGTCCGATCAGTCTGTGAATGAATCTTTCCAACTAATTTTCTAAGTGAACTATGTGCAATATCGAAACCATAGTGACTGGCAAAGCCGGCCATATCTGTTTGATAAACCGAGAGCGTGGGGATGTTTAATTTTTTAGCGACTTTCGCAGCATGCATTCCAAGAAGCATTGGCGATGCTAAGTGAAGCAAGTCTGGAGAGAATCCATCAATTAAATGTTCAAGTCTGCGATTAGGTAATCCAATTGGTAATCCAATTGGAATTACGCTTTGAATTGGAAGGGCAGGAATTGTTTTGACCTTATGACCGGCATATTCCTTCGGAGTTCCGGTGCTCTCCGGAACGATCACCAAAGCTTCGTGGCCAGCAGTGCCAAGACTTTCAAGGATGCGAAGGACTGAATTAGTTACGCCATTAATCTGTGGCAAGAATGATTCTGTAACTATTGCTACCTTCATGGGTAACAATATGAGGTTTAAAGCAATCCACAGCAGGTTCTAAGGGTTAAATGTTGCTGAACCTAAGGTTAAATATTGTGCCTAACTTTTACCTACTTCTTGCCCTGATTCGCAACTGCTTCAATCGCTGCTTTCGCCGCATCTGGATCTAAATACTCGCCACCTTTTTTAACTGGCTCAAACTGGTCATTGAACTCGTAAAGAAGTGGAATACCGGTCGGGATATTTACGCCAGCGATATCAGCATCAGAAATACCGTCAATGTGTTTGACCAATGCGCGAATTGAATTTCCATGCGCTGTTACCAGAACAGTTTTCCCGGAATTCAAATCGGCTTTTAATTCACCGTTGAAATAAGGAATCATGCGACCAACAACATCTTTAAGACATTCGGTCTTTGGCAAACTTGCACCTAAGTCGGCATAGCGCGCATCGCTAAATTGCGAATACTTATCGTTATCTTCAATTGGTGGTGGTGGAACATCGAAAGAGCGACGCCATAATTGAAATTGCTCTTCGCCATATTGCGCCAGAGTCTCTTTTTTATCCTTGCCCTGAAGTGCGCCGTAATGACGTTCGTTCAAACGCCAGCTGCGATTTACCGGAATCCAATGGCGATCGGCTTCATCTAGTGCAAGTTGTGAAGTATGAATCGCGCGACGTAGCAACGAGGTATGAAGAACATCGGGCAACAAGCCACGTTCTTTAAGTAATTGACCACCGCGTTTAGCTTCACCAATTCCCTTTTCGGATAGGCGAACATCAACCCAACCAGTAAATAAATTTAGGGCGTTCCATTCGCTCTCGCCATGTCGCAGCAAAATCAATTTCTTTGTCATGGCTTAATCCTATTTCGCCTTAGATTAAATGTTCAAATGCTTTTAGATTTGAAAGCGATTCACCGCGTGAAACTCGCCAAGCCCATTCACGACGGATAGATGAAGCAAAACCAAGTTCTAACAATTGATTAAAGGAGGAATCTGAATACTGCAGCACTGCTCCTAAGATGCGATCAATTTCAACATCTGTAACCGCTGGCAAAGGCAGACGACCAACTAGAAAAATATCGCCAAGTTCATTAATCGCATAAGTAACTGCATACATCGATGCATTCTTGGTCAGAAGCCATTCGTGAACCTTGCCGGCGTTCTCATCTGGTCTGCGAATTACAAAGGCATTGATACTTAATGAATTATCACCAACGATTAAAGCGCAGTGGGTCTGCAGTTTTTTCTCACCAGGTAGCGTTACCAGAAAAGTGCTTGTTCCACTTTTTTCATAATCTAAATCATGCGAATCTAAAAACTCTTCAATAATTACGCGTGGGTCAATCATCTTATTGTGCGACCCACAACGGATTTGATTTTGGTTTTGATAAGACCCAGTCATAAACATCTAAAGTTTGGCGAGCAGTATTCTCCCAACCAAATTTCTTTGAATGATCGAGTGCGCCCATTGATAAAAGAACTCGGCGCTGTGGTTCGGCTATTAAACGTGAAACAACCGAGGCCCAAGCCTTTGGATCGTGGCCATCAACCAAAATTCCAGAAATTCCATCAGAGACTGCGGTGCGGAGTCCGCCCACAGCACTTGCAATAACAGGTGTTCCGCAAGCTTGGGCTTCAAGCGCTACTAAACCAAAACTTTCAGAATATGAAGGAACACAGACCAAATCTGATGCGCGATACCAATCAGCAAGTTCACTTCTAGATACTGGCTCTTTGAAATGAATTAAATCTGCAACTCCCAAGAAGGTTGCAAGCTTTGCTAAGCGATCAGGTTCGTTGAAGCCGGTTCCAGATGCGCCTCCCATAATCACGAGGGCAAGCTTCGAACGTAAGTGCGGAGCATGCGCCACTAATTCGGCAACTGCGCGCACCAAAACTTCTGGGCCTTTATGTGGCTGAATTCGTCCGACAAACATCAACATGATTGCATCAGGTGCGATATCCAAAATATTTCGTGCGCTTGCTTTTCCATGTCCAGGTGTGAAGCGTTGTAAATCAACACCAGGTGTTACAACTTTCACTAAATCTGGATCGGCGCCATAAAGTGAGACCAAGCTTGCGGCTTCAGCATCGGTATTCGCGATTAAGGCTTTTGCATTCTGCACGATTTGTTCTTCACCAAGTGCCCGAATCAGCGGTTCAGGAACATCACCTTCGGCAAGTGCCTGATTCTTTACCTTCGCCATTGTGTGCATTGTGTGAACAAGTGGCACACCAGTGCGCTCTGAAATCATCCAACCCAGTTGTCCACTGATCCAATAATGCGAATGAATGATGTCGTAATAATCATTTGGCTTTGCACTTTGGTGTTCCATAAATGCATGGGTCAAAGCACTTATCTGGCTTGGTAGCTCCTCTTTGGTCAGCGCACCAATTGGGCCTGCTTCTAAATGATGAACAGTTACACCATTTGCAATCTGAACTGCATCAGCTAATCCACTTTTATCAGCGCGCGTAAAGATATCTACTTCGACACCAGCATTTGCCATCTTGATTGAATTTTCGATGACATAAACATTCATTCCACCGGCATCGCCCATACCTGCTTGTTCCAGCGGGGATGTGTGAACCATCAATGTTGCGATGCGACTTTTCATCTACAACACCGCCCGCATTCCACCAACAATATTTGCGCCACCATAAACATTCAACGCTTCTTCGGTTGTTGTAATTCCCCACTCCAAAAGCGCAGCATGCATGATTGCACCAAACGCCCGCCAAGAACCATCACTAATCTTGAAAACTAAAGTGCGCCCATCAGTCATTGAAGCAACTTCTACAGCTTCAGCGCCTTCCTTCATAAACAAACCAGGAACAGATTGCATAGTGCGAGTTGTTAACCGACCTTCGCCCGCAACCATTTCAGGAAATGCCCGAGCTGCATTCATAACTTCAACATGCACTGGATCTTTTGAAATTGTTATGTTGCGAATTGCATTCGCTAATTCCCGAGTGCTCAACGCAAAGAGCGGTGCGCCACAGCCATCAAAAGTTTTATTCGCAACCTTCGCACCAGCCAAGCTTTCAATCTCATTTAAAACCGCGACTTGTAGCGGGTGATCAGCGCTCAAATAAGTATTCGTTTCCCAACCATTTATTACACATGTTGCAAGCATTCCCGCATGTTTTCCAGAACAGTTCATCGCTAACCGAGTTGCTGGTCTATCGCCCCAAGCTATTCGCTCGGCATCGCCAAGTGGTTTATCAAAGGCACACTGCAAATAGCTTTCAGTTAAACCAGCTCCTGCCAAGATTTCAAGAACACCTTCTTGATGCATCGCTGCACCCGAATGACTTGCTTCAACTAAAGCCAACAGCCTTGGTTCAAGTTTCAAACCGCTTCGCACCATCGCACTTGCTTGCATGCATTTAACTGAAGATCTAGGAAAAATTGGCAGATCCACATTTCCTTTAGTTTTATGAACTGTGCCATCAGCGTTCAACATAATTAAATGTCCGCTGTGAATCGATTCAACCAAACCGTTACGAGTAAGTTCGGCTAAAACTTCACCTTGAAAATTATCACTCACTTTTATTCGCCAGCTTGTCTTTCCATGCTCGACCAGATGTGTGCCTGCAAAGTTTGACCTTCAGCTGCCATGTCATAAGCAAAAAATAATTGACCTTCAACTAAGCCATAAAGACGTTGTCCCGCTGTAACAATCTTTGCTGATGGCGCGGAATATCCTTGATCCATCGCTAATTGAATCTTCGGTCCATCGTGCACACCAACCCAACCTTCAGAAATTCCAGTGCTGTGGGCCAAAACAACTTCTAATGTTTTATTCTCCTTAGGGCGCCAGAATCCAACTTCAGAACCTGCGGGGCGCAAAATTTCATTCTTGTCATTAATAATCCAAGAACGTGAAAAATAATTTAGGAATGGCCGACCATCGTGATTAAAAGTAACTTCTTGCGCAAATTGAAAGGGTTCGATTCCAGGATATTCACCAGAACCTTTTCCACGCCAAGTTCCGATTAACCAGGCAAGTGGATA
>CAMCPZ010000002.1 GCA_945876865.1 Bifidobacterium breve | reverse complement strand
GTGGTTACGATTTTGTCGCTCTTAGTAGCTTCAGGTATCGCTTACCTTTCCATCCTTCTTCTTGGCGAGTGGCTTGGCTTTACGCTGACACTGGCCGGCATTGCAGGAATCATTGTCGCGGTTGGTATTACAGCCGACTCGTTCGTTGTGTACTTTGAACGATTGCGAGACGAAGTCCGAGAAGGGCGTTCGATTCGTTCTGCCGCAGAAACTGGTTGGGTAAAGGCCCGACGCACAATCGTTGTGTCGGATATGGTCTCAATGATTGCGGCAACACTTCTTTACTTCTTCGCTGTTGGCGGGGTTCGTGGTTTCGCATTCACACTCGGGCTCACAACGCTTATCGATTTGCTCGTGGTGTTCTTCTTTACGCATCCACTGGTATCGCTGATGACAAGAATGAAATTCTTCGCAAACGGCCATAAATTGTCTGGCTTCTCGCAGAAGAGCCTAGGAATGAAGACCAGAACAATTAGCCCAGATGTCACAGAAAATTCGAAAGGTTAATCGCATGAGCCCACTTTCAGGAATCGGCGGTCGGTTGTATCGCGGCGAAACTTCTATTGATTTTGTTGGCAAGAGACGGCGTTGGTATTCCTTCTCAGGACTTCTAATCGTTTTGTCAGCGGTTGTTTTAGGAACTCAAGGCCTAAATCTTGGTATTGAGTTCAAGGGTGGATCTGAATTCTCTATTTCTAAGCCAGGTGTGACCGTGGAACAGGGTCGGGCCGCTATGAAAACAGCAGGAGTAAGCGGAGAGAGCGTTGTTCAAATTGTTGGTAATGATCGGCTTCGCATCCAAACAGGTGCCCTCGAATCATTTAATGAAGTTAAAGAGTCTCTCGCCTCGACATTTGGCGTAAATGTGGACGATATCGATACCCAGATTATTGGTCCATCATGGGGAGAAGAGATCACTAAAAAAGCGCTCTACGGCCTGATTGGTTTCATAATTATTGTATTGCTCTTCTTGGCAATGACCTTCGAACCAAAAATGGCAATTGCCGCCATTGTTGCTACTGTGCATGACGTTTTCATTACGGTGGGAATCTATGCTCTGGTCGGTTTCGATGTAACACCTGCGACAATTATCGGATTCTTAACTATTTTGGGTTATTCGTTGTATGACACAGTTGTTGTGTTCGACAAGGTTCGCGAAAATACAAAATCAATTACGAGCACAGGGAAAGTCACTTATTCAGCCGCCGCAAACTTGGCTGTAAATCAAACTCTGGTTCGCTCTTTCAACACTTCAGTGATTGCTCTGCTACCAGTTGGTTCAATTCTTTTCGTTGGTTCAGGCCTACTCGGAGCTGGAACTTTGAAGGATCTTTCGCTCGCGCTATTCGTAGGATTGACTGTAGGAACTTATTCATCAGTCTTCATTGCTACTCCATTGCTGGCACAGCTTCGTGAACGCGAACCTGCAATGCGAGCACTTGCTAAGCGCGTAGCACAACATGCTCCGGGTGCAGTAACTGCAGAAGCAAAGGCCACGTCTTCAGCAACAATTACAGATTTAAGTTCAAGCACCAAGACAACATGGGCGCGTGGACCTCGTAATCAACCCAAGCGCAAGCGGCGTTAAGTTTTTCATTCTTTAAACTGGCGGGCTTAAACTTGCAATCGCTAGTTAAGATAGAACCATGAATCCGGTTCTAGATGGTCTAGCGAAGTCCTTACTCGCACACCATCCTGGCGCTTCTATCGCTGAGCTTGAACGCGCATATGACATCGCATCAGATGCCCATGAAGGTCAATTGAGAAAATCTGGCCATCCTTACATCACCCATCCACTCGCAGTCTCTGAAATCTTGGCCGACATTGGACTGGATCTAGAAACAATCATTGCGGCGCTGCTTCATGACACAGTGGAAGATACGAAATATTCGCTTGAAACTCTTAAGAAAGATTTCGGCAAAGAGGTGGCAAATCTGGTCGATGGCGTGACCAAGTTAGACAAACTTAATTATGGGCCAACTGCCGAGGCTGAAACTCTTCGAAAGATGGTTATTGCAATGTCGCGCGATATTCGCGTTCTTGTTATCAAATTGGCAGATCGGTTACATAATGCCCGAACCTGGCAATTCGTCGAAGTTGAATCGGCGCAACGCAAAGCCCGTGAGACGCTAGACATTTATGCACCTCTCGCTAACCGTTTGGGTATGAGCGCGATTAAGTGGGAGCTCGAAGATCTCTCTTTTAAAACTCTTGAACCAAAAATCTATGAGGAGATTGAACGTTTGGTCCAGGAACGAAATCCGGCTCGCCAGGCGATGACAACCGAAGTTTTAGAGCTTGTTGCGAAAGATTTAAATGCTGATGGAATAACCGCGAAGGTTTTGGGACGACAGAAGCATCTTTACAGTGTTTATCAAAAGATGGTGATTCGCGGCCGGGACTTCAATGAGATATATGACTTGGTCGGAATTCGAGTATTGGTTGAAAGCGTCCGTGATTGTTATGCAGTTCTTGGTGCAATCCACGCAAGATGGAGTCCAATACCTGGTCGTTTCAAGGATTACATTGCGATGCCGAAATTTAATCTTTATCAATCTCTTCACACGACAGTGATCGGACCAAATGGCAAAGCTGTTGAAATTCAAATTAGAACTTTTGATATGCATGCTCGTGCCGAATACGGAATAGCCGCGCACTGGAAATACAAACTTGCCACAGTAGGGGATGACGCCACTAAGAAACCAGAAATGATCTGGTTGAAACAATTGCACGAATGGCAGCAAGAAACTGAAGACGTTGGTGAATTCCTAGATACCTTGCGATATGACTTGCGGAAACCTGAAGTTTTTGTGTTCACGCCTAAGGGAAGTGTTATTGCACTGCCATCTGGTTCGACGCCTGTGGATTTTGCCTATGCCGTGCACACCGAAGTAGGGGATAGATGTGTTGGCGCGAAGGTAAATGGAAAGTTGGTTCCGTTGGAATCAATTCTAACTAACGGGGATGTAGTTGAAGTTGTAACAAACAAGAGCCCAAATGCTGCGCCGAGCAGAGATTGGCTCAGTTTTGTTTCGTCCCCAAGGGCGCGGTCCAAGATTAAAGCTTGGTTTTCGAAGGAGCGCAAGGAAGAAGCGATTGAAGCAGGGCGAGAATCAATCGCTCGGCAAATGCGTAAAGTCGGATTGCCGCTTCAGAAAATATTTGCAGGCCAGGCGTTCTTAGAGCTATCGCACGATCTGCATTACCCAGATATTGAAAGCATGTATGCGGCAGTCGGCAACGGTCACATAAGCGCGCAGTTCGTAATTGAAAAACTTGTTGCGAATACCGATCTTCACGAACCAGATACCGAAGTTGAGAGTCATACAACTCCGGTTCATTCTTTCGAGCACGTCCGCCGAAATTCATCTGGCGTAGATGTAGAGGGCGCTGATGATGTGCTTGTTAAATTGGCTAGATGTTGCACACCAGTTCCTGGTGATGAAATTGTCGGCTTTATTACAAGAGGAAGCGGAGTTTCTGTCCATCGTAGTGATTGTATAAATGTTACAGATCTAAAGCTAAATCAAGGAGATCGGATTGTTGGAGTCAAGTGGAATAACTCGGCTAAATCAGCGTTCCTAGTCAATATCCAAGTTGAAGCACTTGATAGAGCGCGGTTGCTTTCTGATGTAACTCGCACTTTATCTGATCAACATGTAAATATCTTGAATGCATCAGTAAGCACTTCGAAAGATCGCACAGCTCTTTCAAGATTCACCTTTGAAATGGCAGACGCATCGCATCTAGATGCAGTGCTTGCAAGCGTTAGATCAGTTGAAGGCGTGTACGATGTTTATCGCGTCACCAACAATTAAGCTTTAAAGTCAGCTAAACCTTTTTGCGCTTCAGCTAACCAGACCTTACGAGCTTCTGCAGCTTCGCGGGCAGTTTTTGCTTTTGCACTATTTCCAGCAGCCTCAGCCTTTGCAGCTTGGGCTTCGTAACCAGCAATTGCATCAATTAGACCTCGAACAACATCATTTGCACGTGCAATAGCAGTTGGGTCAGTGCGGCGATTCTGCTCTTCGGTTAGTGTATGAAGTTCATCTTCAACGCGAGATAGGCGAGTGTCCAGCGCCGCACGCTTGCTCCGCTCGGTCATACCAATCTTCTGCCATTGCTCCATTAGTGCACGGAAGTTCTTCTTTGCACTCTGAAGATCTGTGATGGGGAGAATCTCTTCAAACTTAACAATTAGCTCTTCACGCTTTGCAAGATTCGCAGCCATAGTTACTTGGCGCTTATCGAGATCAGAATTTTTAGCGGCGAAGAATTGATCTTGCGCAGCTTTGAAACGTGCCCAAAGTTTCGCATCAACGCTTGGCTTGCCACGTCCGGCTGCCTTCCAGGCATCCATAAGTGATTTGAATTTATTCGCTGTAGGAAGCCATTCCTTTGAGGTAGCTAGAGCTTCTGCTTGCTTAACGATTTCCTCTTTTTTGGCGGCAACTTCATGCTGAACAGATTCAAGCGCTGCAAAGTGGGTGCGTCGGCGCTTATCAAACTTATTTCGGGATGATGAGAAGCGCTTCCAAAGTTCGGTGTCGGTTGTCTTGTCGAGACGTGGGGCAGCTTTCCATTCGTCGAGGAGAACCTTCAAACGCTCGCTTGTGGTCTTCCAACTCTCAGAAAGTGCGAGCGATTCAGCTTCGGCAACTAACTTCTCTTTAACAATGAGAGATGCCGCACGCTTAGCTTCGCGAACTGCAGATTCAATATCCTTGCGCTCTTGATATGCGGCGCGATGATCCTCAATTAGATTTGGAATTTGCTCTACCGATGCCGCAAGTGTTGCAAGGTCACCAACGCCATTTAGATTTGCAACAGTCTCGCGCAGTTTAACTACAGCTTCAGCTGCATCGGATGGCACCATTGCACCGCTCTTAATGCGAGCGGCAAGTAGTGCGACTTCTGAGGCAACAGCTTCAAACTTGCGAACGAAATATGCGAGCGCTTCTTCCGGACTCTTTCCAGGATATGAACCGACTGGTTTTTCTCCGGATGGAGTGAGGACGTAAACAGTTCCATCTTGGTCAACGCGACCGAATTTGGATGGATCCCCAATTAGCGCAGATGCAGCGCTTAAGTTTGATTCGCCAGATGTAACAGCTTGGGCTACTTCGGTTGGGTTGATGTCCGTCATTTTGATGCTCACTTTCGTTGCGCGTTAGGTATGCGGGGTTGCAGACCATTCGTTATGACTTGCTGGATTGGTTCTGTGTGCGGGCTAAAGATACCCTTAACTATTGCTATGGCAAAAGTGGCCAATTGTAATAGTTGTATTTGTGCTTAATATCGAGCCTGTATGGGCTCAGAAGTGGGGTGAGCTTTGATTCTTGAGGTTATCGCCGCTCCGTATTTTGCGACAAATTGCTGGATTTTTGCCCCGACTAAGAATTCTGAATGTTTCATTGTTGACCCAGGAATTGATAGTCCAAATTTAGTGTCCGCTATTAAGTCGGTTTTGAATAAGCATAATCTCAAGCCGGTGGCGACTCTTGTTACTCATGGACACCTTGACCATACGTTTTCAGTTCGACCATTTGCAAATGAATATGGTGTTCCAACTCTAATTCACACAATAGATCGAAAACTTTTAGCAGATCCATTTCGTGCGCTTGCCGCAGATGGTGAGAGTCGAAAAATTATGGCTGGACTCGGAGTTTCGAAGTTTGAAGAACCAGATGTAGTGCGAGAAGTGATTGATGGCGAGAGTTTTAATTTGGCTGGATTCGAAATTGTGGTTCAACATGCACCTGGCCATACCGCGGGTTCAACTCTCTTTACTGTGAATGATGAGTTTTTGATTTCTGGCGATGTTCTATTTGCTGGCGCCATAGGCCGAACCGATTTACCCACCGGATCCGCATCAGCGATGCGCAATTCTTTGATTTCTAAAATATTGCCGCTAAATGATGAATTAATAGTCCTTCCTGGACACGGTCCACAAACTACAATTGGACGTGAACGAGCGGACAATCCTTATTTGCAGGAATCTTTCCTGCATTCGAAACCAGAACGGGGGGAGTGATGCGCGAGCTACAAGCCCCTAAGGGTGTGAGCGAATACTTTCCACCTAGGTCTCAATATTTTGAATTGGTTCGCGAGACTTTGATCGATTCTGCTCGGACCGCTGGCTATTCATTAATGGAACTACCTGTCTTTGAAGATACTGAGCTCTTTAAGCGCGGTGTAGGTGAATCTACTGATGTCGTTTCAAAAGAGATGTATACCTTTGAGGACCGCGGTGGTAGATCTCTAACGCTACGACCTGAAGGAACTGCAGGTGTAATGCGAAGTGTTATTGAGAATAATTTAGATAAGTTATCGCTTCCAATCAAGGTTTGGTATTCCGGTGCATTTTTCCGTGCCGAGCGACCACAAGCCGGCCGCTATCGTCAGTTCTATCAAGTTGGGATTGAAGCTATTGGTTTGAATGATCCAGAGATTGATTTTGAAGTTATTGCTGTCGCGGATCGAGCATTTAAGAAGTTGGGATTAAAGTCTTATCGACTTGAAATAACTTCTCTTGGTGATGCGAAGAGTCGAGCCAGTCATCGCAAAGATTTAGTTTCTTACATCTCGAAATTGAAGTTGGATGATGCGACGTTAGAACGGGCTGCCTTGAATCCACTGCGTTTATTCGATGACAAGCGTCCAGATATTAGAGAAGCAATGGCGAGTGCGCCACTTTTACTTGATTATTTATCACCTGAGAGTAAAGAGAACTTCGCGCGAGTGCAAGAACTTTTGAATTCAGCAGCAATCAAATTCACTATCAATCCGCTAATGGTTCGGGGTCTCGATTACTACACCGGAACAACTTTTGAATTTATCAGCGACAAATTGGGGGCACAATCAGGAATTGGTGGCGGTGGTCGCTACGACGGGCTTATGGCCGAACTTGGCGGAAATGATTTATCTGGAATCGGATTTGGACTCGGAGTTGACCGAGTTCTACTTGCCTGCGAGGCCGAGGGTATTTTCGATGCATCAATAAACAAATCAGATTTAGACCTCTTTGTCATTGCACTTAGTTCAGATGAAAAACCTTTCGTCTCCAATCTTGTGAATCAACTTCGTAACCAGGGCATCGCATGCGATATGGCCTACGGAGATCGCGCTCTAAAGGGGGCAATGAAGTCGGCCGACAAGAGTGGAGCGAGATTTAGCGCAGTAATTGGTGCTGATGAAATTAAATCTGGTTTGGTAGCGCTTAAGGATATGAAATCTGGCGAGTCAAAAGAAGTTAGAATCTCCACCTTAGCTGAAGAATTTAAGTCCAACTAAAAATTAATGGAGCCTGTTCAAGATGATTAGAACTCACACTGCAGGATCATTGCGCAAGAGTGATGTTGACACAAAGGTAACCCTTGCTGGTTGGGTTGCTAGACGTCGCGACCATGGTGGTGTCGCCTTCATCGATTTACGAGATTCATCGGGCAGCGCGCAAGTTGTTATTAATGATGAAAATTTAGCGGGTTCGCTACGTGCCGAGTGGTGCGTCCTAATTACGGGAACCGTTCGACTTCGTCCAAGTGGAAACGAAAATTCAAATATTGCAACTGGTGAGATTGAGGTCGTATGTGAATCACTTGAGGTCTTAAGTGAAGCAGCAGCACTTCCATTTCCCGTTGACAGCGGCGACCTAAGCACAATCAGCGAAGAAGTTAGATTGAAGTATCGTTACTTGGATTTACGTCGCGAAGGACCAGCTAAGAATCTAAGGTTGCGTTCTAAAGTTACTTCGGTTATTCGCACGGTTATGGATGATGAAGATTTCCTTGAAATAGAAACTCCATACCTAACCCGGTCAACGCCTGAAGGTGCTCGCGATTTCTTAGTGCCAGTTCGTTTGCAACCTGGAAGTTGGTATGCACTTCCGCAGTCACCACAATTATTCAAGCAGTTGTTGATGGTCGCTGGAATGGAGCGTTATTACCAGATTGCGCGTTGTTTCCGAGATGAAGACTTCAGAGCGGACCGCCAACCTGAATTCACGCAGCTTGATATTGAGATGTCCTTTGTTGATCAAGAGGATGTTCTGAAAGTTGCAGAGAAAATTCTTTCTCGCGTTTTCAAGAAAGTTGTTGATTACGATATTCCGCTTCCAATCCCACGGATGACATATTGGGAAGCAATGCGAAGATACGGATCAGATAAACCTGATTTACGTTTTGCAAATGAATTAACAGATTGCACCGAGTTTTTCGCTGACACCACATTTAGGGTTTTCCAATCCTCATACGTTGGAGCTGTGGTTATGCCAGGGGGAGCAGATTCACCTCGTCGTGAATTAGATGCTTGGCAGGATTGGGCTAAGGCTCGTGGCGCTAAAGGTCTTGCATATATTCTGGTTGCAGCTGATGGAACTTTGGGTGGACCAGTTGCTAAAAATCTTTCAGAGAAAGAGGCCGCTGGAATCGTGGCTCATGTCGGAGCAAAAACCGGAGATGCAATATTTTTCGCAGCAGGTGACCGGGTTTCCTCACTTAACTTATTAGGTGCGGTTCGCCTCGAAATTGGCAAGCGTTGCGATTTGATTGATAACAAGGCGTGGAATTTTCTCTGGATCGTAGATGCACCAATGTTTGAGCAGATCGATAGCACGATCGAAAATAGTGGTTGGACTGCAGTTCATCATCCATTTACTGGTCCAAAGCCAGAGTTTGCGGAGAACTTTGATAAAGATCCAGCAAGCGCTCTTGCCTACGCATATGACATCGTTCTTAATGGAAATGAAATTGGTGGTGGATCGATTCGTATCCATGATCGCAAAATGCAGGCCCGAGTATTTGAAACCATCGGTCTATCAAAGGCAGAAGCTGAAAGTAAATTCGGATTTTTGCTAGAAGCCTTTAATTACGGACCACCTCCACATGGCGGAATTGCACTTGGACTCGATCGTCTCTGCGCGCTTCTTGCCGGAGCCGAATCAATTCGCGAAGTAATTGCATTTCCGAAAACCGCTAGCGGAGGCGACCCACTAACCGGTGCACCTACGCCAATAACCGCACCACAGCGCAAGGAAGCCGGTGTTGATTTTGTGCCAGAAAAGAAATCTTCGGAATAACTGAACCACTCTCGTAGACACCTCCTAAGACGCCCATCAGGTAGGCTTCAACTATGGGCCCAGGTGGAATTGCAACGATAATCGCAGCGGTTTCTCTGCTTGTAATCGCGCTGGCAATTAGTTACGCCGTGGTTCGAGTTGGGCGTCTGGTTGATCAGGCAGCAAATGCGATAACAGAACTTACGAATGAAGTTACTCCGCTGTTGGATGAAGTGACTACAACAGTCGAACTGATTAATGGTCCACTTCATAGCATCAACAAGGTCACAAAAAAGGTTGAGGATCTAAGCTCAAAGATTTCAGATTCAACTGAGAATTTTCTAGATAAGAATAAGTTGGCAATGGGCGCGGCGAGCGCCTTGCTTGCAGTTACTAAAGCAAAGAAGAATTCGGAAGCGAAAGAGCAGAAGCCGAAGAAGAAGCGTTCGAAGTCCGATGAGGGGTCCGAGTAAGAGCGTGAACTCTGCCGAGATTAGAACACGCTGGCTCAATTTCTTTGAATCTGGAAATAGCCAGGGTTTAAAACACACAGTTGTGCCTTCGGCATCTCTTATTGCAGATGACCCAAACCTTCTCCTTGTAAATGCAGGTATGGTCCCGTTCAAACCTTACTTTCTTGGTGAGATAACTCCACCATATTCAAGAGCGACCTCGGTTCAAAAATGCGTCCGAACTCTAGATATCGATGAAGTTGGGAAGACGACACGTCATGCGTCATTCTTTCAAATGTGTGGAAACTTCTCCTTTGGAGATTATTTCAAGGAAGGTGCAATCGCACTAGCCTGGGAGCTTCTAACGAAACCAATTTCAGATGGCGGATATGGCTTTCCAGAAGAAAAACTCTGGGTGACTGTTTTCCAGAATGATGATGAAGCTGCCGATATCTGGCATAAGAAAATTGGAGTTCCGAAAGAGCGCATCCAGCGTCGTGGGATGGCAGATAATTTCTGGTCAATGGGAGTCCCTGGCCCATGCGGTCCATGTTCCGAAATTTATTATGACCGGGGTCCTGAATATGGCCGTGATGGCGGACCGATTGCAGATGAAGATCGCTATCTAGAAGTTTGGAATTTAGTTTTCATGCAGAACAGCCGTGGCGCTGGAAGTGGAAAAGATGATTTTCCGATCCTAGGAGAACTTCCTGCAAAGAGCATTGATACTGGACTTGGGCTAGAACGAACTGCTGCTTTGTTGCAGGGCGTAGAAAATATCTACGAGATTGATACAACGATGCAAATTCTCAGCGTCGCAAGCGAATTGACCGGGGTGAAGTACGGAAAGAATGAGAAGAGCGATGTCGCACTCCGGGTAATTGCAGATCATGCACGCACCACAATGATGCTTATCGGAGATGGTGTTCTTCCTGGCAACGAGGGCCGCGGGTATGTTCTGCGCCGAATGATGCGCCGAACAATTAGGAATATGCGAATTCTCGGCGCCTCCGATCCGACCTCTCGTGAATTGGTCGCAGCTTCAATCGGTGCCATGGGAGCTCAATACCCAGAATTAATTGAGAATCAAGAGCGCATAACCTCCGTAACCGTAAATGAGGAAGAAATTTTCCTTTCAACTTTGAAGAGCGGAACGCAGATATTTGATGTTGCTGCAAGCAAAGTGAAGCAGATTAATTCAGATAAATTGGATGGCGAAACCGTGTTTAAACTCCATGACACTTATGGTTTCCCATTTGATTTAACGCTGGAGATGGCAGCAGAAGCAGGTCTGTCTGTAGATGGTGAAGGCTTCAGAAGATTGATGAAGGAACAGAAGGACCGGGCCAAGGCCGATGCCCGCGCCAAGAAAACTGGACACACTGATGTCAGTGAGTATCGCAAGATTTTAGATGCCACAGGAGCAACAAATTTCACAGGTTATGTTGATATGTCGAGCGAAGCAAAAATCGCAGCAATCATGATCGACGGCAAGTCAGTGAACGAAGCTGGGCAAAATACTGATGTTGAAATTATTCTAGATCGAACCCCTTTCTATGCTGAAGGTGGTGGTCAACTTCCAGATGGTGGTCTCATCACACTCTCCAATGGCGCCGTAATTGAGATTGATGATGTTCAAACTCCAGTACCTGGCCTTTATATTCACCGCGGTCAAGTTATTTCAGGATCGGTTGAAGTCAAAAGTGGTGCACTTGCAACTATTGATGTTGAACGTCGCCTAGCCATCTCGCGCGCACACACCGCGACACATATGGTGCACAAAGCTTTCCGCGAAGCATTAGGCGAGACTGCAACTCAAGCTGGTTCAGAGAATTCACCTGGGCGTTTCAGATTCGATTTCCCGGCAACCGGCGCGGTTCCAGCAAGCGTTCTGGAAGAAGTTGAAGGTCGCGTCAATAACTTATTACTAGATAATCTAAGTGTTACGGCGAAAGTGATGACACAACCTGAGGCTAAAGCTATGGGTGCGATGGCTCTATTCGGTGAGAAATACGGCGATCAAGTTCGCGTAGTGAGTGTCGGTGAATGGGCGCACGAACTTTGTGGAGGCACTCACGTTAAATCTTCCGGTGAATTAGGAGTAGTTAAATTGCTTTCAGAAGCATCAATTGGCGCTGGTGTGCGACGTGTTGAAGCGCTGGTCGGACGAGATGCCTATGGCTTTCTTGCACGAGAGCATCTTTTATTGAATTCCTTGACTCAGATAATTAAGGGAGCCAGAGTAGAAGAGTTGCCATCTCGAATTTCAGATCTTGTTGAAAAGTTGAAAGGCGTAGAAAAGGAGTTGGCATCATTTAAGACAGCTCAGATTCTGGCCAGTGCTACGAATCTTTTGAAGAGCACATCAAAAATTGGTGGGTTTGAAGTTCTTAGCGCCGAACTTGAAACAAATATTTCTGGCGATGACCTTCGAACTATTGCACTGGATTTACGGAATCGTCTCGCGGATGGAATTGTTATCCTTGCTTCTAAAGGCGACGAGCGATCAACGCTAGTAGTTGCGGTGTCGCCAAATGCGTTGAAAGTTGGTATTAAAGCTGGGGCTCTCGTTAAGTTGGGTTCTGAAGTTCTTGGCGGCGGTGGCGGTGGAAAAGACGACTTCGCCCAAGGTGGCGGTTCTAACCATTCTGAAATTTCAAACGCCCTTAGCGCAATGAGTAAATCAATAGGCCAAACCGTAGGTAAATAGATGAAGCCAGGTCGGAGAATTGCTTTTGATTTTGGCGATGTTCGTATCGGCGTAGCGGTTACTGACGCTTCTGGGAGTTTAGCTACACCGTTAAGATTTCTTCAGAATTCGGAAGAGAGTTTGATAAGTGAAATCTCTTTGCTCTATGACGAATATAAGCCGATATACACAGCAATTGGCTTCCCATCTCATCTATCTGGAAGTGAGAGCCAGAAGAGCAAAAGCGTTGCCGAGTTCGCAGCGAGAATCAGTGCAGTAAACGAGAACCCTATTTATTTGATTGACGAGCGACTTACGACGGTTTCGGCAAGTCGAACCTTGCGAGAAGCGGGGCTTAATTCCAAGAGTTCTAAGGGCGAAATTGATTCAATGGCTGCTGTTGCAATTCTTGATTCAGCGCTGAACCAGGAACGTATTCAGGGTGAGCCGATGAATCGTTATACGAAATGAGACTTCATCGTCGAATATTTTTAATCACTGGTCTTTGTGCCCTGCTTCTCTTTGGTTTTCTTCGCTTACAACCGAACAATGACTTCTCACCAAACAATCCGGGGAGCGAGATCGTATTTTTAGTTCAAGATGGCGAATTAGGAAGTTCAATCGCGCAGAATCTTGAGAATCAAGGGGTTGTAAAGAGTGCAACTAAGTTCATTGAGGAATTTAATAGGGATCCTAAGGCATCAGGAATAAGCCCCGGGTCCCACTCAATTCAAACTCAAATACCGGCAAGGACTGCAATCGAACAATTATTGGATCCAAAGCGCATGAAGAGCGCCCTGGTTGTTAGAGAGGGCTCGACTTTTGCGAGCGTGCTTTCATTGTTAAAGAAAAATGAGAATATCGATCGGACGAAAACTGGCTACGGATCAGTAAAGCCGGTTTATGCGAATTCACGTAACTCCTTGGAAGGTTCGCTCTTTCCGGCGCGCTATTCTTTTGAAGCAAATACCAGCGTTGAAAAAGCTCTCAAAACAATGGTCGCAAAGGCCAAGAGCGAATACACACGATTAGGCGTCGATGCTGGCTTCGATAAATACAAACCTTTTGAGGTATTGACGATTGCCTCGATGGTTCAGATTGAGGGAGACCCAAGTAACTTCTCCAAAGTAGCTCGAGTTATTTACAACCGTTTGAAGATAGGAATGGCCTTGCAATTAAATGCGACGGTGCAATATGCAACTAATTCCCAGGGCCAGATCATGCTTTCGAACAAGGCCACAAAGATCAATTCGCCATACAACACCTATAGATTCGCGGGCCTACCACCAACCCCGATTGCTAATCCTAGTAACGATGCGATTGAGGCAACCTTAAATCCAGCTATCGGCGATTGGCTGTATTTCATAACAGTCGCGCCCAAGGACACCAGGTTCACGAAAGATTTCACGGAGTTCTCAGAATGGAATACCGAGTTCAACAAAAATGTGGCAGCAGGTAAGTTCAAATGATCAAAGCAGCCGTTCTTGGTTCACCAATTTCTCACTCGTTATCACCAAAGATTCACAGCCACGCCTACCAATTGCTGGGATTGAAATCTTCATACAGTGCAATTGAAGTCAATGAGAATTCGTTTTCCGATTTTTATCTTGATGCCACATCGAAGGAATCGAATAAAGAGTGGGCAGGATTTTCACTAACCATGCCCCTGAAGGAGATCGTTTTACAATTCTGTGAGAACGTCGATTCGGTCACAGAATCTATTCACTCTGGTAATACTCTTTATAAATCAGATGGGACTTGGAAAGTTACATCGACCGATTATTTGGCATTTAGAAACCTGCTAGACGTCTCCAAGGAATCTAAAGTTGCAATTATTGGCGGCGGCGGCACGGCTCGCGCCGCAATAGGCGCTCTAAATTCTAAGGTTAGAGAGGTAGATGTATTTCTACGCTCAGATTCCAGAATGTCCGCGCTAGCAAAGGCGGCGCCAAAATTGCTAATTCATAATCGAGATTTAGCGCATCCACTAGATGATTACGATCTGATAATCCAGACAACACCGGCGGGCAGTTTTGACGATTATGTAGTAAATACCAAGAGAACGAGTGGGGTTTTGCTAGAGGCGATCTATAAACCTTGGCCTACCCAACTCGTGAAACACTTCGAAGAGCTAGGCGGTCGAGTAATTTCTGGCAAAGAGTTGCTTGTTGAACAGGCGCTCTTTCAAATCGAGATTTTCTCTGGAGTTAAATTTGATGTTACAGAAATGCGCTCTGCGCTGCTCTCGCTCATAGCTTCAGACTAGTTCTATCCACAGGGGAGGGATACGTTATCCCTTATCCGACTAGGTTTGCAGAATGTTGCGCTTGGTTGAATTGCTCTCATTTCTTCTTGGAGCAATTATTATCTCGCTCTCTGATCTGCGCTACCGAATCATTCGAAACCGAGACCTAGTTCTACTTCTGTTAATTGGTCTGGCTTTGAATTTATCGCAAGATCTGCATCTGAATTTCTCCTATTTGATTTACGTAACCCTAATCACTCTGGCGCTGCTCGTATTGTTTAGAGGGAAGATTGGTGCAGGAGATCTCAAGTTGTTCTGGGTGTTGTCCTTCTGGGTTCCGAGCTTTACGAAATGGCTAGAGGGCCTGAGCTTCTCTTGGATTTTAGGCGGACTCTTTGCAATCTTGTATTTGGCATTTAAAGACCGCAGTAGGCAGAGAAATATGAGCATTCCATTCGCGCCATTTATCTTCCTCGGATTTCTACCCACCATTTAGCGTTATTTTGAGCGGCGGCTATCTACTTTCTGCCACAATAGAACCCTGCGATTGGCTTATCGCGCTAAGTAATTTAGGGAGTGAATCGTGATTCGTTGGTTGACGGCAGGTGAGTCTCACGGTCCAGCTCTAAGTGCAATTCTCGAGGGAATGCCAGCACATATCGAAATTACCAAAGAGATGATTGACGCAGATTTGAAGCGACGTCGTTTAGGTTTTGGTAGAGGTGCCAGACAAACATTTGAAGCTGATGTAGTTTCGATACTGGGCGGAATCCGACATGGACAATCACAAGGCGGTCCGATTGCGCTACAAATAGCTAATTCTGAGTGGCCAAAATGGTCAAAGGTTATGGCTCCAGAAAAAATTGATGAAAATGAATTGAAAGAACTCGCGCGAAATGCGCCACTTACAAGACCAAGACCAGGCCATGCCGACTTAGCCGGAATGCAGAAATTTGATTTTGAGGACGCGAGACCAATTTTAGAGAGAGCAAGCGCGCGTGAAACAGCTGCGCGGGTTGCACTCGGAGCTGTAGCAAGAGCTTTCTTGGAACAGAGCGTTGGTATCCAAATAATGAGCCATGTTGTGTCGATCGGAACTGTGCAAGCCAAGGGCGACTACAAATTACCTTCCTATTCAGATAAAAATTTAATCGATGAAGATCCAGTCAGATCTTCGGACAAAGTTTTGAGTGCATCAATGGTTGCTGAAATTGAGAGTGCTCACAAAGATGGAGACACTCTGGGCGGAGTAGTAGAAGTCTTGGCGTTTAATGTGCCAGTTGGACTTGGTTCCCACACACATTGGGATCGACGTCTCGACTCGAAATTAGCAGGTGCGCTTATGGGAATCCAAGCGATTAAAGGCGTTGAAATTGGTGATGGATTTGAATCGGCTCGACGACGAGGGTCTAGTGCGCATGATGAAATTGAAAAGAATAGTTCTGGGAAAATAGTCAGAAGGACAGATCGAGCAGGTGGAACCGAAGGCGGCATCACCAATGGTGAGATTCTCAGAGTTAGAGCTGCGATGAAACCGATATCTACAGTGCCCAAAGCGCTCGACACTATTGATACCTCAACAGGTGAGGCTGCCAAAGCGATTAATCAACGTTCCGATGTTTGCGCCGTCCCGGCCGCAGGAATTGTTGCCGAAGCTATGGTTGCGCTGGTCCTGGCTGATGCAGTTCTAGAGAAGTTTGGTGGAGATAGTGTTGGAGAAGTTTCCCGTAACTATAAAAATTTCGTTTCGAATTTAGGAATTGCCTAATGCCAAAGGCGGTTCTAATCGGCCCGCCTGGAGCGGGAAAGTCCTCAGTAGGTAGACAGTTAGCAAAATTATGGGATTGTGAAATTTTCGATTCTGATTCAGAGATTGAAAGAATTTCGGGCAAAAAGATTGCAGACATATTTACGGATGAAGGTGAACCAGCTTTTCGTTCAATTGAAAGAGAAGTTGTTTTGAAAGCGCTTAAAGATGAACCTGGGGTAGTCGCACTCGGTGGTGGATCAGTTTTAGATTCTGCAGTTAGTGACTTTTTACAGGCAAGTTCGATACCTGTGCTTTATTTAGAAGTTTCTATCTCTCAAGCCGCTCCAAGAGTCGGATTCAATAAAGAGCGACCGCTATTGGCTATTAATCCCCGTCAACAATGGATGCAATTGATGGAGAAGCGACGAGGAATTTATGAAGCCCTAGCTACTCGTAGTTTTAATACCGACAATCGAAAACCAGCTGAGGTCGCCCGGGAAATTGCTGATGTTATTGGAGTTATTAGTGCAGACAATTAGCGTCCGCGCAGAGCGCGAGTATGATATTTGTTTCGTCGAAAACTGGCGGCTGCAATTTGCTGAAATTGCTAGATCGCATGAGAAAGTTTTAGTCATTACGCCATCTGAACTTGTCACTAAGATTGATCTGCAATCCTTAAAGAGTTCGGGGGTTCAGGTAATCGAAACCCCTGCAGGTGAGTCAGCAAAATCCCCTGAGTATTTACTTGAGCTATGGAAAGTGTGTGGAGATTTTGGGCTAACCCGAAGTGATGCGATTGTAGGAATCGGTGGAGGTGCCACAACTGATCTTGCTGGTTTCGTTGCAGCGACTTGGCTTCGCGGAATCTCTTGGTATGCATTCCCGACATCATTGGCAGGAATGGTAGACGCGGCTATTGGTGGCAAAACGGGCGTAAATAGCTCGCATGGAAAGAATCTAGTGGGCGCATTTCATTCTCCAGAATCTGTAATCATTGATCAGGTATTTTTGAAAACGCTTTCGATTCGAGATTTCAATGCTGGTATGGCCGAAATAATCAAAGCAGGCTTCATCGATAATCCGAAAATTCTTGATCTCGCCAAGAATCCGGCTGAAAATATTGGCGAATTGATCTGGCTAAGCGCAGATATGAAAGCGCGGGTTGTTTCACAAGATTTCCGGGAGAGTAAAGTTCGTGAAATTCTAAATTATGGCCATACCTTAGGTCACGCGATTGAGAAGTTAGAAAATTACAAGTTGCGCCATGGGGAAGCGGTTTCTATCGGGCTAGTTTTTGCAGCTGAACTTAGTAATGTCGCAGGACATTTGGACCAGGACATTGTTAAACAACATCGAACACTCCTTTCAGACTTTGGGCTACCAATAACTTATGAGAAGAGCGCACTTCCGAAGTTGCTCGAACTAATGGCTAGTGATAAAAAGAGCCGCGGAAACACACTTAGATTCATAGGGATAAGTGATATTGCTAAACCAATCTGGTTAGAGCAAGTAACCTCCGACCAGATAGCGGTCGCATATGAGAGAATTTCAGTATGAAAGTATTAGTTCTCAATGGACCTAATTTGGGGCGATTGGATCTTCGCGATTCCAACATCTATGGGAATCTTGATTTTGCCGGGCTCAAGTCAGAAATAGTTTCAGCAGGGAAAGAGCTTGGGTTCGAATGTGATGTTCGCCAGAGTGATAGTGAAGTAGAGATAATTTCTTGGTTACACGAAGCTGCAGATACCAACACTCCTGTTGTATTCAATCCTGCAGCCTTTACACATTATTCGTATGCGATTCGCGATGCTGCGGACATGGTCACGGTTCCCTTGATTGAGGTGCATCTTTCTAATCCAATGTCCCGTGAAGAATTTCGCCATACCTCAGTGATTTCAGGGGTGGCAAACGGAACGATTGCTGGCTTTGGCCCAGATTCATATCGATTGGCCTTGATTGCACTCTCTCGCATGGCAAAGTAGCGCACGCCCGCAAATTTGGCTCTCCGCTTCAGGTATTCTTACCCACTTACGCTGGAATTAAAGGAAATGGGATTTCGATTATGGCAACAACGAACGATTTAAAAAATGGGATGACTTTAGATATTGAGGGGCAACTCTGGAACGTTGTTGAATTCCAACATGTAAAACCTGGAAAAGGTCCGGCCTTCGTACGGACCAAATTAAAGTCTGTGACGACTGGAAAAGTTATTGATAGAACTTTGAACGCTGGGGTTAAGGTTGATGTAGCTGTTCTTGAGAAGCGCGACATGACCTTCTTATACCGAGATGGTGATGACTTTGTATTTATGGATCAGAAAACATTTGATCAGATGAATATTTCCGCTGCAACAGTTGGAGACGCAGCTGATTACATGCTAGAAAATTGCGAAGCAAATGTTGCAATTCACGAAGGCAACCCGCTTTACATTGATTTGCCAGCATCGGTTGAATTAAAGATTACATACACCGAACCAGGCCTGCAGGGGGACCGCTCGTCCGGTGGAACAAAACCAGCTACCTTGGAAACTGGAATCACGGTTCAGGTTCCGCTCTTTATTAAGCAAGATGAAAAAGTCTTAGTTGATACCCGTACCGGAGCTTACTTAGGCCGAGCAAACTAGTGAGTGCACGCCGTAAGGCGCGCAAGCGTGCTTTAGATTTTCTATACGAAGCCGACATCCGTAGCGCTAGAGCAATTGATTTGTTAGAGAGCCGTGGCGAGATCGAGCTCTCAGAGCGGGATTATGTTCTCGAATTGCTTCTTGGTGTAGAAACGAATGCGCCCAAAATAGATGAGCTAATTACGACATACGCACAGGGTTGGGATATGGATCGAATGCCAGCTATAGATCGCAATATTTTAAGAATCTCGCTCTTTGAAATCCTCTTCAAGAACGATCTAGATGATCAAATTGCTGCTTCAGAGGCGGTAGAGATCGCTACTGAACTTTCAACAGAAGATTCGGCTAAATATATCAACGGCGTTCTTGGTCGAATTATTGTTCTAAAGCCGTCTTTCGCGCTCTAGTATTGTGGAAAAACTACGTTTTAATTAGGGCTTATTGAGAAGCAGCCCTTTAGAAAATAACCAAGCGTATGTTGCTGCTTCATCTAGATTCATTAGAATTGAAAGTGTTGCTAGATCAGTAGCTCTAATAGATAAGACTTCGCCATTCCAATCATCACGCCTTGCGCAGATTAGGGAGGCGAATTTTTTAAGGATTTGAAGGTCAGTTTCCCCGTGTGTTAAGTGGGATGCTGCTCGAATATCCAAGGTTATTTTCTCGCGCGAGGGTGATTTGGATTCGGATGTTAATCCCAGTAATTCATTTAGCGGGACTTGATAAAAATTCGCGAGGCCTATTGCCTTTTTAATCGAAAGGGCGCGGTCGCATCTTTCATAGGAACCAATTACAACTGCCTTCCAGGTCCCACCGGATTTGGCTTCGACCTCTCGAAGCGTCATTCCCTTTGCCTTCCTGACTGACTTCATAGCTGCAGCAATCTCTTCGATCGAACGTTCGGGGATAGTTATCATCCGCCGAGAATAGACACGGGAAAGGTTAAATGGATTTGGCCGTCCACAAGTGGTATCTTTTCCCCGCCCGAGAGGCAAGAAGTTCCTTTAACGATCCGTCCAGAGAGGCGGCGAAGGAGAGAAAATGGCTATAGTCCTGGACGCCGGCGAAATTGGTCGGGCGCTAAAGCGCATCGCGCATGAAATTATTGAACACAATCACGGCTTAGATAATGTCGTCCTGCTCGGCATTCCAACGCGAGGCGCATTCCTAGGAGAGCGAATTGCTCAATTCCTCAAGGAAATCCAATCACCAGTTCCGGTTGGAACTCTAGACATAACTCTTCACCGTGATGATCTGCGGATGCGACCGCCTAGGCCCTTGTTGCCTACCTTGATTCCAGGTGGCGGAATTGAAGGCAAAGACATAGTTCTTGTTGATGATGTTTTCTTCTCAGGCCGCACGATTCGGGCAGCGCTAGATGCAATCGGTGAAATTGGTCGCCCAGCCACAGTTCAATTGGCGGTCTTGGTAGACCGTGGACACCGCCAGCTTCCAATCAGGGCGGATTATGTTGGTAAGAATATTCCTACCTCATCAAGTGAATCGGTGAAAGTTTCCTTGGATGAGATAGATGGTAAAGACTGTGTAGAAATTGTTGCAGGTGTCTAGATGAACAAGCATCTACTTTCCATCAACGACTTAAGTGCAGAAGAGGCCTTTGAAATTTTGAACACTGCAAGTGAGTTAGCAAAGATTTCTGACGGTCCTATGAAGAAGCTTCCAACGCTACGTGGTCGAACTGTAGTCAATCTCTTCTTCGAAGATTCCACTAGAACTCGTATCTCTTTTGAGAGCGCTGCGAAACGACTATCTGCCGATGTTATTAATTTCTCAGCAAAGGGATCAAGTGTTAGCAAAGGTGAATCTCTTAAGGACACTGCACAAACGCTGCAAGCCATGGGCGCAGATGCAGTTGTAATTCGACATGGTGCCTCTGGCGCCGCACAACGGCTTGCGGATTCTGGATGGATAAGCGCCTCAGTTATCAATGCTGGTGATGGAACTCATGAACATCCAACCCAAGCGCTCTTAGATGCCTACACAATAAGAAGTAAGTTTCCGCAATTTAATCAGAGCTTTGATGGATTGCGGGTCGCAATCGTGGGGGATATCTTGCACTCACGGGTTGCTCGAAGCAATGTCTTACTTCTAACAAAACTAGGGGCGAGCGTTACTTTGGTCGCTCCTCCCACCTTGATTCCGGTTGGCGTTGCCGATTGGAAGGTGAAGGTTAGCTATGACTTAGATAGTGTTCTTAAAGAAGTTGATGTGTTAATGATGCTACGAGTCCAGTCTGAAAGAATGGCTAATTCATTCTTCCCATCTGAGCGCGAATACTCGCGAGGCTATGGGCTAGATATAACAAGGCTAAATTCGCTAAGCAAAAATGCAATTGTTATGCACCCAGGTCCAATGAATCGGGGGCTAGAAATATCTGCAGAGAGCGCAGACTCCCATAAATCAGTTGTGCTAGATCAAGTTGCAAATGGTGTTTTAGTTCGGATGGCTGTTCTGTATCAATTACTTGGGGGCGCAACGCTTATCGGAGAGGTCAGTGCCTAAATGGAATTTACAATCACAAATGCCCGGTTAATTGATGACCAAGTTGTAGACGTGATCGTGTCGAATGGCGTTATATCCGAAATCGGAAGCGGCTTGAACAAAGGCGAGAAGATTGACGCCGCAAAAAATCTATTGATTCCGGGTTTGGTTGATTTACATACGCATCTACGCGAACCGGGACGTGAAGATTCTGAAACAGTTGCCACTGGAAGTATGGCGGCGGCGAAAGGTGGTTTCACTGCAATCTCTGCAATGGCAAATACTTTTCCAGTGGCGGATACCGCAGGGGTTGTAGAGCAGGTTTATCGGCTTGGTCAGGAAGCGGGTTTCTGTGATGTATTTCCAATCGGCGCAGTTACTCAAGGGCTAGCTGGAAAATCTCTGGCTGAACTTGGGGCGATGGCTAATTCGAAAGCTAGAGTTCGAATATTTAGCGATGATGGAAAATGCGTCTCAGATCCTTTGTTGATGCGCCGCGCGCTTGAATATGTGAAAACTTTCAATGGAATCATCGCCCAGCATGCGCAGGAACCAGCGCTTACTGTTGATTCGCAGATGAATGAAGGAATCGTCTCTTCGAAATTAGGGCTAGTTGGTTGGCCAGCTGTTGCGGAAGAAGCAATTATTGCGCGAGATATTTTATTGGCCGAACATGTCGGAAGCAGATTGCACATCTGTCATCTCACAACCGCAGGCGGCGTAGATTTAGTCAGGTTTGCTAAGTCTCGTGGAATTAACGTTACGGCAGAAGTTACCCCGCACCACTTACTTCTTACTGATGATTTAGTTACTAATTACGATTCGGTATACAAAGTTAATCCACCGCTGCGAACCGAGAGGGATGTCCTCGCGCTTCGTAAGGGCTTGGCAGATGGAACTATTGACATCGTTGGTACGGACCACGCTCCACATCCTACAGAGGATAAGGATTGTGAATGGCAGAGCGCCGCATTTGGCATGGTTGGTTTAGAAACTGCGCTTTCAGTTGTGGTTAAGGCGATGATAGATACAAAGATGATGAGCTGGGCTGATTTGGTCGATCGAATGTCGATAGCGCCCGCAAAGATAGCGGGTTACTTACATCACGGTCAGATTTTGAAGGTTGGTGCAACGGCGAATTTAACAATAATTGACACCAATGCGAATTGGATTGTGGACCGCAATAGACTGGCTTCGAAGAGTAAGAACACTCCTTTCGAGGGTATGCAACTTCCATCACGAGTTGTGCATACATTCTTGAATGGAAAACAGGTTCTGAGTAATGGTGAGATCGTGAATGGGGGAGCAGTTGAGTAAAGCTTTCCTTGTTCTGGATGATGGAACAATTTTCGAAGGTGAAAGTTGGGCCTGCGAAGGTGAGACCTTTGGTGAAGCGGTGTTTTCTACTGGAATGACCGGGTATCAAGAAACTCTTACAGACCCGTCGTATCACAAACAAGTTGTTGTTATGACTGCACCGCACATCGGAAACACCGGAATGAATACAACCGATGAAGAATCAAAGAAGATTTGGGTAAGTGGTTTTGTCGTAAGAAATCCATCTCCAGTTGTAAGTAATTGGCGTTCAGAGCGAACTCTTGAGGATGACCTAAAGAGCAATGGCGTTGTCGGTATTAGGGGCGTTGATACTCGAGCAATTACGCGACACCTTAGAGATCTTGGGGCGATGCGGGTCGGCATCTTTTCGAACACTGGGTTAACGCGCGAAGAAATGGTCATAAAGGTTCGTAAAACACCGACAATGTCGGGTGCATTTTTATCCGATGACGTTTCAACAGATAATTCATATGTTGTGCCTGCTATTGGCGAAAAAAAATTCACAGTTGTGGCTCTCGATATGGGGATTAAAGGCGCTACTCCACGAGCCATGTCCCAGCGAGGAATAGAAGTCCACGTTGTTCCTTCGCGCACAACCTTCGAGCAGATAGTTGCCCTAAATCCTGATGGCGTATTTCTCTCGAATGGTCCTGGTGATCCAGCAACCATGACGGAGATGATTCTGCTTGTCCGCGAAATTTTAAGCGCGCAGATACCTCTCTTCGGAATTTGCTTTGGCCATCAAATAATGGGTCGGGCGCTAGGTTTTGAAACCTACAAATTGCCATTCGGGCATAGAGGAATCAATCAACCGGTTAAGGATTTAAAATCTGGGCGTATCGAAATTACAGCGCACAATCATGGTTTCGCTGTCGCGGCGCCAGTCGAGGGCAACTTCAATACTATTTATGGTGCAGGCTTTGTAAGTCATCTCTGTTTGAATGATGGGGTCGTTGAAGGCCTAGAACTTTTAGAAACGCCAGCGTTTAGTGTTCAGTATCATCCTGAGGCAGCCGCGGGCCCACACGATGCAAGTTATTTGTTCGATAAGTTTCTTGATCTTATGAAGGATGCGAAGGTAGCTAATGCCTAAAGATTCTTCGATCGAAAGTGTTCTGGTTATCGGTAGTGGTCCGATAGTTATTGGACAAGCATGTGAATTCGATTATTCAGGAACCCAAGCTTGTCGAGTCCTGCGAAGTGAGGGAATTCGAGTAATTCTTATAAATTCAAATCCAGCAACAATAATGACAGATCCAGAGTTTGCTGACGCTACTTTTATTGAACCCATAACACCAGAGATTATCGAGCAAATAGTTATCAAAGAGAAGCCGACTGCAATTCTGGCAACACTTGGTGGGCAGACTGCACTAAATGCTGCGATGCAACTTTACGAGCGTGGCTCCCTCGAAAGGTTGGGCGTCAAACTTATTGGCGCAGATATCCCAGCAATTAAACGCGGTGAAGATCGTGAAACTTTTAAGGAGATTGTAGAAAAAATCGGCGGTTCATCTGCAAAATCGGTAATTTGTCACACAATGGCGGAATGTATAGCCGGAGCACAAGTTCTCAACTATCCCGTTGTCGTAAGACCTTCATTCACGATGGGGGGATTGGGCTCTGGAATTGCATACAACCAGAGTGATTTAGAACTTATCGCTGGAGCAGGTTTGCGACACAGTCCTACAACTGAAGTTTTACTTGAGGAATCAATAATTGGGTGGAAAGAGTTTGAGTTAGAAGTGATGCGAGATCACAAGGATAACGTTGTAATCGTTTGCAGTATTGAAAATATTGATCCAATGGGTGTTCATACTGGAGACTCCATCACCGTGGCTCCAGCTTTAACGCTAACCGATGTCGAATATCAAAAACTTCGCAATCTATCGATAGATATCATTCGCGAGGTAGGAGTTGCTACCGGGGGATGCAACATTCAGTTTGCAATAAATCCAAGTGATGGCCGAATTATTGTTATCGAAATGAATCCTCGCGTCTCTAGATCGTCAGCGCTAGCTTCGAAGGCGACTGGCTTTCCGATCGCGAAGATCGCGACAAAACTAGCAATTGGTTACACCCTTGATGAGATTCAGAATGACATCACGAAAGTTACGCCCGCTTCCTTCGAGCCGACTTTAGATTACATAGTTGTTAAGGTCCCTAGATTTGCCTTCGAAAAATTTCCCGAGGCAGATACCAGGCTGACCACCACTATGAAGAGTGTCGGTGAGGCGATGGCGATTGGTCGCTCCTTTCCAGAAGCTCTACAGAAGGCGCTGCGCTCTGTTGAAAAGAAGGGAACGAGTTTCCACTGGAATACAAGAGGCGTAACGAAAGAGTATTTACTCGCCGCGATGGCGATTCCAACCGAACATCGTTTACAACAAGTCCAACTTGCATTGTATTTGGGCGCAACGATTGAAGAAGTTTATGCAGCGACCAAAGTCGATACTTGGTTTCTATCGCAGATCGTAGAAATCAATTCAATAGCTAAACAGATAGCCCAAAGCGCTGATCTATCTGAAGAACTCCTTCGCCTTGCTAAGGCCAATGGTTTTTCGGATTCCCAGATTGCAGATTTGACTGGCAAATCACTCGCTGATATTTCGGCCACCAGAACCCGAATTGGTCTTCGCCCTATATATAAAACTGTCGATACTTGCGCTGCAGAATTTGAAGCACACACCCCTTATTACTACTCCAGCTATGACCTGGAAAGCGAAGTTATTCCTAGAACTAAACCTGCAGTAATCATCCTCGGCAGTGGCCCTAATCGAATTGGCCAAGGCGTTGAATTTGATTATTCCTGTGTCCATGCTGCATTTGCGCTGAAGGCTGCGGGATATGAAACGATAATGATTAACTGCAATCCTGAGACTGTGTCAACGGATTACGACACTTCAGATCGACTCTATTTCGAGCCGCTAACTTTGGAAGATGTTTTGGAAGTTATATACGCCGAAGAGCAAGCAGGTCCAGTTGTAGGTGTTATTGCTCAGCTTGGCGGCCAGACACCACTTGGTCTTGCGCGTGGTCTACAAGATGCAGGAGTAAAGATTCTTGGAACCTCGCCGGACGCGATTGATTTAGCCGAAGATCGAGGACAGTTCGGCGAGCTGCTGCGAGTTAACTCTTTAGATGCCCCAACCTTTGGAATGGCAAATACTTTTGAAGAAGCGTTGAAGATTGCGCACGAGATTACTTATCCAGTCTTAGTCCGCCCTTCATTCGTTCTGGGTGGACGTGGCATGGAAATTGTTTACGATGACGAATCACTTGCAGATTTCATAAAAAAGGCGACGGAAATAACTCCGAATCATCCAGTATTGATTGATAAGTTTTTGGATGACGCTGTTGAAATAGATGTAGATGCGCTATTCGATGGCGAAGAACTTTACTTAGCTGGCGTGATGGAACATATCGAAGAAGCTGGTGTCCACTCGGGTGATTCCGCTTGCGTCCTTCCTAGTTTCTCTATTGGATCCGCGCTTGCCCGGGAGATTCGAATTGCAACTGAAAAACTTGCTCGTGGCATCGGAGTTAGGGGCTTAATTAACATTCAATTTGCAGTTGTCGCAAATGCAACAGCCCAAGAGAAACTCTATGTCCTTGAGGCCAATCCTAGAGCTTCGCGAACAGTTCCATTTGTAAGTAAGGCAACAGGAAATCCACTAGCGAAATGCGCTGCGCTAATCGCAACCGGAGTGAAGATCTCTGAACTCCGAGCCAAAGATTTGCTTCCAAAATCTGGAGATGGAGTTGCTAAAGGAATTTCAGTCAAGGAAGCCGTGCTTCCTTGGAATAGATTTCGCAGGAACGATGGCACCGGCGTAGATTCAATCTTGGGACCAGAGATGAGATCGACTGGTGAGGTAATGGGAATTGCTGGAACATTCGGTGAGGCCTATGCAAAGAGTCAGACTGCGGCGTTTGGTGCACTTCCTATGGCTGGTTCAGTGTTTCTATCGCTATCCGAGCGTGATAAGAAAGCGTCACTATATCCGGCTCAAATTTTGAGTTCACTTGGATTTAAATTGTTCACCACTCAGGGAACCCATGATTTTCTTAAGCAGAATGGTCTGGATTCTGAACTAGTGCGCAAACATTCACAGGGTCGCGGTCCAAGTGGGGAATTTACTGCGGTAGATCTGATTACTGAAGGTGTAGTTGGACTAGTTATCAATACACCTCTTGGCAGGGGAACTCGCATGGATGGGTGGATGATTCGCACCGCAGCAATTCAAAGAGGAGTTCCTTGCATTACAACCATTGCCGGTTTTAAGGCTGCGGTTGCCGGAATATCTGAACTTCAGGGGAAGAGTTTTAGTATTCGGTCAATCCAGGACTGGTTGGCCATCGTCGAATGATGGGAATCAATAGCAGCGCTAAGCAGGTTCTTGCCGAAATAGTAAGCAATAAAAAGGTTGGCGCTTACCACCACATGGTCTTTGCGGTTGGTGATTTAGCTAATTCAGCGAAACCCGGAAATTTCGTTGCGATATCTGTTGGTGGCGAGTCTAGCCAGTTAGTTTTGCGGAGAGCCTTTGCTATCTACCGAACATTTGATCGCGGCCAGAGCGTTGGCTTGTTGGAAATTGTTGTTGCACCGCATGGTGCAGGTAGCACTTGGTTAGCTAATCAACAACCAGGTGCAAAGATTGATTTAATTGCGCCACTTGGAACTGCATTTGGAATTCCAACAGAACCAGTCCGAGCGCTCTTAGTCGGTGGGGGCTACGGAAGTGCCCCACTCTTTGGGCTTTCAGAAGTCCTGAAGAATCGTGGATGTCGCGTGGATATGGTTCTTGGTGCAAGCACTGCGATGAAGATATATGCACCGTTAGATGGGAAGCGCTCTGTCAGTAGCTTAACGATAACAACCGAAGATGGTTCGACCGGGAAAACTGGAAAAGTTACCGATGCAATGCGTGAAATTATTGAAGCAAACGAGATCGACATTATCTATTCGTGTGGACCAATGGGAATGCTAGAAGCGATCAATGACATCGCTGAAGAATTTAATCTGATGCATCAATGTTCAATCGAAGAATCGATGGCCTGCGGTATTGGTGTTTGCATGACCTGCGTTCTTCCCATTAAAGGCGAGGATGGGGTTATTCGAATGCTCCGCTCATGTATCGATGGCCCAGTAGTTGCTGGAGAGAACGTGATCTGGAAGGCCAAGCGCACAATTCCTGAAGGAACATGGGGCGCCTAATAATGTTTAACTATCAAACAACTTTGGGACAGGCCGAATTCGAGAATCCAATATTCACTGCGAGCGGATGTGCGGGATCTGGTAAAGAGTTAAGTCAATTCTTCGAACTCAGCCAACTCGGCGCTGTCGTCACTAAATCGATTATGTTAAAAGCTAGATCAGGTCGTGCAACTCCAAGAATGGCAGAGACGCCAAGTGGCATGCTCAATTCAATTGGTTTGCAGGGTCCTGGAATTGATCTTTTTCTAGAAAATGATGTTCCTTGGTTGCGAAATCAGGGCGCGACAATTGTCGTAAGTATTGCGGGGGAGAGCGTTGAAGATTACGCAGTTCTTGCCCGAAAGATCAGAGCAGTCCCTGGTATTTCTGCGCTCGAAGTAAATATCTCATGTCCTAATGTTGAAAATCGCGGACAAGTCTTTGCTTGTCACCCTGAAACTGCACGCGCAGCGATACAGGCGGTCAGGCGAAATATTGGTGGCGAGTTACCGATAATTGCAAAGTTGACTCCGGATGTAACAAGTATCGTAGAAATTGCGCAAGAAGTTGTTGCAGCAGGAGCGGATTCGTTAGCGCTAATTAATACTGTTCTTGGAATGGTTATTGATACAAATACCATGCGGCCAAAACTTGCTGGAAAGACCGGTGGACTCTCTGGCCCAGCTATCAGACCAATTGCCGTGCGTGCGATTTATCAAGTTCATGCCGCCATGCCACATGTCAAAATATTGGGAATGGGCGGAGTCGCTTCGGGTCAAGATGCTTTTGAACTAATTCTTGCAGGGGCTTCCGCAGTTTCTATCGGCACCGCAACGTTTGGAAATCCAATGGCTGCCATGAAGGTCAAAGAAGAACTTCGCAACGAACTTGTTGACCACGGCTTTGATTCATTGCGCGAGGCCGTTGGTTACGCACATCGCAGCGAAGGGAATCTGTAATTGTGAATTCGCCAATAATACTTGCCTTAGATACTAAGGAGCTGGAGACGGCTAAGAGTTGGATAGAAGCAACTAATGAATCAATAGGTATTTATAAGATCGGTCTAGAGTTCTATTTAAAATTTGGGGCCGACGGCTTACGAAGATTGGCCGATGCCGGAGACTTCAAAATTTTTCTAGATTTAAAACTTCACGATATTCCAAATACTGTGTCAGCGGCAGTATCTAGCGTGATAGACCTGGCGCCAAAGTTTTTGACCATCCATGCAAGTGGAGGCGCAGCGATGATCAGGGCCGCGAGTGATGCCGCACCTAATGTTTCAATAACGGCGGTCACGATTCTTACATCCCTATCCGATTCGGATTTAGTAGAGATTGGCTATGCAAAGAACTCGAAAAGTTCTGCTGCATCATTGGCTAAGTTGGCTAGTGAAAATGGAGCACGTTCTATAGTTTGTTCGCCATTTGAGGCTAGTGAAATCCGCGCTGTTGTCGGGGATAAGTTAGAGATAATTACACCCGGCGTTCGGCCGACAGGAGCGGATCTCGGCGATCAAAAAAGAGTTATGACGCCAAAGGAGGCTGTGACAGCCGGAGCAAATTACTTAGTCATCGGTAGGCCGATTACAGATCAGGCGAAGATATCTTTGACTAGCATGAGCGAGACCGCTGCATCCATTCTGGATAGTTTGAATTAGATTGTGAGTAAGCAACCGCCGATCCTAAGTGCGCAAGCACGAGCGGAAGCTGGAATGAAGGCTGTTGAATCCCGGCGCGAGCGAGCCCAAGTGAAAGCTCTTCTAGCGTCAGGTGAAATTGGAATATTCGATGTCATCAATGATGGTCGAGAGTCGATACAACGAATGCGGGTTCGCGAATTATTGGATGCGGCACCTGGTATCGGGTCAAGGAGAACTTTTACTCTAATGGCAAAGGCTGGCATCTCTGAGACGCGTAGAATAGGTGGACTAGGTTCACATCAATTGCAAAAGTTAAGAAGTGAGATGATTTTGAATAAGGTGCCAGTAAACCCTGGAACGCTAATTGTTATGTCAGGACCTGGCGGTGTTGGAAAAAGCACAATCACTTCGTATCTTCGCGACCATCCTGCAATCTGGGTAAGTGTTTCGGTTACGACTCGCGAACCACGTGAGAATGAGAAAGATGGACGCGATTATCACTTTGTAACTGAGGAGAAGTTTGATCAATTAATTGCGCAGAATGCTCTTCTCGAATGGGCTGAGTTTGCAGGAGCACGTTACGGAACTCCACGCGAAGCAGTTGCAGAGGCGCTGAATCTTGGTAAGCACGTTCTCTTAGAGATTGAAATTGCAGGGGCCAGACAGATTCGAAAGGCCGACCCGGATGCACTTCTTGTTTTTGTTTCACCGCCATCTTGGGAAGAGTTGGTAGAAAGGCTCACATCCAGAGGGACTGATTCGCCAGAACGTCGAGCTGCACGGCTGGCTTTAGCTGAGGAAGAAATGGCCTGTTCAGGGGAGTTCGATGAGATCCTGGTAAATCATCGAGTCGAGGAAGTGGCCGCCGCACTGCTATCCTTGGCCTCTTCTAGAAGCAAAGGGCTTAATTAGCCTTCTCTGTTTCTATCAAATATAGACCTTATCTATATAGATCTATATAGCTCTATATAGCGAATTGAATTTGATTTACTAGATTCTTGAATTACTAGATTCTCGAATTACTAACGGAAGGCACATCATGACAACAATGGATGGCATTACAAACCCACCAATCGATCAACTATTGGATGCAGCTGGTTCAAAATACAGCTTGGTTCTATATGCGGCTAAGCGTGCCCGCCAAATCAATGCGTACTACTCACAACTTGGCGAAGGTCTACTTGAATATGTTGGCCCACTTGTTGAAACCTATGTTCACGAGAAGCCACTTTCTATCGCTCTTCGCGAGATCAACGAGGGTCTTCTAACTATTGAAAATTTGGAGCCAGTCGCTCCTGAAGCAAGCGTTGCCGAATAAATCTTCGTAATTTTAAGGTCTAAAAAATGACACTCCTGGGTAGGGAAATAATCCTTGGGGTGGGCGGTGGAATTTCGGCTTATAAATCTGCTGACCTGTTGCGAAGGTTGCAAGACGTAGGTTTTGGGGTTTCAGTTATCCCAACTCGGGCAAGTTTAAACTTCGTGGGTGCAGCGACTTGGGAAGCGCTATCGGGTCGCAGCGTTGATGAAAATCTCTGGAACAACGTGCATGAGGTTCCTCATATAAAGAAGGCGCGCGAAGCAAATTTAATTGTCGTTGCTCCAGCAACTGCCGACTTGATTGCAAAGATTTCTAATGGCCTTGCAGATGATTTGCTTACCAATGTTATTAGCGCGGCGACTTGTCCGATAGTTCTGGTTCCAGCGATGCATTCTGAGATGTGGTTGAGTGCCGCCAATCAAGAGAATGTTGCAACACTTCGCAGGCGCGGTCTTTTAGTGATCGAACCAGATGAAGGTCGTATGACTGGTGAAGATTTTGGAGTCGGCCGATATCCAGAAGTATCACGAATAATCGCTGAAGTATCGGAGTTTGCGAAGATAAAGTCTGACCTTCTTGGAAGAAAGATTCTGGTAACAGCTGGCGGAACCAGAGAAGCAATTGATCCGGTGAGATTCATCGCAAACCATTCAACGGGCAAGCAAGGTTACGCGGTAGCAAAAGCTGCCAGGAACCGAGGCGCGGATGTTGTTTTGATCGCAGCAAATTCGAGCCTTGATGATTTGCCTGGTGTCAGAACAATCAAAGTTTCGACGACTGCACAGATGGCAGATGCTCTCGACAGAGAGTTCCCGGCTTGCGAAATCCTGATTATGGCAGCGGCAGTTGCAGATGCAAGACCTAAGAGCGTTTCTTCAGACAAGATAAAGAAAGCTAACTATCAAAGTATAGAACTAGAGGCTAATCCAGACCTTCTTGGAGATATATCGAAGAAGCGTATTGGCAAACAAGTTCTCATAGCTTTTGCTGCAGAAACTATGCAGCTCAGTAATGAATCAATCGAAGCTGCTAAGGCAAAGATGAAGCACAAGGGTTCCGATTTGATTTATCTAAACAATGTAAGCAATGGCGAAATCTTCGGGGCCGATGATACGGCTGGAGTTTTGATCGATAGCAATGGCGAAAGCATTGAATGTAAGAATCAATCTAAGGACACGCTAGCCGATCTTTTACTAGATCGAGCTCTAAATAAGTTATGGTAGCCCAATGACAAAACGCCTATTTACTTCAGAATCCGTGACCGAAGGTCATCCAGACAAGATGGCAGACCAGATTTCTGATGCGATACTTGATTCATTACTTTCGCAAGATGCAAAGAGCCGAGTAGCGGTCGAAACTTTAATTACAACAGGTCAAGTTCATGTAGCGGGCGAAGTAACAACTAATGGCTACGCCGATGTTATGACGATTGTGCGCGATACTGTTTTAAGCATTGGATATGACTCTTCAGAGAAAGGCTTCGATGGAAATTCATGTGGAGTTTCTCTGTCAATCGGCCAACAATCTAGCGACATTGCTCAAGGCGTAGATTCAGCGTTTGAAAAGCGAATCTCTTCATCGGCAGATCCACTTGATCTACAAGGCGCAGGAGACCAAGGCTTGATGTTCGGTTATGCATGCGATGACACCCCAGAACTTATGCCGCTTCCAATCTCATTAGCTCACAAACTCGCCCTTCAACTTTCAGCGGTTCGTAAAGCTGGAAAAGTTGATTATCTGCGCCCAGATGGAAAAACCCAAGTAACAATTGAATACGACGGCGATCGCGCCGTTGCACTTAACACAATTGTTATCTCCACCCAACACGCACCCACTGTCGATCTTGAAAAAACATTGGCTCCAGATCTAAAGAAGTTGGTCATCGATCCGATTATTGGCGACTTAAAGATAGATACTTCGGATGTTCGTATCCTCATCAACCCAACCGGTCGTTTTGTTATCGGTGGACCTATGGGAGATGCTGGTTTAACTGGCCGTAAAATTATCGTTGATACTTATGGTGGAATGGCCCGTCATGGTGGCGGGGCTTTCTCCGGAAAAGATCCATCCAAAGTTGACCGCAGCGCCGCTTACGCAATGCGTTGGATTGCGAAGAATGTTGTTGCAGCCGGACTCGCTTCTCGTTGTGAGGTTCAGGTTGCTTATGCAATTGGTAAAGCACAACCAGTTGGTCTTTTCATTGAGACCTTCGGAACCGAGAAAGTTGCTTCAAATAAGATTGTTGATGCAGTAATGGCTACATTCGATTTGCGACCAGCCGCAATCATTCGTGACCTCGATTTACTTCGCCCTATTTATTCAGCAACAGCTTCTTATGGTCACTTTGGTCGCGAACTCGATAACTTTACTTGGGAGAAGACCGATCGCGCGGCGGCACTCAAAGAAGCAGCTACCAGGTAAATTTAAGTGACGCAGGTAAAGCCACTGCGTTTAAAAGCGCAACGGGCACCAAAGAAAGTAACCGTTGCCTCAGAGAATCCAGTCGTTCAGGTTTGTGTGGATACTGGAGTTTTTCATCTACCGGATACTTATGATTACCTAGTCCCGGAAGTTCTCTCTGACCAAGTTCTACTTGGCGTATTTGTAAAGATTCCATTCGGTAGGGAAGAAGTTCTGGGTTATGTCCAATCTAGAGAACCATCTCTTCTAGATTCGAAGTCACTTAAAACTCTAAGCAAGGTTATTTCACCCATTCCACTTCTGACCGAAGAGCTGATAGAGATCGTAAATCTCACCTGTGAACGTTACGCGTGCAAGCCTTGGGACGTTATTAGAAGTGCAATTCCCGCTCGAGCAGCTTCTGTTGAGTCTGAATTTCTAGGGCAAGCCATTCCACAAATTAGTGACATCAAACCGAAACTAGAGCACCAAGTATCTGTGACTAAAAAATTTGAGGATCTTCCGAGAACGATAAATCAGATTCTTGGAAAACTAAGGTTAGATGAACAGCTACTTGTAATTGTCCCAGATGAGCGAGATATCAAACAATTACTAACCTTTGATTTTGATACCGAGCCAGTTCTATTAACTTCAGATAGCTCAAAATCAGACCGGTATAAGAATTATTTAAAAGCAAGGTTTCTGCAATCAAAGTTCATAGTGGGGAACCGGGGCTCAATCTTCACGCCATTGGCGCCGAATTCAACAATTTTGATCTTTAATGACGGTGATGAATCGATGTACGAGAGACGATTCCCAAGTTGGAATGTTCGAGACATAGCGATGTTGCGCAGCGGTGAATTCTCCCTCCATTTCATAGGTGCTAGCCCAAGTTTGGAAGTAATAAGACTGGCCGAGCTAGGGTGGCTGAAAACGAAGAAATCTGAGAAGAATTCATCAAAACCTAAGGCGGCAATCCATTTTTCAAACTCTAATGTGTCAGATATTGCTTTGATGAAAGCCGGACTAAAAAAAGGAAATGTTCTAGTTGTTATGGCCGAGACAGGTTACATAAATTCAATTGCCTGTCAGAAATGTCGCAATCAGGCTCGTTGTGAATGTGGCGGAAAAATGTTTTTGCCGAGCAAGAGTTCGCCCCTGACCTGCGCAATCTGCGAGAAAACCTCTAAAGATTTCGCTTGTTCATGGTGCGATGGCAAGACGATTAGATCAATCTCTAAGGGCTCTTCGCGGATAGCTGATGAGATTGCGAAGGCTGTTCCTGGATATCGCGTGATATTAAGTAAAGGTGGTTCTAGGGTTGACGACATATCTGAATTAAAAGAGAACGTTTTAGTTCTGGCTAGTTATGGATGTGAGCCACTAGGTGATTTCAATACCGTTATCCTGCGTTCTCTTGAAAATCTGAGTAATCGCGTTGAGCTTCGTAGCTTAGAGAGCGTCAGAAGAGTGATATTCGAGAACCGAGGTCGGGTGGTGGATCAGAATGATTCAGTCATGTATTTAGACCTCAGTAGTGATAACTTGCTATCGCAAGGATTGTTAAGAAATGATCCTTACGCTAATTCTCTGATTGAAATGAAAGAGCGAGAGAGCTTGAATCTTCCACCCTATTGTCGTATCGCAATACTTCAAGGCGATACATCAGCAATTAGACAAATAGCTAGAAATTTGGAAGACAATAATCTTTTTTCTGCGCTTGCTGTGCAAGAGAAAGGTGATGGAACGGCAGAAAGTAAAGGTAAATCAAAATTGATAATTCGAAGTGAGATAGCTCGGTCCCAAGAATTCTCGGAATTTTTCAGAGATTTAGCCCGTTATCGAGGAATCAAGGGCCTTCCACCCTTGCAACTTCGTATGGACCCATTTTCAATTTAGGCAATTGGATTGAACGTAGAATAGAATTCTCAGGTGTCAATTCAAGAAATAAGATTGTTTGGTGATCCGGTATTAACCACTCCTGCGAGTCCGGTCACAACATTCGATAAGGAATTGCGAAATCTAGTAAAAGATTTAACCGAAACGATGCTCGATGCTCCGGGCGCAGGTCTAGCCGCTCCACAAATCGGGGTTTCGTTACAAGTCTTCGTATGGAATATTGAAGAAAGTGATGGCCATTTAATCAATCCAACTCTTGATCTCTCAGCAGATTTGCAAGATGGCGAAGAAGGTTGCTTGAGCTTTCCGGGATTAACCTATGAAACACCTCGCGCTTTCCGAGCAGTAGCCAAGGGCTTCAATATGCATGGCGAACCAGTAACTATTGAAGGTACTGAACTCCTCGCGCGAGTTTTACAGCACGAAACCGATCACCTCAATGGAATAGTCTTTATCGATCGGTTGCTCTTGGAGGAGCGGAAACTGGCAATGGCCGACATCCGAAATTCAGATTGGTTCGGTGAACGAACTCCTGAGCAAGTGGCTCCTATATTCAAACTGAGTCCACATCCGACAAATGGTCGGGCGCTATAGATGCAGTTATCTATCGCATCTTCTTCATTAATCTCAATCCCAATAATCGAAGCTATTCTGGTGAGTGATCACACCCTTGGATCGATAATTACCAATCCAGATAAACCTACTGGTCGTGGTAAAAAAATAGAGGCTAATGATTTAGCTAAATGGGCAATGGAGAAAGGTCTCGAAGTTGCAAAGCCTGCAGATACCTCGGAGTTAAATCGCCATCTACTCGCATCTCAACCCCAGTTAATTATTACCTGTGCATACGGGCGAATCATTCCAGTAGAACTGTTGCATGGCCCAAGATTTGGTTGGATTAATTTGCATTTTTCATTGCTTCCTAAATTGCGTGGAGCCGCCCCAGTTCAGTGGGCTATTCTGAATGGTGAAACCAGCACTGGGTTTTCAATATTCAAGTTGGACAAGGGGATGGATACTGGGCCCATCTATTTATCTAAAGAGGTAAATATCTCTGATGAAGACACAACTCCAATCTTGCTACAACGTCTTACTGAACTCGCGATTCCAGACTTGCTGGAATTAATTTCGGTAATTGGAAAGACTAGAGCAACACCGCAACCGCTATCGGGCGCAACCCTGGCACCAAAAATCTCAAAGGATATGGCGAGAATAGTTTGGGACAGTCCGATAGAAACAGTCCTACGCCAAGATCGTGCACTTTCTGACAATCCTGGGATCTGGTCCATGTTTAACGGCGAGCGGATATCACTTCACGGTTTGAAGGAAGTTCTTATCGCCAACGATCTAAAATCACCTGGCGATATCCAACTAGTCGGTGATCAGCTTCTAGTTAGAACTTCGGATAGCGTTGTTAAAATAACTGAAGTGACACCATCGGGCAAGAAGCGCATGGCCGGAGCTGATTTTGCCAGAGGAGCAAGGTTGGATTCAGGTTCTAAATTTGAGTAATTTGAATAATAAGTCCTTCTCTAAACCCAAACCAGGCAAAGCAAGATTGTTAGCCTATGACTTGATAAGTCAAGTTAATCGCAGTGGTGCATATGCAAATCTTAGATTGCCTGAGCTGCTTTCAGATTCAGATTTAGATTTACGGGATAGATCTTTTGTTACTGAACTTGCTTACGGAACTCTACGAATGCAAGGAAAACACGATTTTGCCATTTCAAAGAAGGCCGATCGACCTATCGACGAGCTCGATGAGAAGATTGTCGATCTCTTAAGAATGGGTGTTCACCAAATTTTTGAAATGCGGGTTCCGATTCATGCCGCAGTTGGAGAGACGGTCGAGGTTGCAAGGGCTGTTGCAGGGGAATCCAAGGCAAGTTATGTAAATGCCTTACTGCGTTCAATTTCAACGGATCTAGATATGTATGAGGTGCTAGCGAATGATTCTGCGATCCCGGCTATCGAGAAATTATCTATTCTCCACTCCCACCCCATCTGGATAATCAACGCCTACTTCGATCAGCTCAAAGATTGGATTGCAGTTGAAGAACTATTGCGAATAAATAATATTCCCGTGGCTCCACATATAGTTGCTTGGCCTGGTAAATCTAGCGTTGAAGAAATTTTAAATATTGGTGGCGAAAAACTTCCGATCGGCTCTTTTTCAGTTTTATCGAACGCACTTCCAAATGACTATCCAGCAATTAAAGATAAGCGTGCCGGAATTCAAGATATGGGCTCCCAGCTAATTGCTGAAATTTTCTTTGCGACAAGGCGGGACGAGGCTACTAAATGGTTGGATCTCTGCGCTGGTCCAGGTGGTAAAGCCGCACTTCTTCATAATTTGTTAGTGGCAGAGAAACCGAATGATTCTTTCCTGGCGAATGAACCAACCTCGCACCGAGCTGACTTAGTTGCAAGAGTTGTCCCTAAAGGAAAAGTAAGCTCTTTCGATGGGAGAGATTCAAAAAGTTTTGGCGAAAAATTCGATCGCATTCTTATAGATGCTCCTTGCTCGGGTCTTGGAGCTTTACGCCGGAGACCAGAGGCGAGATGGCGAAGAACTCTCAATGATCTTAAAGAATTACTTCCACTCCAGCGAGACTTAATCGATTCAGCTTATGAGATGTTGCATCCTGGCGGCATCATCGGTTTCGCTACGTGCTCACCTTTGTTGGCTGAAACAAAGAGTCAGGTTCTGGATGCCAAATATCGACACAAAGATTTGAAAATTCTAGATATCGCAAAATTCTCACCTGCCGGAAGCACTGGGGTTAATCCCGATGGTTCTCTTCAACTCTGGACCCACCTTGATGCTTCAGACTCAATGTTTATGGCGTTGCTTCAGAAGTCCTGACACCTGTTGAATTAGGATTGCGTAAAGCAAATACCGAGAGGGGCGCAATTTGATTCGAATCTGCCCCAGCATCTTGAATGCCGATAGAGATAATCTACCGAATGAGATAGCTCGGATTTCGGGACAATCTGATCTTTTACATCTAGATGTTATGGACAACGCATTTGTTCCAAATTTCACTTTCACCTTCGAACAGAGTGAGAAAATAATTAAGGAATGTCCTATCCCAGTTGATAGCCATTTAATGATTGCTGACCCTGATGAGCGTGCATATCTTTATGCAAAAGCTGGCTCCGCAAGTGTAACTTTTCATTATGAAGCGAGTTCTAACCCACTTCAGACAATCTTGCGCATAAGGGAAGCGGGCTCAAGAGTTGGGTTAGCCCTCAAGCCGGCAACGCAATTTCACGAGATCGCTTCGATGATGGAGCATCTAGACATGCTTTTGATAATGACAGTTGAACCAGGATTTGGCGGACAGAGTTTTATGCTCGACATGATGGATAAGGTGAAACAAGCGAGAAAAGATATAGATACTCGATTCTTTGGAAAAATCTGGCTCCAAGTTGACGGGGGAGTTTCGCTCGAAACCATTGCTCAAGCTGCAGAATCTGGAGCAGATACTTTTGTAGCAGGAAGTGCGGTATTTAAGTCAGATAATCCGGGGTCGATGGTTGATGCATTGCGAGCGTTAGCCTTGAAATCAAGCGCAAGATAGCTTCCATCTAGGTTAAAATTCGAGCATGAAGAATTTTGAATCGCTGTGGGATGAACTCAATCAGATTGCACAGGTAAGGCCACAAGATTCAGGGACAGTTCAAGAGCTCGACGCTGGAATTCATGCGATTGGTAAGAAGATAATCGAGGAAGCTGGCGAAGTTTGGATAGCTGCCGAATACCAGGGTGACAGTGAACTAGCGCTAGAGATAAGCCAACTGATTTACCATCTCCAAGTTTTAATGATAGCTAGAAATATCAAATTAGACGACGTCTACAAGAACCTATAGTTAGGAAGAGAATTGACGCTTAAAATAGCTGTTCCCAATAAAGGTTCATTGTCTGAAAGTTCAGCATTGATGTTGAAGGAAGCAGGATACCGTCAACGGAATGATTTGCGTGATCTAGTTTTCATAGATCCAGATAACAATGTTGAATTTTATTATTTGCGCCCAAGAGATATTGCGGTTTATGTGGGAAGTGGGGAACTGGAAGCTGGAATTACCGGGAGAGATCTCCTTCTGGATTCTGGCGCGGGAGCCTCAGAAGTTCTGCCGCTAGATTTCGGCAAAAGCACTTTTAGATTTGCTGCAACTTCAGGCGCCAAAATGGGGCTTGCTGATTTGCAGAATAAGCGAATCGCGACGGCATATCCTGGCTTGCTTGAAAGTTTCTTAGCCTCGAAGAAAATCAAGGCCTCGATAGTGCGTCTTGATGGTGCGGTTGAAAGCTCGATCCGCCTCGGTGTTGCCGATGTTATTGCCGATGTTGTATCAACTGGTGGAACTCTTCGTGCGGCTGGTTTAACTATTTTTGGGGAAGTTTTGCTAGAGAGCGAAGCTATTCTAATTACGCGCAATAGTGTTCCAAAATCACCAGCCATTGAAACTTTAATCCGTAGGTTAAATGGCGTAGTTATCGCTAGACAGTATGTCTTGGTCGACTACGATGTTAAGAGTATTAATTTAGAGCGTGCCTGCGCTCTTACTCCGGGTATTGAATCGCCAACAATTTCACCTCTACAAAAGAGTGACTGGAATGCGGTTCGAGCAATGGTTAAGCGCTCCGACATAAATCGAATCATGGATGAACTCTGGCAAGTTGGGGCACGTGGAATCTTGGTTACAGATATCCACGCCTGCCGTCTTTAATTCTTAATTATTCCGATCAGCATCTTCGATTTCATTTCTCGTGATGCCCATTAGGTAGAGAACTGAATCTAGATAAGGCGAAGTAATCGAACTATTTGCTGCGGCTCGTACCGCTGGTTTTGCATTGAAGGCGATACCCAATCCAGCGAGCTCGAGCATTCCTAAATCATTAGCCCCATCACCGATAGCGATTGTCTGCGAGAGATTTACGTTCTCGGCTGATGCAAATTCGCGTAGGGCGAGAGCCTTGCCGTTCTTATCGACAATTGAACCAAGAACGCTTCCGGTTAGTTTCCCATCTGTAATTTCCAATTTATTGGCGCGGTAGAAATCAATCTCTAGCTCTTTTAACAGTGGCTCGATTACATCCAAAAATCCACCAGAAACTACTCCTACCTTGTGACCAAGTTTGTGTAGGGTGCGGATCAGCGTTCTAGCTCCTGGCGTCAAAGTAATACTCGTTTTGACTGACTCTAGAATCTCGGCGTTAGCACCGGCAAGTAATTTCACTCTCGCGGTTAATGACTCGGTAAAATCAAGTTCTCCGCGCATCGCGGCTTGCGTAATTACCGCAACTTCAGCTCCGACCCCACATCTCTCGGCGAGAAGGTCTATAACTTCTTGTTGGATCAAGGTGGAATCCATATCTAGGAGAACTATTCTCTTCGCACGACGGACTAGACCGCTCTGTTCTACCGCAATATCAATGCCGCTGTTCTGAGCAATTTCAGCGAGTTCACGTTGAACTATTTTCAACTTATCATCGTCTAAATTAAGTGAGACCTCAAACTCAATAGCCGTAAGTGGATAAGAAGCGGTTCTATGGATCCGGTCAATATTTCCGCCTTGTTCTGCAATTTTGCTGGCTAGTGCACCAATACCGGCAGGTCTAAGATTCTCTGAAAGAACGATAATATGAAGATTCGAATTTCTACTTTCACCCTTTGGCTGATCTGAAAAATCTATCGCTAGATCTAAGCCAAGCTTCGATGTTGCATCTAATAGATCAGTTTCTATGGCTTGAGCATGCGCAGGATCTAAAGAAATTAGCGTTGTCAGTATCAATCTTCCGCGGATTACAACCTGTTCGATATCCAATATTGTTATTGAGAATGGGTCAAGTGCAGCGAAAAGTGCTTGGGTAACCCCAGGGGCATCAACTCCGGAAATTAGAATCAGGCCAGTATGTTCTGTGTTTATTTGGCTCACCCGCCTAGATTAGCGGTTAATAACCTTAACTCGCCTCGCTTACGGGTATCTTTACGCCTGTGATTCCAGTTCTCAATCTACAAAAAGTTTCGGTCATTCGCGATGGTAAAACTATTTTGGGGCCGTTGGATTGGCAAGTAAACGAGAACGAGCGGTGGGTTATTTTGGGGCCAAATGGCGCCGGTAAATCAACCTTATTCTCTATCTGCTCCGCGCAAATTCATCCAACTTCCGGTTCCGCAGAAATTCTTGGATCCAAGTTAGGAGCTGTCGATGTTTTCGAATTGAGACCGAGAGTAGGTTTCATGGGATCGACTCTTGTAAATCTATTTCCCGAAGATGAAAAAGTAATTGATATCGTCTTAACTGCCGCGTATGCCATGTTGGGTAGATGGAATGAGAGCTATGAGCTATGGGATGAATCTAGAGCGCAGGCTCTATTAACCACGCTTGGGGTTCGCGAGTTGGCGCAACGCAGATTCAACACTTTGAGCGAGGGCGAGAAAAAACGGGTTCTAATATCTAGATCGCTAATGGCGGATCCTGAAATCTTGTTACTCGATGAGCCGGCATCCGGTTTGGATTTAGGTGGCCGAGAGGATTTATTGAACCGATTCGATCTGCTTGCGACGGATCCATATGCACCCGTAACTCTAATAATTACTCATCATATTGAGGAGATTCCAGCGGGCTCTACACATGCGCTTCTTCTGAAAAATGGAAGTGTTGTTAGTAGTGGGCCTATCAGTGGCGTGATTACATCTGAAAATTTGAGTTTGGCCTATGACATGCAGATCAGCGTAACGATGACTAACAATCGCTACTCAGCCAATGCTGTTGGCAATGCTGTTGGCAATGCTCTTTGATTTACTGCCACGACAATGGCAAGAGGCGCTACCGTCATCTAAACATTTATTAAGCAAGATTGAACTTAACAAGCCTTACATCCCAGAGCAGAACCGAATCTTTGCTGCCTTCGAGCAACCAATTTCTGAGGTAAAAGTCTGCATCGTAGGTCAAGACCCATATCCAAATCCAGATCATGCAACAGGTCTGGCTTTTAGTGTTCCATCGACTGTCAAAAAAATACCCCCAACTCTGAAAAATATTTGCAAAGAGTTAGAGAGCGATATCGGTTTTGTTCCAAAAACTGGAGATCTATCAGATTGGCAATCCAGGGGAGTGATGCTCCTGAACACATCACTTACGACTCTCCCTAACACTAGTCAGGGGCATGGAAAGATTGGCTGGATAGATTTTACAGACCAAGTTGTTAAGTATCTTGCTACTTCGTCCGTAGTTTTCATCTTGTGGGGAAAGCACGCTGCCCAACTTCAACGATTTATTCCCAGTGGTAATTCCTTGATTAGTGCTCATCCAAGTCCGCTATCGGCTTATCGAGGTTTCTTCGGCTCAAGGCCCTTTACGAATGCGAACAATCGATTGATTGAGCTGGGGATTAAGCCAGTCGATTGGATAATTTAGTTACAAAGTTGAGATTGGTTGCAATTGAGATACCAATAAAGAGGGCGAAGATAGCGGTTCCTAGTCCTACGGTTCCACCGAGAGCCGCGCCTGCGATCAAGACAGTTACCTCTATTGACAACCTAACCCTTGAAATTCGAGCGCCAGTTTTCTTGTGCAACGAAGTCATAAGTCCGTCACGCGGGCCCGGACCAAGTCCGCAAGTAATGTAAATAGCAGAGCCAAATCCTACGAGCCCCACGCCAATAACTACATAGAGAAACTGAAGTGGAAAGTTCATAGTTGCGGCTGGAATGTGATCGACGCCAAGTTGAATAAAAATACTAATCACAGCGATGTTGGCAAGTGTTCCGAACCCAGGCTTTTCTCTAAGTGGTATCCAGAGAGCCAAGACAACCAAACTTGTTATCGCAGTGCTTTCTCCAATACTCAATGGAGTTTGAAGCGAGAGGCCTTGCGCAAATACGGACCAAGGTGAGTTACCAAGAGTTGATTGTATTAAAAGCGCTTCTCCGATTCCGAAGAGAGATAGTCCAACTATCAAAAAAGTGAATATTTTCGGTGTTACAGACCATCGGCTCTTCGCAGTCCAGAAGGTGCGTGGAATAGTTTTTGCGGGTTGGAGAAAGCGCCAGATCTTCTGAAGAAATTCTTGGGGATTCACTGTTAGAGTCTACCGATTAGTCAGAGGGGTAAACAATGTTTGTTGGTCTGGGCACGGTAATAAATATTGCAGCAATTCTCCTTGGTTCCGCGCTTGGTATTTTTGTTGGCGCTAAATTCCGCGAACACACTCGAGAGTTGATTATCACTGTTTTAGGTTTTGTTACTTTGCTGGCAGCGGCGGATGCAATCAAAGAGTTATGGAATCAAAAACTTGTTTCCGAGCTGCCTCAGGGCTGGCCGATTTTCGCCATGTTGGCGGCTCTTCTCATTGGTGCCTTAATCGGAAATGCTCTGGATATTGAGAATCGACTTGAAAGATTTGGGGTCAGATTAAAGGCCAGATTTGATCCAAACGGTTCAAGCCCATTTGTCGATGGCTTCGTCACCGCTTCGCTTTTATTCGTTATCGGCCCGATGGCTATTCTCGGGTCTATTAGTGATGGAATGGGAACTGGAATTGACCAACTAGTTTTGAAGAGCATTTTGGATGGCGTGATTTCAATTCCATTTGCAGCTTCGTTGGGTTGGGGAGTTGCAGTTTCCACTATCCCAGTTGGTATTTACCAATTCGCCTGGACCGGAGTCGGCCTCTTTCTGGGAACAGTTCTTCCCGATTATCAAATCTTGGCGATGACGGCGACCGGTGGAATTCTCTTATTGGGAATTTCGCTAAGGGTAATGAAGATCAAGCAGGTTGCCGTGGGGAATCTGCTGCCAGCTCTCTTCTTGGCCCCATTAATTGCCGGCGCGCTTCATCAATTCAAATAAGTGTTTAAAATTTCTTCGCGTTAATTACGAAGCGGTATTTCACATCGCTTGAAATAGTTCTTTCGTAGGCTTGATTGATGTATTCCGGATCCACAACTTCAACTTCGCTCACAATATTGTGCTTGCCGCAGAAATCAAGCATCTCTTGAGTCTCCTTGGTGCCACCAATCATTGACCCTGATATCGAACGTCGCTGAGCCAAGAGGACTGGAGTGTTTATTGTGTAAGGATTTATGGGTAATCCGATGAGCACAAGCGTCCCATTGAGTTTCAATAGTTGGAGATATGGGGTTAGATCCATATCCGCAGAAACCGTATTTAGAATTAGATCAAAATCCCTATCTAACTTTGATAGATCCTTTTGATTGCTTGTGACCACAAAATCGTTAGCACCCATTTTGCGGGCATCTTGCTCTTTGCTTGGTGAGTGAGAGAAGACTGTGGTGTGGGCTCCAAGAGCAGCAGAAAACTTCAGTCCCATATGACCGAGACCGCCAAGTCCAATCACTCCCACTTTCTTTCCTGGACCAGCGCCCCAATTTTTTAGAGGGGAGAAGAGAGTTATACCAGCACATAGCAAAGGTGCGACTCCGGCCAGGTCAAGGTTGTCAGGAATAGAAACCGCATAATCTTGATCGACTATAAAAATATCTGCATATCCACCTTGCGCAAGAGTTTTCCCATCTCGTTCATAATTGTTGTACGTGCCAGTCATGCCTTGAAGGCAATATTGCTCGAGCCCTGATTTACATGATGAACATTCACGACAGGAATCGATAAATACCCCGACACCAATTCTGTCGCCAACTTTGAATTTTGTTACGTTGCTTCCTACTGAAGTAACGATGCCAGCGATTTCATGACCTGGAACCATTGGAAAGAGCGCGGGACCCCATTCTTCGCGAGCTTGATGAATGTCCGAGTGGCAGATGCCGGCATAAGAGACTGAAAGTGCGACGTCGCCTGGGCGAAGATCGCGGCGAGAAAAGGTAAATGGAACAAGTGGCTTCGATGCTTCGAGAACGGCATAACCCTTTGATTGCATTTTTGCTCCTTATCCATTTTTAGTGATCTGCAAATTTCAGAAGTAGTTCTGGTGTCCGAGAGGGGACTTGAACCCCTAATCCCTTGCGGGAACTAACACCTCAAGCTAGCGCGTCTGCCAATTCCGCCACCCGGACCAGTGTAAAAATCTCTATTTCTTGGCGAAAGGATACCAATCACGCGCACATCATCACAATCGAGTTGATACTAAGGCAAGATAGGCGAGTGGGAAACCCTAAAGAGGATTCGGACGGTATGGAAGCGATAGATCTTGCACTTCTAGAAGCAGAATGTATTTCTATCTGCCAGGAAATGATTCGCATACCCAGTGTTAATCACGGTGAAGGTATTGGCGATGAGAGAGCCATCGCATCTTACGTTGCTGAGAAGCTGAATGAAGTTGGAATTGCATGCGAACTAATCGTTACGGGAGAAAATCGCGTCAACGTCGTCGCGAAGATAGAAGGCACCGACACCTCGCGTCCTGGCCTGGTTGTTCACGGCCATTTGGATGTAGTTCCAGCAAATGCCGATGACTGGTCAGTTGATCCATTTGGTGGGGTTATCAAAGATGGATATTTGTGGGGTCGCGGCGCTGTAGATATGAAAGATATGGATGCAATGATCATTGCAACAGTGCGGGCTTGGAAACGCGCAAACTATAAACCGCCGAGAAACATACTCCTTGTCTTTTTTGCAGATGAAGAGGCGGGCAGCGAATATGGTTCTAGATATCTAGTTAAGAACCGTCCTGAAATATTTAAGGGTTACACCGAAGCAATTTCGGAGGTTGGTGGATTTTCGGTGACAATTACTGGAGGACACCGACTCTATTTTATTGAGGGTGCGCAAAAGGGAATTAACTGGCTTCAACTTAAAGCAAAGGGCGAAGCAGGGCATGGATCGTTCATTAATCCAAAGAATGCGGTCACCAAGTTAGCGGCAGCGGTAGCACGAATTGGTTCGTACGAGTGGCCTCAGATCGAGACGAAAACTGGTGCAAAATTCTGGTCGAAAATCGCTGAATTGACTGGCGAGAAATATGATCCCAAGAATCCTCGCCCACTTTTAAAACATATCGGAGAAGCGGCTCGCATGTTAGGTGCAACAATTCAGAACACCGCAAATCCAACAATGTTAAATGCGGGCTACAAAGCAAATGTGATTCCACAACAGGCAACAGCTGTTGTTGACGGACGTTTCCTACCTGGTTATGAGGATGAATTGCTGGAGACTATTTCAAGATTAGCCGGGGATGAAATTGAAATTGAAGTTCTGGTTCGTGACAAAGCTTTAGAAGTAGATTTTGAAGGACCATTGGTCGATGCCATGAAGGCAGCGCTTGCCAAGTTTGACCCAGAGGGCATACCAGTTCCATATTTAATGAGTGGTGGAACGGATAACAAAGCGCTCTCAGATTTAGGAATAATTGGATATGGATTTAGCCCAGTTAAATTGCCACCGGATCTAGATTTCTTTGCGCTTTTCCATGGGGTTGATGAACGAATTCCGATCGATGGTCTTAAATTTGGCGTTAAAGTTTTAAATGAATTCCTTCAGAACAGTTAATTTATGTCTGCCGAGATTTCATCCAGAGCTGCTCTAACCTGCTCTGGCAAAGTGATTTCTTCTACGGTAAGAATTCCACGCAATTGTGCTGCAGTTCTGGCGCCAACAATTGCGCTAGTAACACCGTAACCCTCACGAACCCAGGAGAGCGCTACTTCTAGTGGCGAATAACCCAAGCCTTCACTAGCAACGCAAACCGCATCCACGATTTTGCGAGATCGTTCATCCAAATATGGTGCGATGAAACCGCTGAAATGCGGACTTGCCCCACGCGAATCCGAAGGTGAACCATTTCGATACTTGCCTGTTAAGACCCCTCGGCCGATTGGTGACCAGGCCAAGACTCCTATGTTCATCTCGATGCTCGCAGGAATAACTTCAGCTTCGATTCCGCGATTAAGTAATGAATATTCGACTTGGGTCGAGACGATAGGCGATTTTCCAAAGATTGGATTTTGAAGAGTTGCTGCTCTAGCCAATTGCCATCCCGAGAAGTTAGAGACACCTACATACCTCACGCGACCAGAAGAGACCGCCTGGTCGACTGCGGAGAGGGTTTCCTCCAGTGGGACCATTGGATCCCAAGTATGAATCTGCCAGAGATCGACATACTCCACACCAAGTCTCGACAATGATTTATCGAGATCGCTAAGTAGATTTGTTCTAGAGTTATTTACGCTTCTTTCTCCTGCTGTGAAAGATATGCCAGCCTTTGTTGCGATTACCAGATCTTCTCGTTTTGCAAGAGTTCCAATAAAGCCACCTATTACGCGTTCACTATCGCCATCTCCGTACATCGCCGCGGTATCAATAAGATTTCCGCCAGCATCCAAGAAGGTCTTTAACTGGTCGGCAGCTTCATGTTCGTCGGTATCGCGTCCCCAAGTCATGGTGCCGAGACCGAGTCGGGAAACGCGTAGCCCAGAATTACCGAGTATGCGTTTCTCCATGATGCCACCCTAGCAAGACGGCTGCTGAATAATCGGTAACCTTGGCCTCATGCGAGCCGATAAACCTGCGGTTATTTATCTGCTTCGCCATGGTCATTCCACTGCGAACGCGAAATCAGTTCTAGCCGGCCGGGACTTCAGTGTCAGATTATCTTCTGTGGGCGAGAAGCAGGCTAAAGCAGTTGCGACAGAGTTATCTGATAGAAAATTTGCAAAAATATATAGCAGCCCACTCCCTAGATGCGTTCAAACCTTAGAACCTTTAGCTGCTGAACTAAAGAAGGAAATCCAGCTCTCTGATGGATTGATCGAAATGGAATACGGTGATTGGTCGGGAAAAAAACTGGCGCTTCTATCTCGGAATAAACTTTGGACAACAATACAAAATCGTCCAAGTCTCGTCCGATTTCCAAACGGTGAAAGTTTTCTGGAAATGCAGAGCAGATCTTTGGAAGCCGTGACCAACCTTTCAATACCAGGAAAGAGCATTCTGCTCTGTTCCCACGGCGATGTAATCAAGGCGATAGTTGCAGGCTTTCTAGGGTTGAACTTAGATAATTTCCAGAGCTTGTCCATCGATCCAGCCTCCTTAACTGTCCTTGATTTAACAAGAGATGGAGCACGTCTTCGTTTAATGAACGACACCAGCTACTTGAAAGAACTTAAGTTCACAGGTTCCGGTGGTGGAAAACTAAATCTCGGTGGCGGCGGTGGTGCAGCACGTGAGTGAGCGCATCATTTACGAACACGAAGATGCAAATCGCTTTATTGTTGGAACCATTGGAGCGCCAGGTGAGCGAGCCTTCTTTCTGCAAGCAACTTCAATAGCAGGAACCACAACGGTCGCGGTCGAGAAAAGCCAAGTGGCAGCTCTATCTGCAAGATTGCGGGAGTTGATTACCGAGGTCCGCAGGAATAAGTTGGCAAGTTTAGATGAACTTTCGCTACCCGCCACGGTGGATAACGACACTTTGGAATTTCCCATTCATGAAGATTTCAGAGCCGGCGTCATGGGCATATCTTGGGATCCACAATCTCAGCGGGTTTCGATAGAAATTCAATCCATCGCTGATGGTGAATTCACCGAGTTAATATCAAACGATGATGATTTGGCCGGGGTAGAGGATCCACCGGATTTACTGCGTTTAACAATCCGACTTAACCAGGTTAAAGGATTCTGTAATCGCTCCGAAAGCATTCTGCAATCGGGTCGACCGGTCTGTCCTTTCTGTGGATTACCAATTGATGCGACGGGACACCTCTGTCCGAGGGCCAATGGATACCGAAGATAAAATCTTTCAGTCAGGAGAGTTGGAAGTTATCGGCCGATTGGTAGATGCATCTAACGCTTCTTTACTCTGCACTCTGCCCGATAACGTCAAAGTTATTTATAAGCCAATTGCTGGTGAGCGGCCGCTCTGGGACTTTCCGGATGGAAATCTTGCTAGCCGTGAAGTTGCCGCCTACTACATAAGCGAAATTGGAAATTTTAAGGTAGTCCCTAAGACTGTGCTGCGCGAAGGCCCTTTTGGCACTGGTGCGATTCAGAAGTGGATTGAAACCTCAGAAGAAGCAGATGTAATCACAATTGCTCAGAGTAATGATTCGCAAATGAGAAATTTGGCGCTCTTTGACATTGTCATCAATAACGCAGATCGAAAGTTTGGTCATGTCCTAATTACACCAGAGAATCGAATCTTCGGATGTGATCACGGGGTTAGCTTGCACAAAGAGAATAAATTGCGCACTGTTGTCTGGCAATTTGCGGAGGAGCTACTGCAGCCCGCTGAAGTCGAACAATTGAATGAGTTACTCTCGCAAATCGATTGCAAGCATTTATCCACCTATTTAAGCGAAGATGAGATCGATGCCATTTTTGAGCGAACGAAAAACCTCCTTGAAGCCGGTCGGTTTAGTAGTCCAAATCCCAATTGGCCTGCAGTTCCGTGGCCGCCCTACTAAGAAAAAACAGGGGGACTGAGTAGGTCTTCTAAACTATGATGACGCAGTGAGTAATTGGCCTAAAATTGAAATAGCTAAATGGCATGGAGACTTGCCGGCATTGAAAGTGAAGACGACGTCAGGAATTCTAGAAAATTTTCGAGAAAATTCAGATTTCAAAATGTATGTATGCGGGATTACGCCATACGACGCAACGCATCTTGGGCATGCGGCTACATATCTGACATTCGACATAATTAATCGTTATCTGCGTCTCGCAGGCATTAATGTAGATTTTGTTGAGAACATCACGGACATCGACGATCCGTTGTTCGAGCGAGCTAAACGAGACAACCAATCTTGGTCAGAGCTTGGCGATGCTCAAGTAGCGCTCTTTGAAAGCGATATGGCAAGCCTGAGAGTCCTACCCCCGAAGAATTATGTTGCTGTTACCGAGGCGATGGCTTCGATTATTTTTGCAATTGAACAGTTAGTGGATGACGGATTCACATATGAGCTCTCTGGAAATATCTACTTCCGAATTGCACCATATCTAGAGGAACTTGCAGTGTCTCTTGAAAGCGCTATCAAAATATTCTCTGAACGTGGCGGCGACCCGGAGCGAGCAGGGAAAGAGCACCCTCTTGATCCAATACTTTGGATTGCTAATAAGGATGGCGAGCCAGGTTGGAATTCCAAAATTGGTTTCGGACGTCCAGGTTGGCATATTGAGTGTTCGGTGATTGCCCTGGAGAATCTCATTGGCCCCGATTATCTCGATGGGGGATTGGAGAAATCCAGAACGATTAATTTGCAAGGGGGTGGGACTGATTTAATTTTTCCACATCACTTCATGAGTGCTGCTCTTGCTAAAGCATTAACAAACCATGAGTTTGCAGATGCTTATCTCCATTCTGAAATGGTTGGTCTCGATGGTGAAAAGATGAGTAAGAGCAAAGGAAACTTAGTCTTTGTATCGAAGTTGTTAAATCAAGGAACCGATCCGATGACCCTTCGCCATGCTCTCCTGTCTGAGAGATATTCAGAGGAGAGAATGTGGAGCGAGGAAACCCTAAGGAAATCAGTAGAGCGCGTTGCTAAATTGAGATCCGCACTATCTCGCATCGAATGTGCTCCTACGGACGGGGTCATACAACTTGTTGCGCAGAGTATTGCCGATGATTTAAATACGCCGCTTGCACTTGAATTACTAGATAAATGGGCATCTGATTCTCTCAATGGTCAAGGTGGCGGGTCAGTAGGCGAGCTCTCAAGATTCATAGATAACGCGCTCGGTTTAGCGCTCTAAGGTAACCTTCTCCCAAATGAAAATTTCGTCATCTCTTCGTAGCGCCATGGCAGAGCGCGTAGTTATTGCTGACGGAGCGATGGGTACGATGCTTCAAGAGGCAAATCCTTCGCTAGCTGATTTTCAGGGACACGAAGGTTGCAACGAAATACTAAATGTTTCTAAGCCAGAGCTTGTGAAGTCTGTGCATCGCAAGTATTTAGAAGTTGGTGTAGATGCGATTGAGACAAATACCTTTGGAGCAAATTGGGCCAACTTGGCGGAGTATGGAATTGAAGATCGAATTTATGAGCTAGCTTTCGCCGGTGGAAAATTAGCGCGAGAAGTTGCGGATGAATTTACAACTGATAAAAAGCCTCGCTGGGTTCTGGGCTCTCTTGGCCCTGGAACGAAACTCCCGACCTTAATGCATACCGATTATTTGAAATTGAAAGACGCTTATTTCACGGCCTCAAAAGGTTTACTCGATGGCGGGGTAGATGCGCTTCTGATCGAAACTACACAGGACTTGCTTCAAGCAAAAGCTGCCATAAATGGTGCTCGTGAAGCCATTGATGAATGCGACCGGGACATCGTGCTTATTGCTCAGGTTACTGTTGAAGCCACGGGAACCATGTTGCTGGGATCAGAAATTGGTGCAGCTTTAAATGCTCTTGAACCTTTGAACATCGACCTAATCGGCTTGAATTGCGCAACTGGACCAGCAGAGATGAGTGAACACCTGCGCGTTCTTGCGAAGAACAGCACGATAGGAATTTCAGTAATGCCAAATGCTGGACTTCCGCAATTGGGACCTAATGGAGCAACTTATCCACTTGGACCAGATGAATTAGCGGAGTATCTGGAAAATTTTGTTGATTCTTATGGGTTAACTCTTGTTGGGGGCTGTTGCGGCACAACCCCAGCTCATATGGAGGCTGTCGTAAATAAAATTGGCGAGCACGATTTAGTTGCCAGAAAAATTTCAAGAGAGATTGGTGCATCTTCGCTCTATCAGTTTGTTCCATTTCGTCAGGATCGGGCATACATGGCAATCGGAGAACGTGCGAATGCAAATGGCTCTCGTGCATTTCGAGATGCACTACTAGCAGAGGATTGGCAGAGCTGTATTGAAATCGCGCGCGACCAAATTCGAGATGGCGCACACATGCTTGATCTCTCAGTGGATTATGTCGGTCGAGATGGTGTCGCAGATATGCACGAACTTGCATCGCGCCTTGCGACAAGTTCAACGCTACCAATCGTTCTGGATTCAACCGAACCTGCCGTCTTAAAAGCTGGTCTAGAACATTTAGGTGGTAGATCAATTATTAACTCCGTCAATTATGAAGATGGCGATGGTCCGACTTCTAGATTTGCGAAAATTATGCCGTTGGTTAAGGAGCATGGGGCAGCAGTTGTTGCATTGACTATCGATGAAACTGGCCAGGCGCGGACCCAGGAGTGGAAAGTCGCAGTCGCCTCTCGATTGATTGAGGACTTGACTAAAAATTGGGGCATGCTGACAGGCGACATTTTGATTGATTGCCTCACCTTCCCAATTGCGACTGGCCAGGAGGAAACTAGACGCGATGGAATTGAAACTCTTAATGCAATTTCAGAATTGAAGAAGAAATATCCTGATGTCCAGACGACTCTAGGTGTATCAAATGTTTCTTTCGGTTTGAATCCCGCCGCCCGAATAGTCTTAAACTCGGTCTTTCTAGCGGAAGCGGTGAAGATGGGGCTCGACTCGGCAATTGTGCATCCATCAAAGATCACACCGATTTCTCGAATTGATGCGAAACAACTCGAAGTTGCTCTTGATTTAGTCTATGACCGACGCACATTTGATTGTGATGGAAACTGCACGTACGACCCATTAGCTATTTATTTAAATATGTTTGATGGGGTAGAGACAACAACCAGCAAGATTTCTCGGGCCGCTGAGCTAGCCGCACTTCCTCTAATTGAACGCTTAGAACGAAGAATTATCGATGGCGAGAAGGTGGGCCTCGAAGCCGACTTGCAAGAAGCTATGGCTAGCGGAATCAAGCCGCTAGTTATTATCAATGAACATTTGCTCTCCGGGATGAAAACAGTTGGTGAGCTATTTGGCAGTGGACAGATGCAATTGCCATTCGTGTTGCAATCTGCTGAGGTAATGAAGACGGCAGTTGCGCTCCTAGAACCACATATGGAGAAGAGTGAGGACGCGGGCAAGGGAACGATTTTGCTCGCAACAGTCAAGGGCGATGTTCACGATATCGGTAAGAACTTGGTCGACATTATTCTCTCCAATAATGGATATAAGACGGTCAACATCGGAATTAAACAGACCGTTAACCAGATCATCGATTCAGCAACCGAGTCGAATGTTGATGTTATTGGTATGTCTGGGTTGCTTGTTAAATCAACGGTTATTATGAAGGAAAATTTGGAAGAGCTGACCAGTCGTGGACTTGCTGAGAAATGGCCAATTATTCTGGGCGGCGCGGCCTTGACCAGAAGTTTTGTGGAACAAGATCTTGCTGGTTCTTTTGATGGAACTGTCCGCTACGCAAAAGATGCTTTTGAAGGGTTAAGTTTGATGGACACCTTAATGTCTATTAAGCGCGGTGATGAGAGTGCAGTTCTACCTCCGTTGCGCGAGCGGCGCACTCCAAACACGAGAGCTAATCGGGCACCAAATCTTGACACTAATCGCAGCGATGTTGATGCTCATAACAAACTTCCGACGCCACCTTTCTATGGTTCACGGATTGTGAAAGGCGTCGCCTTAGCTTCTTATCTTGGAGCGCTAGACGAGAGAGCGCTTTTTGTGGGTCAATGGGGGCTTCAAGGTAAACGCGGTGAGTATGAAGCAATGGTGGAGAGTGAAGGGCGTCCAAGATTGCGCTCCTTGTTGAATGATGTTCAATCGAATGGTTGGTTAAACGCGGCTGTCGTGTATGGATATTTCCCTTGTTATAGCGAGGGGAACGACTTAGTAATTCTGCACCATGAAGGCCCGGATAAAGGTCTCGAGCGTACGAGATTTACATTTCCAAGACAGTCTCGTGATCGCCGATTATGTTTAAGTGATTTTTTCCGAAGCAAGGAGAGCGGTGAAATAGATACCGTAGCCTTTCATGTTGTAACCATGGGACAGAGCGTCAGTGATGCCACCGCCAAACTCTTCGCCGCAAACGAATATCGTGAGTATCTCGAGTTACACGGTTTATCGGTTCAACTTACTGAAGCGCTGGCAGAACACTGGCACGCAAGAATTCGAGAAGAGCTTGGATTTGCTGGCGAGGACGCCTCAGACATCGATGCAATTCTTGATCAAGGTTATCGAGGATCGAGATATTCCTTTGGCTACCCAGCATGTCCTGACCTTGAACAGCAACTGCAACTTTGTGCATTACTCGAGCCTGAGCGAATCGGCGTCGAGTTAAGTGAAGAATTTCAATTACATCCAGAGCAATCCACTTCCGCGATTATTGTTCATCATCCAGAAGCCAAGTATTTCAATGCAAACTAGATTGTAGGAGCTTGGTGTAGATGTCGAACTTTCAAGTAGGCGATCGGGTGCAGTTGACCGATGCAAAGGGCAAAATGCACACGATTACCCTTCAATTAAATCAAGAGTGGCATACGCATAAAGGCTGGCTTGTTCACAATGAAGTCATCGGCCTACCCGAAGGCTCAGTAGTAGAAACCACTGGAGGGCTAAAATTCCTTGCCTTCAAACCATTGTTAGCCGATTACGTTCTGGCTATGCCTAGAGGTGCGACCATTGTTTATCCGAAAGATGCTGCAATGATTCTGGGGTTTGCAGATATTGCTCCGGGTTCTCGAGTATTAGAAGCAGGAGTCGGCTCTGGCGCTCTATCAATATCCCTTCTAAGGGCAATTGGTTCAAGTGGAAAGCTTGAATCATTTGAAAAGCGTGAAGAATTTGCGGTCATCGCCTCGAAGAATGTAAATCAATATTTTGGGGGGTTGCCAAGTAATTGGAATTTAAGCATGGGAGCGGTTCAAGATTTCGACCACAAATGCGAATACGATCGAGTTGTTCTAGATATGTTGGCACCATGGGAATGTGTTGAAATGGCTAGTAAAGCCCTCGTACCTGGTGGCGTATTCATCGCTTACGTAGCGACCACGACTCAACTTTCTCAGACCGCCGAAGCCATAAAGGCTTCAGGTAATTTCACTGAGCCAGAAAGTAATGAAACTATTGTGCGAGGATGGCATCATGAGGGTCTTGCGGTAAGACCACAGCATCGGATGATTGCTCATACCGCTTTTCTAATAATGGCTCGGAGGCTTGCACCTAACACGGTTGCGCCAGCTCGCCGTAGGCGCCCATCTAAAGGTGCATATGGGACTAATGAAATCGAGAGTTGATTCACTCACTGTAAATTAAGTAGATCAACAACGAAAGCTATAGTTTCATTCGGCGCTACGGGTCCGCCACCAGTAGAGCCGTAGGCTAGTTCTGGTGGAATTACTAGTAGTCGACGGCCGCCAACTTTCATTCCTATAAGTCCTTGTTTCCATCCTTCGATCACACGATCAAGCGTAGTAGTGAATGGTCCATTGGCCCAAGAGGATTGGAGAACCTCACCACTTGTCCAAGAGATTAATTGGTAATGAGCGGTCACGGTTGATGTGGAAACAACTTCATCACCGTTCCCAACAATAATGTCTCTAGAAACTAGAGATGTAGGCGCATCACCGATCGGCTTACCAAGTGTTGGTTCAATTCCAGGGTCGTTAGATACTGAGAGATATTCGCGCTGAGAATCAGCCATGTTCTGCTCCTCTTGAGTTTGATTTGAATTTGCTTGTGGCGTTCCACCATCTAGTGAGCACGAAGTAAGGGCTGCAATTAAAAAAAGGATGCTCGCTCCGTTAACTAGCTTTGAAGGCCTGAAGTTCTGCGTGTTTAGACGATTCATATCTCTCCAGATTAAAAGTTGTATCGATATCAGTTGGTGTTAATAGTGCGTGAAGGTTACCAAACCGCTAGGGTTTTAGTGTGTCCGACCGCAAAACCGAGAGATTGATAAACCTCACTCTGGCTCTGCTTGCGACGAAACGCTACCTAAAAAAGTCCGAGATTCTCACGAACGTCCAAGGATATGAAGGCACGCAGGAAGCTAAAGAGCGGATGTTCGAACGGGATAAGGATGACTTACGGTCTCTGGGTATTGAGATTGAAGTCGGAGAACTAGATGTTTTCTTCGAAGACGAACCTGGCTATCGGATTCCACAAAAGTCCTACGAGCTCAATGTTCCAAACCTGACGGGCCGTGAACTCGCGCTGTTGTCGATAGCTAGTAATTTCTGGAACGACTCGATCTTAGCTCCGACAGCTCATTCCGGTATCCGCAAACTTCAGTCACTAGGCATTCCAGCAGCACTCGACTTGGATTTTCAAATAAAATATAGATTCGAAAATCCATCAGATTTGCTCGAGCAACTCTCAAAAGCAATTCTACAGAAATCGAAAATAACTTTCTCTTACGATTCACCATCCTTGAAACTTCGCCACCTCGAGCCATACCGCATCCTTTTCTGGAATAGTTTCTGGTATTTGATTGGCATGGACCTCGACCGGAATGGCATCCGACTCTTTAAGCTTTCGAGATTTTTGGGTGATGTAGAGATATCAAAAAAGAAGAACGAATTCCAGATTCCTTCCGATTTTGCTGTCGCAGATTTTCTTCCAAAGAGCGATCCGGAGATAGTGCACACTGCAAGAGTTGAGATTCGAAGAGATTGCGCAGCCTTGCTCCGCAGGCGAGGAGAGCTAATCTCTCAAGGGGCAGACTTCGACACCTATGAAATCAATTATGAGACTGAGCGCGCTTTTCTACGAGAAATCGTCTGGCATGGAACGAATGTAAGAATTATTGGACCCGAGAATTTGAAAACGAGTTTGATAACTCTTCTCGATGGAGCCATAAAATGAGTGAGTCAGCTCTGGACCGGACTGCTCGAGCACTAGATCTTGTTCCGTATCTCCTGGAACACCAAGGAATTTCGATACCTGAATTAGCCGCGGTATTCGGAACTTCAGAGAAACAAATAAATGATGATTTAATTCTAATTCACATGTGCGGACTACCAGGCTATACACCACTTGAACTTATTGAAATGTATTATGAAGATGGCTACGTGACAGTCTCCGATCCACAGAGCCTTAAGAAACCTAGAAATATGAACCGCGCAGAGATGACTTCGCTCTTGGTTTCACTTGATCTTTTGAAGTCCACTCGATCTGATGCGATTTCAGAGGAGATTGAAGCTTTGAAGCTCAAATTGAAGGGCGCTTTAGCAATCGAAAATCCGTTTGTTGTGGTCAATAATTCAAAAGGCTCACAATTAATTGAAGGTATTGAATCGGCAATAGCACATGGAAAAGCTTTGAAGATTACCTATCTAAGTGGCAGTAAGGATGAATCAACAGAGCGTTTGATTCTTCCACTAGAACTTTATCAAGAGAATGAATTCGCCTATGTAAGTGCCTGGTGTCAATCATCGGAAGCTGATCGAACTTTCAGATTGGATCGAGTTGTAAACCTTGAGGTAGTTGAAAATGGCGCAATCACGAAGAAACTCACGAACGAATCGCTCAAAGATGAATTAGCAAGCATTGAATTGAATGTTTCAAAATCAGCTCGCACCTTTATCGAAGATAATCGCGGTGTTATTGCAGATGTAGTCGATGGTGGAGATTTCCGTGTGCGGTTACATCCGATAGATGCTGATTGGCTCTCAAGAACCATCTTGGGATATGGCTCTGAGATAGAGGTCGTCGAACCTAGAGAGCTTTCTGATGACATTAAGGCTCGAGCAAAGGCAATCAGGGCGTTATACCCAAAATCCTAGTAATTTAGCCTGCTCAGGAGTTGGAGAGTGCTTTCATCAGTTTTTCGAACTACTATAGGCACAGTCATAGAAGGAAAATTGGATCGAAAGTGGGGGAGCGAAGATGTTACGCGGACTTCAAGGTTGGCATTTAATCATCGTTGTAGTTTTATTTGTGGTTCTGTTCGGGGCGAAGAAGTTGCCGGACTCCGCCAAATCAATCGCAAAGTCGCTTAAAATTTTCAAGAGTGAGATGAAAGATGGCGATCCAAAAGGCGATCCAAAAGGCGATAACACCAAGTCTGATTCATAGACTTAAGTGAAGGGTAATAACGCTCGGGCGATGCCCCTGCTCTCGCATCTCAATGAATTGAGAACGCGTTCATTTAAATCTGCCCTTGGAATAATCCTTGCTAGTTGTGTTGGCTGGTTTCTCTATGAAGATATTATCGCTAGGTTAGCGAGTCCTATCTGTGATTTAGGAGCAGCGACATCCGCGGGCGAGGAAACCTGTGGGATTCTCTATATCAGCGGCGTACTCGGCCCACTTGACTTAAAATTTAAGATTTCAGTTCTACTTGGACTCATTATTGCTTCGCCAATTTGGCTTTATCAAATCTGGGCCTTTATATCGCCGGGTTTACATAAGAAAGAGCGAAGAAATTCCATCTTCTTTCTGATTGGGGCGGTTCCATTTTTTGCAATGGGAATTTTTGCTGGATATTTGGTCCTTCCAATAGCCGTTGAGGTTCTTTTAAGTTTCACACCTACATCATTGACTAACTTGGTTAGATTCGATGATTACCTGACTTTTGTAACCCAGCTAATTCTGGTTTTCGGAATCGCCTTTGAGCTACCAGTTTTCCTTATCGCCCTGAACCTAGCCCACATATTGAGTGGAAGATCAATACTTCGCCCATGGCGATATGCAATTTTCGGCATCACTCTTTTTTCAGCGATAGCGACTCCAACTGGAGATCCGATAACGCTCTTCTTTTTAGCAGGTCCTCTGGTTTTGCTCTATTTAGCAGCAGGTGGAATCTCACTTCTTGTTGATAAATCGAGACTAAAGCGCAAAGCACGAAGCGAATAACTCTTATGCGGTTGTCACTACGAGCCTGGTTGTTGGAGTGATGTCTACACCTGCGCAACGATTTGCTCAAGCGAAAGCCAGAGGTGCTCACCGACTGACCAATGATTTTCTTGAGCGTTATCCATTTAGTATGGATGACTTCCAGATTAAGGGATGCCAAGCCCTGGAAAGCGGCAAATCGGTTCTTGTAGCTGCACCCACTGGTGCGGGCAAAACTATCGTTGGAGAGTTCGCGGCTTATCTGGCAATTAGTTCAGGAAAAAAATGTTTCTACACAACACCAATAAAGGCGTTATCCAATCAAAAATTCCAAGACCTGTCGGCGATGTTTGGTGAATCGAGCGTGGGTCTCCTGACGGGGGATACCAGCATAAATTCGGAAGCTCCAATAGTAATTATGACTACCGAAGTTCTGCGAAATATGATTTATTCAGCGTCATCAACTCTCACAGATTTACGTTTTGTCGTCATGGATGAGGTTCACTACTTGGCGGATCGCTTTCGCGGCGCAGTTTGGGAAGAGATTTTGATTCACCTTCCAGAGAGTATTCAAGTTGCTGCGCTCTCTGCGACGGTCTCTAATGCCGAAGAATTCGGGGATTGGCTACAGACAGTTCGCGGGGAGATGAAGGTAATTGTTAGCGAGACTAGACCAGTTCCGCTGTATCAGCATGTCTTGTTTGGGAATCGTTTACTAGATCTTTTTTCAACGAATACAAAGGTGAATCCAGAGATCCTTCGGCTGGAGAAGGAATCCTTGCGCTCGGTCCGAACTAAATATGGCAACGCCGGTGGTAAGCGAAACTGGCGGGATAACTCGCAGATTTCACCGACCATCAAAGCTTTAGGTCGCGCAGAAGTTATTGAGAAATTGGATCGAGAAGGATTGCTTCCAGCAATCACCTTTATCTTCTCCCGCGCACAATGCGATAGTGCTGTGAAGCAATGTTTGGCTGCAGGTCTCCGACTTACAAACGCTGAAGAACGATCTGAAATTCGAGAGGTAATTGCCGATAAAACCAGGTCGTTGCCCGAAGACGATTTGATTGTTCTTGGATTTCACGAATGGGTAGATTCGCTAGAACGTGGAATAGCTTCGCATCATGCTGGACTTCTTCCAGCCTTTAAAGAATGTGTAGAGGAGCTGTTCCAACGAGGTCTGATAAAAGCGGTTTTCGCAACTGAAACTTTGGCGCTGGGTATAAACATGCCAGCGCGGACTGTGGTTCTGGAGAAATTAACAAAATGGAATGGTGAGTCGCACGTTTCGGTTACCCCTGGTGAATACACCCAATTAACCGGACGAGCTGGACGTCGCGGAATTGATGTTGAAGGAAATGCAGTCATTCTCTGGAATAAAGATGTTGACAGTGCCTCTGCTGCAGGTCTTGCCTCGACTCGAACCTACCCACTGAAGAGTTCGTTTAAGCCAACATACAACATGACGATCAATTTGATTTCCCAATTCGGGGCAGAGCGAGCACGGACCTCGCTTGAGTCGTCTTTTGCGCAGTTTCAGGCCGATAAAGCTGTTGTTGGTCTGGCTCGTCAAATAAAGCGCAATAATGAAGCTGTCGCCGAACTTGAGGAAGAAATCAATTGTCATCTTGGGGATTTCGTGGAATATGCCCAGATTCGCTTTGAGATTAAAGAGTTAGAACGTGGTCTCTCAACAAAGCGCCGTAAGGCACGAGAGTTTGAGGAAGAGAAAATCGCCGAAGCCCGAAAGACACTCCGAAATCACGCTTGCCACGGCTGCAGCGACCGAGAGACGCATGCGCGAATTGCTGAACGTGCAGATCGCTTGCGCCGAGAAAATTCTGGCCTAACCGCGCGAGTGGCGAATCGCACTCACGTTATAGCTCGACGATTTGATTTGATTAAAATCATGCTTGAAAAATTCGGATATCTAAATAATGATGTAATTACCGCTAACGGAAAACTACTCTCGAAGATATATGGTGAGACCGATATTCTCATTGCCGAGATGATTCGACGTGAAGCTTTTGGACAATTGACAGCTGCCGAACTAGTTTCGATAGTTTCGGTTTTCGTTCATGAAAGTCGGAAGGAGAGCCCACCAAAGCTCCCAAGAGGACAAGTTGAGGAAGTGCTTGCAGATTTAGTTAAAGTTTGGATAGAGATAAATGATCTAGAGACCGAACTTGGACTGGAGCCAATTCGTGAACCAGATGCTGGCTTCTGTTGGGCTTCGTATAGGTGGGCGAGTGGACATTCGCTATCGTCAATTCTAAAAGGTAGCGATTTAACTGTGGGCGATTTTGTTCGCTCAATGAAACAAATTATTGATTTGCTTCGCCAAATATCAATCGCTTCGCCGCATCTTTCGCCAATAGTGAAGGATGCACTCGGACGGATTGACCGTGGTGTTATCGCTTACGCTGGAGCCGTTGTATGACGCTAATGCTTCTTGATAGTGCATCTCTCTGGTATCGCGCTTACTTTGGAATGCCTGACACTCTGCTCTCTCCGAGTGGCGAACCAGTAAATGCAATCCGCGGCTACCTGGACATGACTTCGAGATTGATAAATATTTACAATCCAAATCGATTAGTTGCGTGCATAGAGGGCGACTGGCGACCAAGTTGGCGCGTCGATTTGTTTCCAGATTACAAAGCTAATCGTCTAGATGTCGAAGGCGAAGAGGAAGAGCCCGATACTTTAGGGCCGCAGATCCCAATCTTGCTCGATCTTCTTGAAGCTTTTGGAATTCCGCTCGTTGGAGTCGATGACTATGAAGCGGATGACGTTATGGCTTCATATGCGGTGAGTGAGCCGGGACCAATCAAAATCGTAACCGGAGATCGAGATCTATTTCAGTTAGTTGATGATGCCCGAAAGATTGCAGTTGTATATCTAGCAAAAGGCATTACGAATCACGATCATGTTGACCTGAAATGGATTGCCAATAAATATGACATACCTGGCGAGCGTTACGCACTTTTCGCAATGATTCGAGGTGATGCTTCGGATGGACTGCCAGGAATTAGAGGAATCGGCGAGAAAGGTGCGGCGATAATCGCTAAACAGTTCACAAATCTCCCTGATGTCATGAAGGCAGCTAAAAAAGGGGATGAACGGCTGACCCCAAACGCCCGCAAGAAACTTCTTGAATCTGCTGAATATGCAGCAATTGCCCCAAAACTGGTTCATTGCGCACTGGACGTCCCACTTCCAAAACAAAATTTACAACTTCCGAAGCGACCAAAGAACCTAGATGAGATTTATCAGTATCAGAAAGATTACGGCCTTGGGGCGAGTATTGATCGCCTTATTGCAGCTCTTAAATGGTAACTATTTTATTTGCGGCTTTTCTCGCTAGTGCCTCTTTTGAACCTATCGGTATTTGGTTTCTAGCAATCTTTGGCTTCGCACTTTTTTTCCGGAAGTTGAAGATAGTCCAACGACCAGTTCTGCATAGTTTCGTATTCGGTTTCATTTTGAATGCAATAGTTCTGTATTGGAGTGGCAAATTTGTTGGAGCTATACCTTGGCTTCTGTTAGCGCTTTTGCAGGCGTTCTTCTATCTGCCAGTGGGCTGGATTTACAGGAGATTCAAAAACATCTGGCTTGCGGCTTTAATCTTATTGGCGATGGAAGAGCTTCGAACAAGATTTCCATTTGGCGGATTTGGTTGGACGCGTGTGGCTTTCAGTCAGGTCGAATCACCAGCACTTCCAATCGTGGCTCTTGGGGGAGTTGTGGCTCTGTCGGCCTTTACAATTTTGGCTTCGATTCTACTTGCCAGAGTAAATCTTAAGAACCTTGCACTTCTTGTCGCGATTCTCTTAGTGGCAATAGCGCTTCCGAGTAATCCAGAGGGGAGTGGTTCGGTAAAGATTCTTGCGATACAGGGAAATACTCCTGAGGTCGGATTAGGTTTTAATTCACGAGCAAAAGCAGTGTTCGACTTGCATAGCCAGGCCACGCGAGAATTCGCTGATTTTACAAGGGAGACTTACGACGCAATTATCTGGCCTGAGAATGCCGTCGATATCGATCCCAATTTCTATCCAGACGTAGCCAGAAAAATAACTGCGCTAACTCGTGACCTTCAAACGCCACTGATCGCAGGAGTAGTAACAAAAAGTCGGCAAGGCCCACAAAACGCATCGATTTTATACTCTGAGAATGGGACCGCTGAGAGCATTTACTTGAAGCGAGGTCTGACTCCATTTGGCGAATTTATTCCGTTGCGCAAACTCGCTGAGTTCGTTAATCCACTTGCAAAGAACGTGGTCGATTTTATTCCCGGGCAGAAACGGATAGTGCATAGGATTGCGGGAAATAATATTGGGCCGGTTATTTGCTATGAGATAATCAATGATTCTTTGGTGCGAGACATGGCTCGAAGCTCACAGGCCCTAATTGTTCAGAACAACAATGCGACTTTTGCGAATACGGCGCAGAGTGAACAACAACTAGCCATAACTCGAATTCGGGCAGTTGAACATTCGCGCTACATACTTAGCGTTTCAACCATAGGCATCTCAGCTTTTATTGACAATAATGGACGAGTGTTGAGTGAAACCGCCCAGAAAGATAAATCCTTTCTCGCCGGCGAATTGATGCTAAGCGATCGAACCACGTTGGTAAATCGAATTCTCCGATGAAGAAGTTTGTTGTTCTGATTCCAACCTATAACGAATCTCTATCTATCGAAGATTTACTTGAAAAGTTGAGAATTTTCCGAGGCGAATCTATATATAAGTTCGATGTAGTTGTCATTGATGATAGTTCTCCCGATAAAACTGCTGAAATTGTCGAAGGGTTATTGATTCCGTGGGTAAAAGTTATGCGGCGATCAAGAAAAGATGGACTTGGAGCGGCATATCGCGCGGGTTTCTCGGAGGTCCTGCAAAATAAGAATTACACTCATGTCGCAACCATGGATGCCGATGGTTCACACCGGGTCGAAGATTTATCCGCAATGATTGCCGCACTTGAAGGATTGAATTCAAGTAAGACAGTTGTAATGGGAGTTCGCTGGATGCCAGGCGGGCGGGTTACGAATTGGTCTAGATTTCGAAAACTACTATCCCTTTCAGGAACAAGGTATGCCAAATTGGCTCTTGGCCTTAAGTTAGATGACCTAACGGGCGGCTTTCGAATCTATAGTTCGGAACTCCTAAATTCACTGAACCTTAAGACGATGCATGCAACTGGTTATTGTTTTCAGATCGAAATGGCATTAATTTCTAAAGAAGCTGGCGCAGAATTTATCCAGGTGCCGATCACCTTTGTTGAGCGAAACTTTGGCAGTTCAAAGATGACGGCGGGAATAGCGTTTGAGGCCTTTAGATATGTTACAAAGGCCGGATTTGAGCGTGTTTTAAGGATGAATATTCGCCGATAATCTACATTATGTCAGATTACAGAAGGCACCTAGTTGATGGCCAGCTCTGATATCGGCAAGCAGGAGCAAACAAGGTTCCTATCCCCGTAAACCCCGTCAATGCGACCAACAGTCGGCCAGTATTTACCTCTCGAACCTAAATCTAAATCTTGGCCAGAAGGAAAAGCACCAATTTTGCGAGAATATTTTCGATCCCAGTCGCTCTGCATTAAATCTGAGCTGGTGTGAGGTGCGAATCTGAGCGGTGATTCTTCAATACTTATTTGCCCTTTTTCGATATCGGTTATTTCGGCTCGGATTTGGATCATCGCGCTGATGAATCGCTCCATCTCATTCAAATCCTCAGATTCAGTAGGTTCTATCATCATTGTTCCAGCGACCGGAAAACTCACTGTAGGCGCATGGAAGCCATGATCCATTAAGCGCTTTGCTACATCATCAACTGTCACACCAGTATTTTTAGTAATCTCCCGCAAATCAATTATGCATTCATGGGCGATGTAGCCATTCGCACCACGGTAAAGAATTGGAAAATGTGGGTCGAGCTTTGCTGCAATATAATTCGCAGACAAAATAGCAACCTCTGTTGCTTTAGTTAAGCCCGCTCCCCCCATCATTCGAATATAAGCCCAAGAAATCGGCAAGATGCTTGCAGAACCAAAGGGCGCGGAACTAACCGGCCCAGGTCCAGTCGATGGACCGGATAGTTGATCTAATGGATGGTTAGGCAGGAATGGTGCCAAGTGAGATTTAGCGATGACCGGCCCAACACCTGGTCCACCTCCACCATGTGGAATACAGAAAGTTTTATGAAGATTTAAATGAGATACATCGGCTCCAAATTTTCCAGGCTTAGCAAGCCCAACTAGCGCATTCAAATTCGCACCGTCGACGTAAACCTGTCCCCCAGCATCATGAATCAGCCCACAGATTTCAGTAATTGCTTCTTCAAATACTCCATGCGTTGATGGGTAAGTGACCATTAAAGCTGCGAGAGAATCGTGATATTCCGAAATCTTCTCCTTCAAATCAGCAACACTGACATTCCCATGTTCATCGCACGCTATTACAACAACCTGCATTCCAGCCATAACAGCACTGGCGGCATTAGTGCCATGAGCGCTTGATGGAATCAAGCAGATTGTGCGATGTTGTTGGGATTTAGAGTCAAGATAGTTTCGAATAGCTAATAGACCAGCGAATTCGCCTTGCGATCCAGCATTCGGTTGCAGAGACACTGCGTCATATCCGGTTATTGTGATCAGCCAATCTGATAGCTGACTTATTAGTTTGCGGATGCCGACACTCTGGTTCGCTGGAGCGAATGGGTGGAGGCTCGAGAATTCTGGCCACGTAACCGGAATCATCTCGGTAGTCGCATTTAACTTCATGGTGCACGAACCCAGAGGAATCATGGTTCGATCAAGTGCCAAGTCTCTGTCGGCTAAGGAACGAAGGTATCTCAGCATTGATGTTTCGGAGTGATAAGAATTAAAGAGCGGGTGTAATAGGAATTGCGAGCTACGTGAAAGGTCACCTTCAATTGGGAAGGTTTTATGGTCACTTAATTTCATTTGAAGTGCGCCAGCAATAACCACTAAATCTGCATCCGTAATCGTTTCATCAAAAGTTAAGCCAATGGTCTCCGAACTGATTGATCTCGCGTTGAATCCTGATTTTAGTAATGCCGCTACCGCTTGTTTCGAATTGATCCCACTGATAGTAAATGTGTCAAAAATTTCACCAGGAGTAACCGCATAACCGGCTGCAATCACCGATTCCCGCATCAGATTAGCGCTGTTGCGAACTCTAGTTGCGATCTCGAGCAATCCCTTAGGTCCATGCCACATTGCATAGAAAGCGGACATAACCGCTAAGAGCACTTGTGCTGTGCAGATATTTGATGTCGCTTTGTCTCGTCTAATGTGCTGCTCTCTCGTCTGTAGAGCTAATCGAAGAGCAGGGTTGCCATGTGAATCTAAACTCTGTCCAACCAACCTACCTGGCAAGGATCGTTCGAGACCTTTACGAACAGCCATAAAACCTGCATGCGGTCCCCCAAATCCCATCGGGACGCCAAACCGTTGTGCTGAACCAATCGCTATATCAGCACCGATTTCTCCTGGCGCCTTGTAAAGCGTCAACGCTAGAAGATCACATGCAACAACTGCGAGAGCGTTCTGCCCATGCACCGCCTTGATTAGCGGTTCTAAATTCCCAACTGTTCCGTTGCTATTTATCTGCGCGAAAATAGCGCCGAATATTGGTTTCTCGATACCTGCTAAAAAATCTGTAGCCACATCAATTTCTACAATTGAAATGTTAAGCGGCTTAGCTCTTGTTGCAATTACAGCTTTTATCTGAGGATGCAATCCTGCATCGACAACAAAGACCGCTTCATCATCGCCCTGCCACACTCGACGAGCCAAAGTCATAGACTCTGCTGCTGCAGTGGCTTCATCAAGCATCGAAGCATTTGAAACATCTAAACCAGTTAAATCCGTTACAACTGTTTGAAAAGCAAAGATTGCTTCCAATCTGCCCTGTGAAATTTCTGGCTGATAAGGCGTATATGCCGTATACCAAGCAGGATTTTCTAAAACATTCCGCAAAATTACCGGCGGCGTAATAGTGCCAACATACCCCAAACCAATTAAAGATTTAACTACTTGGTTCTGATCCGCCAACTGTCGAAGTTCAGCAATGGCTTCAACTTCCGACACCGCTTTCGGCAGAGAACTTGAGAGTTTCTCTGTTAACGCGATATTTTCCGGGACAACCTTCGCTATGAAATCTGCTAATTTCTTCTCGCCAAGTTCTGCGAGCATAAAGTTGAGTTGATGTTCATCTGGACCGATGTGACGATCTGCAAAGTTAGAGCGAACCGAACTCATTAATACTCTCCCCTAAGGTTATGGAGTTATGACTCCGATTCCCGGGGAAGGAAATAATTTAAGCTAACTTTCGCTTTCGTCGATCGGATAGCTCATCGTTAACTGACCCAATTGTAGAGCCGCCAACTACGCTTTCTCCAGTCGAAACGTTCTCGCCCTGCAAATTAGCAAGCGAGCCTTCAACCTCGCTCCAAACTTTACCAATCGCAATTCCAAAGACGCCTTGACCGCCTTGAAGTAGGTCAACGATTTCATCCGCGCTAGCGCATTCGTAAATAGTTGCGCCATCACTCATCAGGGTCATTCGCTCTAAATCACTTACCCCGCGCATACGTAAATGTTCGACCGCGGTGCGAATATTTTGGAGAGAGACGCCAGTATCAAGAAGACGTTTTACAATTTTTAAAACCAGAATGTCACGAAAGCCATAAAGTCGTTGCGAACCTGAACCACTTGCTCCTTGAACGCTCGGTTCAACTAATCCAGTTCTCGCCCAATAATCCAATTGTCGGTAAGTAATTCCAGCGGCTACACATGCGGTTGCACCGCGGTAACCTATTTCAGGTGCCGAAGGATCAGTCACTTGGGACATTTCAAACTCACTTCTATGGGGGAAGATCCTTATCGGATTTAAGAGAAGATTAGTTCGAGGCCGCTCCGAGAGCAACGACCGACACGCAAAACCCTAAAGTTTCCCTTGAGGTTTAGCCTAAGAAGTCCTCTGGGTTTATCTGGTCAAGGAATTCACGGAAAGCTTCTACCTGATCATCTGCCTGGTCGGGAATTTCGATGCCCGCCGAATTGAATACATCCTCGGTTCCATAAATGGGAGACCCGGTTCGCAGGGCTAGCGCAATCGAATCACTTGGTCGAGCTGATACTTCAATCCCTTTAGCCATAAGGATCTTTGAGTAGAAGACTCCATCGGCCAGATGGGTTATCTGCACTGAATCCACACTGGTCCCTAAGTTATCAATAATATTTTTTATCAGGTCATGCGTAAGTGGTCTTGGCGGAGTCAGCCCCTGCTGTGCGAAAGCGATAGCAGTTGCTTCAGCAGCCCCTACCCAGATCGGGAGATATCTAATTCCATCTACCTCTTTGAGAAGAACGATTGGTTGATTTGAGGGCATCTCAACTCTTACGCCAACGACTTCAACTAGGCGAAGTTCACTCACGGATTGTCCAGTTTAAAAAATCTATTGCAATTATCAATTTATTTTGAACGGTGTAAACCAGAAGCCACCAGAGCTGCATGCAGACGAATTGAAAGTGAGGCAAGTTCGCGCTGAACTTCTTCGGCCCGCGCCTGAGCCTCTGGATTCTTCTGACGCAACAAAGGTGTTATGACTTGTTCTACTAAACCAACTTCGCGGTCAGCCGCTGTTTTGAAGCTGCGAAGATGGCGAGCCTCTATTCCAAAGGAGGACATTTCCGCAACAGCTCGTGCAACTGAGAGCGCATCCGCATCGTAGTAGCGACCTTTCATTTCAATCAATCCAAAGGATTCAATCTGGGTCAATTGCGCTTCTAACAGACCCGACGATTGCAGTAATTCATCTCGTGACAATCGCAGTTGACTGTCATGTATGAAATTTGATGGCGCAAATTCACCATCTACTGTCGCCAATCTTGGAGCCGCTGGTGATCCTGGGGTTGGCGATGGAGTTAAACCTCTATCGAGTGCGTCAAGATTCTCTTTAATCACTCGGAGTGGAAGATACTGATCTCGCTGCGCTGCAAGAACATAGCGCAGACGCTCTAAATCCACATTTGTAAACTTGCGATATCCAGACGGGGTGCGTTGCGGGTCGATTAGTCCTTCTGATTCAAGGAAGCGAATCTTCGAAATGGTAATGTCCGAAAACTCCCCTCGCAATTTGCTAAGGACTTCGCCGATACTCAGATAGGCACGCGCTGGAACACTCATGGACTCCCCTTAATTAATCTCTAGTGAATTTCTAATCTATTTCGCCAGATCTTTGTCCAGTTACTGGACGAAAGAAAGTTAGGCGATACTTACCAACTTGCACTTCATCTCCATGGCTTAGGGAAGTTATCGCCTTAGAAACTGCGTTTACATATGTTCCGTTTAAACTCTTCAAGTCTTCAATCTCAAATGCTGTTTCCGAACCGTTCTTTAGCCTCGAAATTTGGCAATGCTTACGAGAAACGGTTACGTCATCCAGAAAGATTTCACTCGTCGCATCTCGACCGATTGTTACGCAATCTGTATCTAAGAGAAATCTTGCACCTTTGCCGGGGCCAGCCAGTGAAATCAACATCCCACTATCTTTCGGCAAGTTCTTTAATACGTTGAACTCTTCAGAGCTAAGTGAATCTAAAAGGGTTTTTTCTGAAATGAAGTCGGGAACCGAACGCAATGAAGCAATGTTCAGCGTGCTCGTTAAATCTTTCTTATTTGATTTATCGGATTCCCTAGAGGAATCGGAAGGTGGCGTTCTCACTACATCCCCCCGAATCTCACCCTCAAACCTTGAGGTTCAACTATAGGCTGACAGTATTCAATCTATTTGAGCGGGTCAAGCCGTTAGTTTCTTGTATTCCTCATCGCTGAGCAGTGTTGGTGCCTCGCCCGAAATTGCAATTTCCAGTATCCACCCAGATCCATAGGGTTCGGAATTTATGACCTCTGGGGCCCCATCTAAATTTGTGTTCACAGCTGCAACTTCGCCGGTAAGCGGCGAATAGATCTCAGAAACGCTCTTAGTTGATTCAATCTCTCCGCAAACCTCGCCTGCTTTTAGAGCCTGTCCGACTTTCGGTAACTGCACATAAACGATGTCCCCTAGAGCAGATTGAGCGAAGTCGGTAATACCGACGCGAAAAACGCTCTGCGTGGAAGTTGTGGCAACCCACTCGTGCTCCTTAGTGAATTGCAAATCACTTGGGACTGTAGACATTCTGGCTCCGATCGGGTTTTACTACTTCAATTCGGCGAATTATTGCTCTTTATCTCTTTGATCGCAACATATGTGTATTGCAACCCGGTAACCCAATATAAAACAATACCCCAGATGGCAAAGCCCCAACCAGCAATGAAGAAAATTTCACCGATCCCACTATCTCCTGCAACAAGGAGGAAAGGAAAAGCATAAAGAAGATTAAATGTTGCTGCCTTGCCTAGAAAAGTAACTTCAAAAACTCCAGCCCCACGAGCTTTCTTAATTGCAAGCACCAGAGCCATCCATAGATCTCTGCTTATCAAAAGAATGAGCAGCCACAAGGGAACAACTTCTTTAATCACTAGAGCAATAACCGTGGCAGCAATATAAAGGCGATCAATTGTTGGATCCAAGGCAGCGCCTAGAGCTGATTCTTGATTAAGTAACCTTGCAACTTTTCCGTCGAAATAATCCGACACTGCACCAATAATAAGAATTGTCAGGGCTAGGCCCGTATTTTCAACACTTAAGTATGCCCAGAGAAAGAGCGGTATCCCAAGAGCACGAACTCCGGTAATCGCATTTGGAATAGTCAGAATTTCTCCGCGTTTCAGCACTAGTCGCGCTCTTTTACTTTGACCACAACTTCTACCGGCGTTCCTGGAAAACCAAACTCTTCGCGTAAACGGCGCTCAATAAATCGACGATAAGAGGTCTCAACAAATTCAGTAGCGAAAACCACAAACTTAGGCGGACAGATTGCGGCCTGAGTTGCAAAACGAATCTTTGGCTGCTTGCCACTGCGAACCGGAGGTGGAGTTGCACCGATAAGTGCACCCAAGAACGAATTAAGTTTGCTCGTAGGAATCCGTTTCTCCCAACTTGAAATTGCGGTGCGCAGTGCGGGTGCTAGCCGGTCTCGATGCCAACCAGTTTTAGCTGAAACATTTACCCGCTGAGCCCACGGGAAGCGTTCAAGATTTCGTTCAAGCTCCTTATCCAATTGAATCTGACGTTCTTCATCCACTAAATCCCATTTGTTCATGACAATCACTAGTCCGCGACCTGCTTCTTCAACCATGCTGACTATTCGAAGATCCTGTTCGGTCAGCGGCACTGAAGCATCAAGGACCACAACAGCAACTTCGGCACGTTCGAGAGCCGATGCTGTTCGTAGTGAGGCGTAGTAATCAGTTCCACTATCTTGGTGCGCGCGTTTACGTATTCCAGCTGTGTCGATAAAACGCCAAGTAGATCCACCAATCTCAATAAGCTCATCAACTGGGTCACGCGTTGTTCCAGCAGCATCATCGACGATTACGCGAGACTCCCCTGCAAGAATATTTAGGAGGCTCGATTTTCCAACATTTGGTCTACCCACTAGAGCAATCCGACGATATCCGTCATCGGCTTTCTCGGAACCGATTTCCGGTAATTCCTTTACTAAATAATCAAGTAAATCTCCGCTGCCTCGACCATGTAAAGCTGAAACAAATCTTGGTTCACCGAATCCTAAATTCCAGAGTGCGTGCGCTTCGGTCTCTTCAGTTGTTCCATCTACTTTATTTGCCGCAACAATTATCTTCTTCTTAGACTTCCGCAGTAAATTTACTAATGACTGGTCTTCATCGAGTGCGCCAACTTGGGCGTCAATAACAAAAAGCACGACATCTGCTTCTGCTATTGCCGCTTCCGAGCCCGCGGTAATTTTCTCTGATATACCTTCTGGCGCCACTTCCCAACCGCCAGTGTCAATCAAAATAAAGCGACGACCATTCCATTCCGCTTCATACTTAACACGGTCACGAGTTACTCCTGGAGTATCTTCCACAATCGCTTCTCGTCTACCGATAATTCGATTTACCAAAGTTGATTTACCTACGTTTGGCCGACCAATAACCGCAACCTTTGGTAACCCCAAAAGATTTTTCCGAGTGAGCCACTCCCAAATTAAATCCACAACTTCATCAAGATCTAATTCAGTGGAATCGAGTTCAAGAGCATCTTCAGCGGGACGAAGGGGCGAGATTTTTCTAGTTGAGTCGAGAAGATCTCGGCTACTTAGCGACTGTGCCACGTCGGCAGCCTTATCCGCCTTTATTTCTTCACTTTCACGTCGCAGCGCTCTTGCTTGTAAATCTGCGTAGAGAAAAACTTTTAAGTCAGCGTTTGGCGCAACAACTGTCCCGATATCCCGACCCTCTACAACAATTCCGTTTTCACTTTTCGAAATGATTGTCTGCTGCATATCGACAAGGAAAGATCGAAGTTCTGCAATCTGACTAATTCGACTGACATTGTCAGTGACTCTCACTCCACGTATGTCGTCTGTAACATCTACCTCTCCACAGAATATTTGTGGATTCTTCGGATCACTTGAAAATACAATTGGTTGCTCTTTTATTGCAGCAATAATCTCCCAACCTTCAAAAACACCTTTGTTTAGTGCAATCCAGGTTGCAGCGCGATAAAGCGCACCAGTATCTAGATAATTCCAATTTGCACGTATTGCGATAGCTTTCGACGTGCTCGATTTTCCAGATCCACTGGGACCGTCAATTGCTACAACTATTCCGGCCATACGCCAACCTTACTGCCTTAAGAAAGCTCTAAAGACTAAGAAAATTAGAGAATTAAAGAAGAAGATGAATCAATCTTTTTTTGGAGCGTGCGCCAACCACCCTTTTGCAACCAAGTGTTTCTGTAATCTTGCGGCATCATCTGAAGAGAGAGCAAGAGACACTAGTCCGACCGCTTGACCAGGGCTGTGTTCCATACTTAGATCTTCAATATTGACTTTAATCTCGGCACATTCATTAAATATTCGAGCTAATCCGCCCGGCTTATCATCGATAACAATTGGAAGGTATGTGTAATCACGTTTAGCAAGACCATGTTTTCCAGGAATCCTATTCTTGCCCTCTCGACCCTCAGTTAGAAATACCCTTACAGAATTCTCATCGTCTCTCTCAAGAGCTTCTGCGAGATTAGAAAGTCGATTTATTACTTCACTGATTTTCGGAAGAATTTCACCTGAATTAGCAATCAGCAGACTCCCCCAAAGTTCGGGATCTGAATCAGCGAGACGCGAAACATCTCTCAAGCCTTGTCCGGCCAGATTGAGACTCTCAACATCGACCCCGTTAAGGCTGGCACCTAGGGCTGAACTTAGAATTTGTGGCAAGTGTGAAATTGCGGCTATCACCGAATCATGAGTAACTGCATCCATTTCATAAATAGTGGACTCCATTAGGGCTCCAAGTTCACGGGCTGTCGCAACCGCCTCATCGGTGGAATTCTCGGTTTTAGTAACCAGCCAAGCTCTTGATTTGAAGAGATCGGACCTAGCACTCTCCGGTCCTGAAATTTCTCTGCCTGCCATGGGATGAACAGAGACATAGTTTCGAGATAATTCCGGAAAACTTGCAACCTTATGCATTAGTTTAGACTTAACCCCGCATACATCTATAAATATTGCTTCGGGGTGCAAAGTGAATTCAGCCATCGCTACCTCGTGGACGTACTCGGGGGGTGTTGCGATGATGATGACGCTCGGTTTCTCCGCAACTTCCTTGCACTCAAGCAAATCGGAGGCAAGTTGAAGATTTCTGGCGCTTGTATCGGCCAAAATAAGCGCAAGACCCTCTTCCTTGAGGCGCAAGGCGAGAGAGGTTCCAATCAAGCCACAGCCAATAATCTTTATCGGTCCTACTAGGCTCACTTTTGATTGTCTCTTGGTTCTTCAAGCCCTTTAGCCAGATCTGGGCGCAAAACAGCCGCACCGCGGAGGTAAATATGGGAGATTTCTTTCCTGGAGAGCGGAGAATTGGCGTGAATCATGAGTCTGATAGTTCTTGGAAGTGCTCCCTTAATATCGAGCTCCTGTGCGCAAATTAGCGGTAGATCGAGCAAGCCAAACTCCCTGATTCCCGCAGCCGGAAAATCGCTCTGAAGATCTGGAGTCGCAGTGAAAAGGATGGAAATCAAATCGTCGGTTGCTAGGGAATTTGAGGACAGGATTTCTTTGAGGAGCTCCACGACCGCACTCTTCATTTCCTGCTTAGTGTCGGAGGACAGTTGAGTGGCCCCTCGAAAAGCTCTCACGGAATTCATTCCCAGATTCTACCCTGACCCCTCTTTACGTGAAGGGAGATTAAAGGAATTAAACTGTATAACTTTTTATCGACAAAACAATTCTTGAAAAAGGCGACAAAGAAAGACCCTTGAATATGATTTTTCCAAAAAATCGATAAATTAATAATATACAGAAAACCATGCGTGAAATTACCGACAAATCTACATCCCAGATTACTCGTAAATAGCTATATATTTATAAATATATTTTTAGTATTTCGATTTATTTATTTAACTTTAAAACTCTATATAAATTATCTAGCTCCACCGGGTTCAGGGCTCGCCAACGGCCCTCCTTTGTTTCTCCGATTGAGATCGGACCGAAGTCGGTTCGAATTAAGCGGATAACCTCCATCTCCAAGTATTCAAACATCCGACGGATGATATGAAACCTGCCTTCATGAATCGATACTTCGACCCAATGATGCTTTGGGTTGACCTCTCGAACCACTTTAACCTCCAGAGCGCGGGCCATACCATCCTCCAGCACAACACCCTTCAGCAACTGATCTATGTGCTCCTTTGAGAATTGCCCCTCGATCTCTAAGAAATATTTTTTATTCAGGCCATAACTTGGATGTGTAGCTCTGTGCGTGAAAGTGCCGTCATTAGTAAGAAGAATTAACCCTTCACTCTCCTTGTCCAGGCGGCCGACATGGAATAACCGCTCATTCCTTTCCTCAAAGAAGTCACCTAGATTTGGGCGTCCCTCTGGGTCTGACATAGTGGAAATTACGCCCCGAGGTTTATAAAATGCAAGGTAAGTCTTAACCTTATTGAGCTTGATTGCCTCACCATCTACCTCAACTTTAGAGATTTCCGGGTCAAATTTGCTGCCCAGTTCAAAGATCTGATTCCCGTCGACGCTTACTCGCCCATCAAGAATTAGCTGCTCGCTTGCCCGCCTGCTCGCTATGCCGGCATCAGCAAGGATTTTTTGTAGACGTATAAGGCTCATTTTAACTCTCTCTTCAACAGCTTCAACAGCGTGGAATTTGTTGTCTCAGCAAAGGTTACGGCAAATCTAGGCTCAACCCTAATCGGCCCTAATCGGCCCTAATCAGTGAGCGTAGAGAGAACCTCGTCCAGGGCATCAACATCTGGTAGGAATGGAGCCAGAGCTGGCAGGTCTGAAACGTGGTTGAGACCAAGCTTTTCCAAGAAGAAACTCGTAGTGCTGTAAAGAATTGCGCCGGTTTCGTGTTCGATTCCGCTCTCCTCTACCAAACCCCTTGTCACCAGGGTTTTCATGACAGCTTCGACATTAACGCCTCGAATAGCGGAGACCCGGGCTCGGGAAACTGGTTGGCGATAGGCGATTACAGCAAGGGTCTCTAAAGCGGCTTGGGTCAGGCGTGATTGCTGGCCATCCAAGACGAACTTCTCAACAATCGGTGAAAGATCTGGGTGGCTATAGAAGCGCCATCCCCCTGATATCTGCCGTAGCTCGAAACCTCGCCCAGATTGTTCGTACTCCCCAGCTAGCTCTTGCAGCGCAGCCAAGACCGATTCAGTAGGGGTTTCGGTAATCTGGGCCAGAATCACCTCAGAAACAGGCTCATCTACCACCATTAAAATGGCTTCGAGCGACCTATTAAGTTCAGGATTAGACATTCGTATCTCCATTTGTATTATCTTCTGATTGAACTATGGGAGCATCGAACTCATCGCTGACCTCGATCGTGCCCTCAGCGCTTCCAGTCCAGGTAATCGCGAGCTCACCGAGAGCTATTACCTGTTCGAATCGAACTACTCCCTCACGATAGAGCTCCAATAGGGCTAGAAATCTCGCAACTACGACCAAAAGCGAACTTGCATCACTTATGAGGTGGCGGAAAGTGCTTTTCCCTGTCCTGCGTAACTCATTTACGATAATTATTGCCTCATCAGCCACGCTGACCAAAGGGCTGTGGATGTGGGCGATTCCAACGGTCGGGGTAACTTTCGGTGATAGGACTCTCTGGGCGATAGCAGCGAATCGCTCAGCTCCGACCCCAATCAGAACCTCTGGAAGTAAGGTCGAGAATTGAGCCTCCAGGGCTACCACACGGGCAAAACTGCGCTCTTCACGGGCAAGGCGCTCGCTGAAAATTGAAGCTATGGATTTGAAAGCGCGATACTGCAAGAGACGGGCGAACAGAAGATCCCGGGCTTCTAACAAGGCCAAATCTCCCTCATCCTCAATCTCGCCTGAAGGAAGAAGTCTGGCGGCCTTCAAATCCAGAAGAGTCGCGGCCACAACCAAGAATTCGGTCGTTTTCTCGAGATCCCAACCATCTTCCGAGCCCTCAAGGGCGCGAATGTAGGAAATGAAATCATCTGTAACGACGCTCAACGCTACCTCTGTCACATCCATCTTGTGACGCGAAATTAACTGAAGAAGTAGATCGAAAGGTCCTTCAAAATTCGATAAGTGAACGGAGAATGCCGCAGGTGTATCTGGATTCGAGCCCAAAACTTGCTCTTGAACCTCTCCAGTTGCGCCTTCAGTCATTGCGCAAAGGTAATGCACTTACGCTTGCGCGCCCAATCGCACCGCCGTAGAGTCCGACCATGGCAAAAAGCAATTCGAAGGTTTCTCGCTTAGGAACTAAATCGACAATCCGCGAGGAAGAGCTCTCAGCGACCTCTAGTGTCTTGGGCAAGAAACTCATCGATTTTCCGAAGATTAAGACACCGCCAGCACCAGGACCTGCCCGAGTTATTTCTGTAGTGAATCAAAAAGGTGGCGTAGGTAAGACCACCACAACTATAAATCTCGGAGCTGCTTTAGCTGAACTAGGTCGTCGAGTTTTATTGATTGATTTTGACTCACAGGCAAGCATGACCACTGGACTTGGTATTAAGCCACAACAACTTAAAGAGCAATACGGATCAATCTGGTATTTGCTAAATGATTCTCAAGCAAACATATCGGAATACATTTTAAAATCAAATGTTCCAGGTCTTGATTTTATCCGCGGCCACAAAGATTTAGCCGCGGCAGATGCTGCCTTCGTCTCTGAGATCGCAAAAGAGCATAAATTGCGTAAATTACTCGAGCCAGTAATTGATCAATATGATGACATTCTGATCGATTGCTCGCCTTCACTGGGCACACTCACTATTAATGCTTTAACTGCATCTAATGGCGTTCTGATTCCCATGGAATGTGAATACTTTGCAGTTCTCGGGCTAGGTTTAGTTCGGGAGACAATCGATAAAGTTAGAACCAATACAAATCCTCATCTTGAGATAAATGGAATCTTGGCAACGATGTTCGAGCGCAAAACAGCGCACTCTAGAGAAGTTCTTGAGTTAATCCACAAAGAGTTCCCGAAAGATTTACTCGACACAATCATTTCGAGAACTGTTAGATTCTCCGAATCCACAGTCAAAGGTGAACCAATCACAACATATGCCAGCAGCTCTACCGGCGCAGTTTCTTATCGCAGACTTGCACGTGAACTAATTCATCGAGGAGGAGCAAAATGAGTCGCAGAGTAAGCCTTCCAGGCGCTGACGAACTATTTAGACAGACAACCACACTGAGTGCAGTTCCCTCACAAACTCCAACTCCAATTGAAGATGTTCCTACGGCACCAATCACAAGCAAGAAGTCGGTGCGAACAACACCGCGCCGCAGAGTTAACTCATTTGATAAATCTCCAAGTGGAAGAGAGAGACACGACGAGAAAATTACTGTCTACCTATCCCCTGAAGAACTTTACGATCTAGAACAAGCGCGTTTAGCTCTGCGTGGCGATTTAGGTCTCGCTGTAGATCGCGGCCGAATTGTTCGTGAATCTCTGGCAATAATTATTGCCGACCTTGAAACCAAGGGCGATCAGAGCATTATTGCTAGACGATTACGGGGTAAGTAACTCTACTTCTGCTTAGCTCGTGGATGTGAGCTTGCATAACTTTCGCGCAATTTATCTATAGTGACCAGCGTGTAAATTTGAGTTGTTGTGACTGATGCGTGGCCAAGTAGCTCTTGAACGACTCGGATATCTGCTCCGCCATCCAACAAATGTGTTGCGAATGAGTGCCTGATTGCATGGGGTGTCACATGGCTTTCAATCTTCGCTCTCTCTGCGCAGGCAGCAATAATCTCCCAAGCGCTTTGTCTACTTAATGTTCCCCCTCTTGAGTTCAGAAAGACATGGTCATTCTTCTTACCCTTGAGAAGCTCCGGTCTCGACGAAGTTAAATATCTTTCTAGGCTGGCTCTAGCAAAATTTCCAATAGGCACTACTCGTTCACTCCCCCCTTTACCAAGAAGTTTGATGGTGAAATTCTCTGATATCTGGGCAACACTTGGAAGCTCTAGATTAACAATCTCACTTATCCGAGCACCGGTTGCATAAAGAATTTCTAGTAGCGCGTTATTTCGTAGCGCAAGTGCGTCATCTCCAAATTTAGAGGCTTCTAGAAGAGCCAGAATCTCATCCAGTTTGAGAGCTTTGGGCAGTCGTTTTGGAATCTTAGGTGGTGCATAACTGTATAGAGGATTGGGTTCACGGCTATTCATGGATATAAATTTAAATAGATTCCGAATAGTCACTATTGCTCTTGAGTTAGAGCTTTCACTGTTACGACCACGGGCACCAGAGCCACGGAGCGAGGCCAAGAAATCATCGATGACAGAATGATCTACAGATTTGAGATCAATTCCATTTTCTCCCAAATACAGCGAGAACTTCTCTAAATCACGCTTATAGGAAGCAATAGTATTTTTCGACAAACCTCTTTCAATTGCCGCATAACTTAGATACTCACTTACAGCCCTTGCGGTGCTAGAACTAGTTACCATTTTTTTCTATCGCAGCAGCAATCAAACCATTAAAGAGTGGATGCGCCGAAGTTGGGCGAGATAAAAATTCTGGGTGGGCTTGAGTCCCAATGTAATAAGGGTGGATCTCGCGTGGCAATTCAACAAACTCGACTAAATTGCCATCGGGAGATAAGCCAGAAAACGCTAAACCTGTGGCAGATATCTGGTCACGGTATTTATTATTGACTTCATATCTGTGACGATGACGTTCTTGAATCTCATTTTCTCCGTAAATTTCTGCGACTAGTGAACCTGCTGCTAGCACCGCTGGGTATAAACCAAGGCGCATAGTTCCGCCCATATCACCGTTGCCTGCGACGATATCCTCTTGATTTTGCATTGTGGAGATAACGGGATCTTTAGTCTCCGGGTCAAACTCTGCAGAATTTGCCTGATCTATCTTGCCCAAATTCCTAGCGGCCTCAATAACCATGCACTGCAACCCTAAACATAAACCAAGGGTAGGAATTTTCTTCTCTCTCGCAAATGTTAAGGCACCCAATTTTCCTTCTATTCCCCGAACTCCAAAGCCACCTGGAACACAGATCGCATCGACATCCTTAAGCGCGGCAAGTGCGCCCTCCGCGGTTTCGCAATCATCACTAGCGACCCATTTGATATTTACTTTTGCGTTATTTGCGAAGCCCCCTGCGCGGAGTGCTTCAGTAACCGAAAGATAAGCATCGGGCAGATCAACATATTTGCCAACAAGTGCAACTGATACCTGATGAGCTGGATTGTGAACTCGCTGCAATAGTTCATCCCATTCGCCCCAAACTAAATCCCGTGCTGGTAATCCAAGACGTCTAATCACATACGCATCAAGACCTTCGTTAAACAAGACCTTCGGAATGTCATAAATTGATGGTGCATCAACCGCGGCAACTACAGCTTCAAGGTCAACATCGCACATCGACGAAATCTTTCGCTTTACCGAATCAGGAATCGGACGATCAGACCTGATGACAATAGCGTCTGGTGCAATACCTATAGAGCGCAGAGCGGCAACGCTATGTTGAGTTGGCTTTGTCTTCAGCTCTCCTGATGGGCCGATGTAAGGAACAAGGGAAACGTGGAGGTAAAAAACATTATCTCTACCGACATCCTGTCTTATCTGACGCGCTGCTTCGAGGAACGGTTGGGACTCGATATCTCCAACGGTTCCCCCCACTTCTGTGATCACTAAATCAATATCTGGGCCAGCCATAGCTTTGATTCGCTCTTTGATTTCATTGGTGATGTGAGGAATCACTTGCACGGTGTCTCCTAGATATTCACCACGCCGTTCTTTCCCGATGACGTTTGAATAAACCTGACCTGTGGTTACATTCGCTGAGCCACGAAGATTTACATTTAAGAATCTCTCATAATGGCCAATATCTAAGTCGGTCTCTGCTCCATCATCTGTCACAAAAACTTCACCATGTTGAAAGGGGTTCATCGTGCCGGGATCGACATTCAAATATGGATCGAGTTTTTGCATTGTTACGCGCAGTCCCCTGGATGTTAACAATCGTCCAAGGCTGGAAGCGGTCAAACCTTTACCTAAACTGGAAGCCACTCCGCCGGTAACGAAAAGATGCTTGGTCACATGCTGGGCGGTCATGGAACACTAACCTATCATTTCCGCCGATGCTTTAGCGACCATATCCAATAATTCTCGAGCGTGTTCTTGTGCCGAAATCGACTCATCTTGGCCAGATAGCAATCGCGCAATCTCTTTGCGCCTTTCACTTCCGGTAACTTCAATAATATTGCTCTGAGTAACTGATCCACTCTCGCTCTTTGTAACAACTAAATGATTATCTGCCCATGTCGCAACCTGCGCAAGGTGGGTTACAACTATTACTTGTGAATTTTTCGCTAGCAGAGCTAATCGCTTCCCAACTTCAACTGCCGCTTTTCCACCAACACCGGCGTCGACCTCGTCAAAAATATATGTTCCGACCGGTGAGTTCTTTGCAAGAACGACCTCGACCGCCAACATAACTCTAGAAAGTTCTCCGCCGCTCGCCCCCTTTGCCAATGGAAGTGGTTTTCCATCACTATGGCTAGTGAATAAAAAGCTCACCGCATCTAAACCAGATGCCGAATAATTCTTGGACTCTGTTTCGTCACTTTGCAGAACCGAGACGATTAGTTTTGCATTAGCCATTGCCAGAAGCGCCAGTTCGTTGGTGATTGCCTCTGACAATTTACCTGCGCTAGTGATTCTAGATGCTGAAAGCTTTTTTGCTGAACTCTGTAATTCTTTGAACTTTTCCTTACTCTGATTCTTTAGCTCTTCAAGCCTCAAATCACCGCCTTGCAAATCGGCCAAGCGAGAGCTCGCCTCTTCAGCCTCTGCTAGAAGATTCTCGTAAGCAATTTCTCGATCGCTTCCTGTCCCATACTTCTTAACTAAACCTAGCAATTCACTCTTTCTAAGCTGAAGAAAATCAAATCTAGCAGGGTCAGCCTCCAGACCTGATAGGTATCTTTCGATTTTTCCAGTTACTTCAACCAGACCATAAATGCTTTCGGATTGATCTTCGATTAACGAATCCAAAGCCGAGTCTTTGCCCTTCAGATTTTCAAGTATCTTCTTAGATAACCCGAGCGCTGAAATCGCCGAATTCTCTTCACTATTAATTGTGGCCAAAGCTTGAATGATTCCAGTATTAAGCTCCTCGACTGCACCAAGTTTATTAATCTCATTCTCAAGTTCTGCGATCTCTCCCGGCTGTGGCTTAACTCTTTCAAAGTCTTTAACAATCGCTTCTAACTTTGCAATCTCAAGATCTCGAACCGAGAGCTGCCGCTCCAACTCAGCAACTCGCTTTCGTAGGTTTAAGTGCTCTTCAAAATCTGTCGAATAGTCAGAAACTAAATTTTCGTGACCAGCGAAAGAATCCAATAACTCTAGCTGCACCGAACCTTTACTCAATCTCGCCGAACTAGCCTGGGCGTGAATCTCTATCAATTCCTGGGCCATTTCACTCACCTGGGTTGCGCTACTCACAGCACCGCCTAGCGATATTTTGGATTTCCCTTGATTGGTTACCGATCGATTTATTATCACTTCGTTCTCTTCAACGATGCCGCCCGCATCTTCAATAATCAGGCTTAAAGCCTCACCGATTTCAAACTTACCGCTCACGATTAAACGCTCTTGGCCGCTCCTGACAAAATCTGAATCTGACTTTCCACCGAGAATTAGATTCAAAGCCGTTAGCACCATAGTTTTACCGGCTCCGGTTTCACCGGTTAAAACCGTCAAGCCCGATTTAAATTCAATCTCCGCCGTATCTATAACCCCAAGATTTCGGATGGTTAATTCGCGGAGAGAGCTTTTGGAAGGTTTCTTCTGAATCAAGAAGATTCTCCGCGCCAACCTTCAATCGGCAACTTAAATTTTGCTACTAATCGATCAGTGAATTTTCCACCGTTGATGTATGCCAATTGAATTTGCTGACTGTCTTTAGTCAGAACTATTCGATCACCAGCGATTAGCTCTGTTTGGCGAAGTCCATCAGAAGAAACTTGAGCACTCTGAGAAGAGACATCAATAACGACTTCACAATCCGGTGATACCACCATCGGTCTTGAGAAGAGCGCATGTGCAGCGAGCGGAAGAAGCACTAAGGCGCTAACTTCTGGCCAAACTACCGGCCCACCTGCTGAGAACGCATAGGCAGTCGACCCAGTTGGAGTCGCACATATAACGCCATCGCATCCCCATTTGGATAAGGGTCGACCATCAATTTGCACGAAGAGTTCTAGCATCTGAGTTGAACTTCGCTCGATAGCAACTTCGTTAAGCGCCCAGCCTTTAGAAAAAACAACACCACTTCGAATAATTTCATACTTTAAAACTAACCGCGGTTCTCTGTGAATGTCACCATTCTGCACCGCCTGAACAATTTCATTTACCGAAGGTTGCGCTATTTCTGCAAGGAAGCCAACATTTCCAAGATTTACGCCAATAATTGGAATGTCATGTCCGCGGACAATCTCAGCAGCCCGAAGTATTGTGCCATCTCCACCTAGGACAATTGCGGCAGATATCCCATCAATACGTCCGATGGAAGTTGAACCAGGAATTAGCTCCGGAAAGTTTGAAAACACTTCAAATTTCTCGGCTAGGAACTTCTCAGCTAACAAATTCCCGAATTTCGCAGCCGCTGGCCGGGTTGGGTGAACGACTAATAAAATTTTACTCATTGTGGTCCGCTCGCAATCGCAGCATCTAAAGTAGTTTCTGAAAGTTCAGTGGATCCACGCTTTAACCAGAGAAAATACTCGACGTTTCCAGATGGCCCAGGGAGTGAACTTGCAACAACACCCTCGCAACCAAGGCCCATGTCATATGCACAATCCGCTACTTCCATAACAGCACTTTTGCGCAATCCACTATCCCTCACAACACCACCCGCACCTAACTTCTCTCTACCTACCTCAAATTGTGGCTTAACCATAACCAGAAAATCTGCATTGGTCTTTGAAACCGTAACAAGTGCTGGAAGAACTAAAGTTAATGAGATAAAAGATAGATCAGCGACCACGAGATCTACGCTCTCCCCAACCTGTTCAATCGTTAAATGTCGCACATTTGTTCTATCCAAAATAGTAACCCTCGGGTCATTTCGCAGCTCCCACGCAAGTTGGCCATAGCCAACATCAACTGCCACCACATTCTTAACATCGCGTTTAAGTAGAACATCTGTGAAACCACCGGTTGATGCACCTGCATCAAGCGCACGCCTACCTGCAACGATTATTTGTGGAAAGGCATCCAATGCACCAGCTAATTTATTTCCGCCCCTAGAAACAAAATCGCTTCGCTCGCCCTGGATCGTTATAGAAGTTTCTGCATCTACCTGGGTAGCTGGTTTTGAGGCTGGGATACCTGTAACAAGAACTGAGCGGGACTCAATAAGATCTGCTGCGTGATCACGCGAACGCGCTAATCCGCGCCTGACCAATTCAGCATCTAATCTAGTTTTCACCAATAACCTCTAGAGGCCATCAATTTCTGACAGCGCCTGCACTAAATTTGAATGGATATTTTCAAATTCTTGGGGATGTGCATCCAAGGGCTTCTGGCTTACTTGAGATATCTGCCCCTTGATCTCTTCGAGATCTATTTTTTTGCTACTTTCAAAATCACTCATTTTGAAACCTTCTTCTTCGTTGACCTTATCGCGGCAGACGCTTTCGATGATTTGCTAACCTTTTTTGGCGCTGCACTCTTTTTGTTACCTGGCTTCTTGGGCTTACTCGTTGAATCTTTCTTCAGACCCGAGACGCCCTTCAATCGATTCTCAAGTTCGGCAATTCGAGCATTTAGATTCTCGATCTCGCTACTCTTTGCAAATCCCATTCGAACTGCAGTTTCATCAATCTGAGATTCGATACGCTCTTTAACAATCTCACCATTCTGAAGCACCCAACTCTTGATAATTCGAGTTAGTTCAACTGCTGCCTCTTCGTTCTTACCCAAGTTAGCAAGATACTTCTTAAGAATAGTATTTAGGTCAGATGCCATGGCTTAACCGTATCTAAAGTCGAACTACCTCGCTTGCTTCGACCTGCCAACGACTTGCAAGACCTGTTGGAGCCCGCCAAAACCGCCTTCTTACAGACCCCTTTATCTCTACCCAAGCATCGATCTTTAGCGACAGGGCTGCTTTACGTGCTCGTGAGCTCCAGGCCGCGATATCTAGTGAATCTACTTCTTTTTTGCTCCCTCTAGATTTCTCTCTTCCAATCACAACGCGAAATTCAACGACTCGATCTCCACTAGGAAGTAATTTTTCTACAGCCAGACTTGTTACTCGACCAACTAAAAAAACTTCATTTTTAGGTTGATGGCTTTGAACAACGATAGTTTTCTTTTTGGCTACGACCCTCTTCGAAGGCGATAGTTTTTTGGGTTTGGTAATGGCCATAAGAATCCAATTCATGAAATCTCTAGAAATTTTCTAGGAAGCCCGAATTGTCTTAAAGTGCCAGTAAATCTATTTGCATCTTGATTGATGCTGTTGATTTCGAAAACCTGTTAATAGAAATAAAAAAGGAGCATATCCAATAACCGAAGTTATGGAGTTGCTCCTTTTTATAATGATGTCCGGCGGCGTTCTACTCTCCCACAAGGTCCCCCTTGCAGTACCATCGACGCTGAGAGGCTTAGCTTCCGGGTTCGGAATGGGACCGGGCGTTTCCCTCTCGCTATGGCCGCCGAAACTCTATTGAGTTATCAGTCAGTTGCATTTCTATTTAACTAATA
>CAMCPZ010000001.1 GCA_945876865.1 Bifidobacterium breve | reverse complement strand
TCAAATCCAGCAGCGATTGCACTCTTTGCAGCAGAAACAAAGGCTGCTTTGGTTTCAGCAATATCTTGCAGTGACATAGCTTTTGGAACTTCAAATGTGTCCATTCCAGAACCCGTAAACAGTTCTCCGGCTGGCTTGACGGCACTTGCCGAAATTGGATCTAGTCCAGTTATTTTCTTATGAGAAATTCGCCCCGAGTGCATTAACTGCAGAAAAATCCGACTGCCTGATTCGTGCACTGCTTGAGTTACTTTCTTCCAACCTACAACTTGTGATTCGGTGTAAATGCCTGGGATTCCAGGATAAGCCTTACCAACATGTGCTGGTGCAGTTCCCTCAGTAATAATTAGACCAAAACTCGAACGCTGCTTGTAATACTCGACCATCAAGCCATTTGGGTCACCATTTTCATCGGCACGATTTCGCGTCATCGGTGCCATGACCATTCGATTCGTTAATTCATTTCTGCCGACAGTGACTTTTTCGAAGAGAGTTTTCATAGGCCAATTATTGACTAACTCTGATGCCTTTGCTTACCAGCCTTGGTAAAACTTCTTGAGCAAAATATGGCAGCTCTTTTGTGTAGTCGAAGAAGGCGATTGTCATTCCTGCAAATCCTGCTTTAGCAAATTGGTAAATCTGTTCCGCTACTTCATCTGGAGTTCCGGTTAATGGGCAAGATCCATCTCCAGCAGCAAATCTAGTTCTATATGTTGCCAGCATTTCTGGTGTAAATGATTTGGCATATTGGCCCATTAAAGCCATCATATTGTCGACTGCTACCCAATCAGCATTCTTATTTGCGTAATAATCGATAAATTCATCAACTTCAGAATTATTTGGGCGGCAGACAACATGCCCCAAAGTTAAAACGCCAGATTTGCGCTGATACTTATTCTTCGCATTTTCTGAAATCGACTTCACAACCTCGGCTCCATCGGTCGGGTTATCAACGACTGTGAAAATAAAATCGGCATTCTTGGCTGCATAATCCCGACCTTGTTCTGACGACCCGGCATTTATGACAGGAATGCGACCATGCACTGGTTTGGGAAGTCCTTCAACGCCTTTTAAATTAAAAAACTTACCCGCATGATCAAAGCGCCCTTGCGTTGACCAAATTTTGTTTATTACATTCCACCACTCTTGGGCTCGCTCATAACGATCATCATGGCCTAAAGGTAATTCGATTCCAAAGGCATCGAACTCAGTTTTATTCCAACCGGCAACAATGTTAATTCCAGCGCGGCCATTTCCGATTTGATCAGCAGTTGCAAATTGTTTTGCGGCAACAATTGGGTGAGTAAAAGCAGTATGAACTGTTGAAAAAACATTAATCTTCTTTGTAACCGCTAATAATCCAGCCATCCAGGTGGTTGGGTCTAAAACATCATTGTGATAATTACTGGCACCGCCATAGCCAATCCATCTTGCTACGGGTAGTAAGAAATCCAAACCAACTTCATCCGCAATTTTTGCTGCGGCCACATTATCTGCCCAGGATCCGCTCCAACGATCTGCTGCATTTGTTACCGCAGAGCCAGATGAGCAATTGGCAGCGAAAAGCCCCAACTTAAAGTCGGGGCCCTTCAGCATTGAGTTCATTTCTCGAGTCTATTACTTAGGAAGACGAACGCCCTTTTTCTCTAAGCGAGGCAATACTTCCTGAGCGAAGTATGGAAGTTCTTTTGCATAATCCAAGAATGCAATTGTCATTCCACCGAAACCAGCTTTCGCAAAGCCTTCGATTGCATCTGCTACTTCATCAGGTGTCCCGATTAGTGGGCAAGATCCATGTCCAGCAGCAAAACGGCCGCGGAACATTTCGAGCATTTCCTTGCTAAAGGACATTGCATGTAGACCCTGAAGCTTCATCAAGTTATCGACAGCGTTCCAGTCTGCATATTCATCAGCGTAGTAATGCAAGAATTCATCAGCTTCTTTACGAGTTGGCTTACAAACAACGTGGCCAAGTGTAAATACGCCCATATCGCGTTTGTAATCATTTTTGGCTTGAGATGTAACTTGCTTAACAACTTCGGCGCCATCTTCTGGGCCACCAACAACTGTAAATGCGAAGTTTGCATTCCTTGCCGCGAATTCGCGACCTTGTGGTGATGAACCAGCATTTAGAACTGGGAGGATTCCGTCGAATGGTTTTGGCATACCTTCAACATGTTGCAACTTAAAGAATTTACCATCGTGATCAAACTTTCCTTCGGTGGTCCAAATCTTCTTAATGATTTCCCACCACTCTTGTGCAAGTGCATATCGATCGTTGTGATCTTGTGGGAGATCCATTCCGAAGGTGTCATATTCTGGTTTATTCCAGCCAGCCACAATATTAATTCCAGCGCGACCGCCACCAATATGGTCAACTGTTGCCATCTGCTTTGCAACAACGATTGGATGATTGAAAGCAGTGTGAATCGTTGCAAATATTGAAATACGCTTTGTATTTGCAAGAAGTCCTGCTGCCCAAGTTGTTGGATCTAAAACGCCCTCATGAAAGTTGGTTTCTCCACCATAACCAATCCATCTTGCGATTGGTAGCAAGAAATCAATACCGGCATCATCAGCAATTTTTGCAAGTCTTAAGTTATCTTCCCAAGATCCTGTCCATCGGTCTGGGGCCTTTGTTACAGCAAGTCCGGATGAGCAGTTTGGTGAAAAGAGCCCTAACTTAAAACCCTTTCCATCGAGTAACGCTTTTGCCATTTATTTCCCTTTCAGTAGGTTAGTTAGATTAGTTATTTAATTCGCTAATACTGCGTAGTGAACTATGGAGGAAAAGTAGTGGGGCTTTGCCGCCATTTTCAAGAGTCTGAACCTTGCCAATTATCAGCATGTGGTCGTAAGTATCAAAAGTTTGAGTGGTAGCACACTCCATCCGAACGCTGACTCCGGTCAAGATTGGATTCCCAAGTTCGGTGGTTTTGAACTCTAGACCTTCGAATTTGTCTACGCCCTTCTTGGCAAAGCGGGCAACTAAATCCTTCTGATCTTCAGCCAAGAAATGCACATTAAAAGTTTTTGCTGACACCCAATGGTTATAAGAACTTGAAGACTTATCAACTGACCAGAGAATTAACTTCTCTTCTAACGAAATCGAAGCAAGAGAATTACAAACAATTCCAATTGGTTTTGCAGAACCATCTGTAGCAGTTCCTGTAATGACACTTACGCCAGTTGCCCAGCTGGACATTGCTGATCGGAAAACATCTTTTGTTATCTCTTCTTCAATTGCCATACCTTAGGGTAAATTCTAAAAACTCTAAGTCAAGAGCAATTCCAAGTTATCTTTGTGACTTGCGTCAATTCGGCGCAATACCCTAAACGCTATAAACAGCGAGTCTGAAGTTAGGGCTAAAGATATTTTGATAGAAGTTCTGGTGCGCTTGAAGGGATTCGAACCCCTAACCTTCTGATCCGTAGTCAGATGCTCTATCCGTTGAGCTACAAGCGCAGGCGTGCTGGCAAATACTACTCGTTGATTAAGGTTGCCCCAAACGCAATAGATCAGGGACCGAAACCGCTTTAACACGTGGTTTTCCACGAGATTCTCCGGCCGCAACTTCGGCTGCATTAATTCGAACCCAGTATGGCTGGTCAACCACTTTGTGATCGCCTGTTAGTAGTTCGGTGATATCTCCTGCTGTTTTTGCATCTTTTAAGTCTGAAATCAACAACTTCACCACTTCTGCTGCGTCACTCTTGTTTGTTCCAATAACTCCGGATGGTCCACGTTTTGCCCAACCAACTACATACATATTTGACCCTGTAACCCGGCCATCAGTATTTGTAATCTTTCCACTTTCATACTTAACCCCAGGAATTATCGTCGCTTCATAACCAATTGCAGTAATTACTAAGTCACAAGGAATGGTTACATCACCGCTTGGAGTTGCGTAAACAATTCCTTCAACTTTTTCATTACCAATTATTTCCTTTGGAGTATGAGAGAAAAGGAATTCCAAAGAGCGCTCATGTCCGTGCTTTGGTGTCTCAGCAATAAGTTTCATAGCTTCTAAATTACTTGCCAGATGCTTTTCAATTTCGCCTTTAGCTTCCGCATTTTTATGGGCAAGTGCAATTGCCTCTTCACTTATGTAAACATCGGTATGTTCCAACTTAGGCAGATCGCGAAGTTCCGGTGCCGTGAACGCAGCAAACTCGGCTCCCCGACGACCAGTGATAAATACTTTTCGAATATTGCTCTTCTTTAAATGCGCGTGTGCATGATCTGCGGTATCGGTTTCATCAAGCTCTTTTGGATCTATCGCAAGAATCCGACCGCAATCCATCGCAACATTTCCGGCACCGATTACAACAGCAACTTTGCCCGAAAGATCAACTTTGAAATCTGAATAATCTGGATGACCGTTATACCAAGGAACAAACTGTGCCGCAGAAATTGAATTAGCTAAATCTTCGCCAGGTATCCCAAGTTTCTTACCTATTGCAGAGCCCGTGGCCATAATTACTGCGTCATATCTATCTGTTAAATCTGCAAGTGAAATATCTTTACCAAGTTCCACATTTCCAAACAAACGAAAGGTGGGTTCGGATGCAATCTTCTCAAAGACCTTTGAAACGGTCTTAATCTTTGGGTGATCAGGTGCAACGCCTGAACGTACCAAACCCCAAGGAGTTGGAAGCCGTTCAATCATGTCGATTGAAAATGTTAAATCTTCAGTTGCCGAATTCTGCAGAGCTTGCGCAGCGAAATATCCAGATGGGCCAGCGCCGACGATTGCAATCTTGTAATGCGGCACTGAAACTCCTAACTTATAAAACTGGCGGAGACGAAGAGATTTGAACTCTTGAAGGGTTTTACCCCTTACCTCGTTAGCAGTGAGGCGCACTCGACCGGGCTATGCGACGTCTCCAAGTGGTGAGGAAAGTTTACAGGTTTACTAAGGATTCTAATAACTACATATTTCACGACTCAACTATGCGTAGGTCGCAATAGGTTTACCTAAAATCTCTTTATCCACGGAAATTCCTAGACCTGTTCCGGTAGGTAATTCACCGAAGCCACCTGAATTTTTGCAACCCCATTCGGTAATTCTCTCCTTGACCATAGATCCCGTGAAGAAGCCATTCATAAAGAAGCGATCTGGCGTGCTTGCAGAAAAGTGTGCCATTGCAGCTGTAATGATGTCGCCGCCGCCGGAATCTTCGACAGTTAGAGCAAGGCCTAGCTCCATACTTATGTCGCGGGCTTTTTTCACTGGTGTAATTCCACCGAAGCGAGAAATTTTTAGCATTACTGCATCCATTGCATTTAGTTCATGGGCGCGCAATACATCAGCGCTAGTAAGCAAACTTTCATCAAGAATAAATGGTTGACGACTTCGTGCCTTTACTCTGGCGCTTTCTTCCATGGTTGCACATGGCTGTTCTACAAATATTTTTAGTCCATCTAATGCAGCGACTATCTGCACGGCTTCATGTTGTGTCCAATTGCCGTTGGCATCAAAAATAATCCGTTCTGCACCTTCGATAACTGACATACAGGCTTCAACACGTTTAAGGTCGGTTTCATAATCTCCGCCAACTTTCATTTGGAATCTTTTATATCCAAATGATTTCCATTTAGCACAATCATCTTTCATTTCATCTGGGCTAGCCATACTGATTGGTGCATAAAGTGGAATCTGTGTTCTATGGGTCCCACCTAAAAGATCACTCACTGACATGTTTGTGCTCTGGCCAAAGAGATCCCAGCACGCAATATCGATTGCCGCCTTAGCGTAATAATGACCCTTCATCGTTTTTTCCATGACACCATAAATTAATTCGGGTGTGCTTGGATCCATTCCTAAAACTGCCGGTGCCAATAACTTTAAAGCGGCTCGTGCGCCATCACCATGGGCTACTAAATATCCTGGAGAGAAAACACATTGCTCACCCCAGCCGACTAGACCGTTGTCAGTTTCGATTCGGACAATTGTGGAATCTTGATCGCTTGCGACTTTGCCGCCTGAGATAACAAACTTGCCAGCTGACATAGTGTAAGTTTTTTGGAAGACGTCAATTTGCTTAATTTTCATGGTTATTTTCTCTTTCTGCCAAAATTCAATTTGCTGCGCACAAGAGCAGGTTATGTGAGGTCTAGGGATTAAACTAGGGTTTATTACCGATTTAACTAAGTTTGATTAAGTTTTCTGCTCGGTAGGCCGTTAAGTCAATAAACCGAGCGTTGGTTTCATCGCTGCCCCGTGACCAGACTTCTGCCTCTTCGGGAGTCTTTCCATATCGGATATGTCGCGCAATAAGTCTTTTGATTCTAACTTCGTCAGCAATTTCAATAAACCAGGTGTGGTCAAGTAACGGATAAATTCCATCCCAATTGTGATCGTCGGAAAATAAATAATTACCTTCGATGACTACAACTTTCGATTCTTTGAGAACCATACCCTCATCTGCTATTGATGCTTCGATTTCGCGGTGAAAGATTGGAAACTTATGGTCAACATTGCTATCACTCTTTACTCTTTTAATAAGTGAGGTAAAGCTTTCGACATCAAAGGTATCTGGAGCGCCTTTTCGTTCACGGCGACCTAAAGAAATTAGTTCTTCATTACTTAAATGAAATCCATCCATCGGGATTATTGAAACTAACTTGGAGCCAAATTTCTTTGAGATTTCTTCAACAACCGTGGATTTGCCGGCACCGGGTTTTCCGACTATTCCAATCAAGGTTCGAGGGCTCTCTCCATCCAACAATGATTGAATCTGTTTGAAGAGAAGTTCGATACTCATGCCTCGAATATATCTAAGTTGGTGATTTGATAGAACTATCTTCTGCGAGGGGTTAGGCTTAAACCATGAATGAACAGAAAGATGGCAGCCGTAAATATGATGCGGCAAATCCTCGTGGCCTAGCTGAATTTATGAAGACCGGTTGGGCGCCAACTCCACTCGAAGGAATTGTTCCAAGCGAAGCTATCCCGTTCGTCAAAGTGCGAATTGAAAAACTTTCGAAGAAGTATCCAGGTAAGCGAGTAATTATTCCGGCGGGTGGATTGAAAACTCGAAGCAGTGATACTGATTATCGCTTCCGCGCACATTCGGCATTCTCTTATTTCACGGGAATAACTGCAGGAGATGCAGTTCCAGATTCAGTCTTTATTCTTGAGCCGAATTCAAATGGCCACGAAGCACTCTTGTTTATCCACCCACGATCTTCGCGCAACACCACCGAGTTTTATCGGGATGCTAAATATGGCGAATTCTGGGTTGGCCGTCGAATGACTTTAGAAGAAACCGAGCGCAAATATGGCCTTGCGGTGCGACAGGTTGAAGATCTAGATAAATTCTTAAGTAATGAAAAACCAACTGTTTATGTAAGAGGCGAGAACAAAGTTGTAGATAAAAAATTATCTAAAGATAAAGAAGCGACTGCAGAGTTAGTCACTTATCTCTCTGAAATTAGATTGATTAAAGATTCATACGAGATTGCTGAAATGCAGAAAGCGGTTGATGCTACAAACCGTGGCTTTGCCGATATGGTCCGGGTGTTTGATGTCGCGACTGAGACAAAACGTGGCGAGCGAGTAATTGAAGCGGCTTTTTTTGGTCGGGCTCGTGTTGAAGGAAATGAACTTGGATACGACACCATTGCGGCATCAGGTGCGCACGCCTGTATTTTGCATTGGATTAGAAACGATGGCGAAGTTAGAAACGGTGATTTGATTTTGATTGATGCCGGTGTTGAAGTTGAATCGTTTTACACAGCAGATATCACTAGAACTTTGCCGATAAATGGAAAGTTTTCACCAGCCCAACGCGAGATTTATATGTTGGTTTACGAGGCACAGAAAGCTGGGTTTGCAGCAGTTAAACCAGGTGCAAAGTTTAAAGATATTACAAATGCATCTCATGAAGTTTTAGCTAAAGGTTTAGAGAGACTGGGAGTGCTTCCAGTTTCTGCGGCCGAGTCTCTTGATCCAGATATGGGATTACATAAGCGTTGGACAGTGCACGGTGTAAGCCATATGTTGGGAATCGATGTTCATGATTGCAATGAAGCAAGGGTCGAGCAATATCGAGATGGCGTTTTAGAGGCCGGAATGATTCTTACTGTCGAGCCAGGGCTTTATATCCATCCAGATGATGAACTGTTTTCGGCCCAATATCGCGGTATCGGAGTTCGCATTGAAGATGATGTTCTCGTTACCGAAACAGGTTGTCGAGTTTTATCTAATAAGTTACCAAGTCATCCAGATGAAGTTGAAGTCTGGATTTCTAATTTAACTAAAGCTAACTAACTATTTGCACTCCGACCCAAGCGGCAAGGAGTCCAAAAATTAGAGAAGCGCCAACATTTATTAGTGCATCCTTATAGCGACGTAATTCGTAGGCTAGATACAGATCCAACATAAAAGTAGACCAAGTGGTAAATGCACCAGCAAACCCAATTGCAAGTAGGCCATTTACGTTTTCTGATGATTTGAAAGTTAAGCCAATTAGGAAAGAACCTAAGATGTTTACCGAAAATGTGCCATACGGTTTTGTGGTAAATCGTCTGATGTATTGATCAATTGCATACCGGGCAGGTGCGCCAATAGATGCTCCAAGAATTATAAGCAGCGTATTCATCTGCGCACCGGAATCATTTTTCGGGCAATTGGTAAGACAATTACAACAATCAACAAACTTAGAATCACGGTGGTTGCAAGATAAAAAAATCCACCATCAGATGGTTCAATTGAATGAACTGTAACTGCCGAGAAAGTTGTCATACCGGCACAGAAACCTGGAAGCAGAATTAACCGCAGTTGAGTAATCCCACGACGTTCCATTAAAACTAGTAGAGCTGAAGCAAGGGCAACACCGATTAAATTTGCAGCAAGGGTTCCCGGTCTATCTTCTGGAATCAGAACTCCGATTGCATAACGAACCAGAGTTCCTGCTACTCCGCCAAATGCGACGAGCAGCAGTGGAATCATGTATTAAACAATACCCTCGCGTTTGCGAATCTTTGACCCTAACCAGCGAACTGGGTCATATTTAACATCAACTACACGCTCTTTCATCGGGATGATTGCGTTATCGGTGATGCGAATATGTTCTGGGCAAACTTCGGTGCAGCACTTTGTGATGTTACACATTCCAAGGCCGTGCTCTTCTTGAGCCTTCTGCTTGCGATTCTTCAACATATCAAGTGGATGCATATCTAATTCAGCAATACGAATAAAGAAGCGCGGTCCTGCGAAAGATTTCTTATTCTCTTCGTGATCGCGAACAACGTGGCATACGTCTTGGCATAAGAAGCATTCAATGCACTTACGGAATTCTTGGCTGCGCTCGACATCGATTTGTTCCATTCGAGCTTCACCAGGAGCAAGGTTCTTTGGATGCTCGTATGAAGGGATTTCCATAGCCTTGCGGTAGTTAAATGAAACATCGGTTACTAAATCTTTGATAACTGGGAATGCGCGAAGTGGTGTGACAGTAATTTCTTCGCCTTCAGGGAATGAGGAAACTTGGGTCATGCAAGCAAGACGTGGCTTACCGTTAATTTCCATCGAACAAGATCCGCACTTACCGGCTTTGCAATTCCAGCGAACCGCTAGATCGCCCATCTGGGTTGCTTGGACGCGGTGAATTAAATCTAGAACTACTTCACCATCATTTGCTTCTACTTCAACGTTTTTAAGTCCACCATCTGTTGCGTCGCCACGCCAGATACGAAGTTTGAGTTTGCGGGCCATTAGTTGGAACCACCTTTCACAATTTCTTCTGGTGTCATGTATTTTTCAAGTTCGTGGATATCAAAGAGATCAAATAGCTCTTTAGGTATTGGTGGCAGTGGTTGGGCTTTTACATTTACATTCTTGCCATCAAAACTTGAGATGTGATTTACCTGGCGCCACTTTGAACTCATGCCTGGGAAATCATCGCGAGTATGTCCACCGCGAGATTCTTCGCGAAGTAGAGCTGACTTAGCGGTGCTCTCGGCGACTAACAACATATTGTCTAAGTCGAAAGCTAAGTGGAAACCTGGGTTGAACTGACGTCCACCAGCAACTGCAACATTTGCACTGCGAGCGCGAATTGCTGCAATCTTCTCGATAGCTTCTTCAACTTCTTTTCCAGTGCGGATGATTCCGACCAGGTTGTGAGTTACTTCTTGCAGTTCTGCATGCAATGAGTACGAATTCTCGCCACCAGCACGACTAAATGGTGCTTCGATTCTGGCTGCTGCATCTGCAATAGCTTTCTCTGAAACTGTTGCAGTTGGATTCTTCTTAACATATTCGACTGCGCCCATTCCTGCGCGGCGACCAAACACTAATAAATCTGAAAGTGAGTTTCCACCTAGACGATTTGATCCGTGCATTCCACCAGCAACTTCACCAGCTGCAAATAGACCAGGAACTCCGATCGCTGCTGCGGTATCTGGTTCTACTTCAACGCCACCCATTACATAGTGACAAGTAGGACCAACTTCCATTGCTTCCTTAGTGATATCTACACCAGCTAATTCATAGAACTGGTGCCACATCGAAGGCAAGCGCTTCTTAATTACATCTGCCGGAATTCGCTTTGAAACATCAAGATACACGCCACCATGTTCGGTACCGCGACCAGCTTTAACTTCAGCATTGATTGCGCGAGAAACTTCATCACGTGGAAGAAGCTCGGGTGGACGACGGTTGTTATCTTGATCTAGATACCAACGATCTGCCTCTGCTTCATTGTCAGCATATTTATCTTTGAAAACTTCTGGGATGTATTTGAACATGAAGCGTTCGCCAAGTGAGTTGGTAAGAATTCCACCTTCACCACGAACTGATTCAGTTACAAGAATTCCGCGAACTGATGGTGGCCAGACCATTCCGGTTGGGTGGAATTGCAAGAATTCCATATCAACTAGATTTGCTCCAGCTTTGAGTGCGAGGGCGTGGCCATCGCCAGTGCCTTCCCAAGAGTTAGATGTAATCTTAAAAGTCTTACCAACACCGCCAGTAGCAATAATTACTGTTGGGGCTTCAAATAAAACTTCATTGCCATTCTCGCGCCAGTAGCCATAAGCACCAGCAATCTTGCCGTTCTCTTTTAGGATTTCGGTGATTGTGAGTTCAGCGAATACTTTTATGTGGCTTTCTGCGTTGCCACTCTCTTTAGCATCTTGCTGTTGCAACGCAACAATGCGCTGTTGCATTGTGCGAATTAATTCAAGACCAGTGCGATCGCCGACGTGAGCTAAGCGAGGGTATTCGTGGCCACCAAAGTTACGCTGGCTAATCTTTCCCTCTTTAGTGCGATCAAAGAGAGCGCCCCATACTTCAAGTTCCCAGATGCGATCTGGTGATTCCTTGGCGTGTAGTTCTGCCATTCGATAATGATTTAAAAATTTTCCACCGCGCATAGTGTCGCGGAAGTGAACCTGCCAATTATCTTTCTCATTGACGTTACCCATTGATGCTGCGGCGCCGCCTTCAGCCATAACAGTGTGGGCCTTACCGAATAAAGACTTGCAAACAATTGCTACGCGAAGTCCGGCAGCACGTGCCTCAACTGCAGCACGAAGTCCGGCACCACCGGCACCGATAACGACTACGTCGTACTTATGTTTTTCAAGTGATGTCATTAGTTTCTCTCTTTAGAAGAAGTAGAAATTGGTCCAGGCGCCAGATGCAACTTGGCGGACGTAGATATCGGCAAAAGCAACTCCGAAGAGTGAGATCCAAGCAAATGTTGGATGCTTATGATTTAGGGCTGAAATCCAAGTCCAAGTCTTGTAGCGAATTGGGTGCTTAGAGAAATGTTTTAATCGCCCACCAATTGTGTGGCGACAGGTATGACATGAGAGTGAATACAGCCAGAGCATCACTGTGCTAAAAACGAGAACTAAAGTTCCCACGCTCATGTGGCCCCACTCTTTCTCTTCATTCCTGAAAGCAATGGTTGCGTCATAGGTAAGAATGACGTTGAAAACTAAGCCAGCATAAAAGAACCAGCGGTGTGAATTCTGCAAAATTAAAGGGGCCCGAGTTTCGCCTGTGTATTTTGCGTGAGGTTCGGCAACTGCACATGCAGGAGGTGACATCCAGAATGCCCGGTAGTAAGACTTGCGGTAGTAATAGCAAGTCAATCTGAATCCAAGTGGGAAAATCAAAATAAATAGAGCTGGTGAAATTCCGATTCCGAAATACTGACTATTGAATGGTTGTCCAAGCGGTGAAGTGCCATCTACACATGCCGTGGAAAGACATGGTGAGTAAAGTGGAGAAACTAAAGGTTCAGCAAAATAATATTTATTTTCAAAGGCGCGAAAAGTTGCATAAACAATGAAGCTCATCAGAACTGAAAACGTGATCAGCGGTTGTAACCACCATCGATCAGTTCTAAGAGTGCGCTCTTTTATCTTTGCTCGTGATTCTGAAAATACCCCAGTAGCCATGAGGTAATTTTGCAGGGCATCGCTAAATCCTGCTAGATGTATTTGCCTCTGAGAGTTATGAATTCCCCCACACGGGAATTGCCCTAAATAATCAAGAAAACTGGCGGAGGGCGTGGGATTTGAACCCACGAAACTTTCGTTTGCCGGTTTTCAAGACCGGTGCACTCGGCCGCTATGCGAGCCCTCCGTGGGCAAACTTACCCTCTAACTAGTTAAGCGGGCAATTCCAGGAGTTCTTCAATGACCATTGCAACCCCGTCGTGATAGTGGGCTTCGGCCACAAACTTTGCATGCTTCCAGCCATCGGGATGGCCATCAGACATTGCCCAAGATCTTGATGCCCATTGCAGCATTGAGAAATCATTTGGGTTATCGCCAAAGCTGACGCAGTCTTCACTTGTTAGCCCTGCGCGAGCGGCCATCTTTGCAAGAGTCTCGCCCTTGCTTACGCCAACTGCAGAAATTTCGATTAGTGATTCACTTGAATTTGAATGGGTTATGTTTGCAATTCCATCTAGTTCGCGCGTAGCAATTTCTAACATCTGATCAGATGTAAATTCATTATTGCCACATCGACCAAGCATTTTAAATGCTGGTTGTTCGATCTTCTCTTCAATATTTTCTACACCGATATTATCTAAACCAATATCCCATTTAGTTGTGTATTTGATTTCACGATGGAATTCTTCATCATATTCCACGGCAAAATAAATACCCGGAAGATGTTTGCGCAGACGCTTAACAACTTCTAATTGATTCTCCTTTGGCATCAGCCATTGCTCTAGAACTCTGCCATTCATTAGGTCATATAAGATTGCGCCATTAGCGCACACTGCATTTCCAAATCCAAACGAATCACGGATTTCATTCATCCAGCGTGGTGGTCGCCCAGTTATATAGAAAATTTCAATTCCTAAATCATGAGCTTTTTTAAATGCCGCAACTGTGCGATCTGAGATCGGACCAAGGTGTGGAACTATCGTTCCATCTAAATCAGTTGCAATTAACTTAGGGCGCTTACCTGGAATCATAAAGGTGGCACCAAAGTATCTACGCCTAAGAAGGGACGAAGCGCCTTTGGCACATTTACTGATCCATCTTGATTTTGATGATTCTCAAAAATTGCAACGATCATTCTTGGAACTGCGACGAGGGTGCCATTTAGTGTTGCTACTGGCTTAGTTCCAGAATCATCACGATATCTAATATTTAATCTGCGCGCTTGAAATTCAGTGCAATTAGAGGTGCTAGTTACTTCGCGATAGGAGCCTTGAGTCGGTATCCAGGCTTCACAATCAAATTTACGAATTGCACTTGATCCTAAATCTCCAGATGCAACATCTATAACTCTAAATGGAACTTCCATTGCCTTTAAAAAATCCTTCTCCCATTCGAGAAGTCGCAAATGTTCAGCTTTCGCCTCTTCAGGTTTAACAAAAGAGAACATTTCAACTTTATCGAATTGATGGACACGGATAATTCCGCGGGTATCTTTGCCGTAGGTCCCAGCCTCGCGACGGAAACATGATGAATAACCGGCATACCTAATTGGTAAATTCTCAACAATTTCATCCATATGATACGCAGCAAGTGGAACTTCACTTGTTCCAACCAAATAAACATCATCTTCTTCTAAGTGGTAAACATTCTCTGCAGCTTGGCCAAGAAATCCGGTGCCCTCCATCGCAGCTGGATTTACCAGAACTGGTGGAATTACTGGGATGAATCCAGCTTTTACTGCAGATGAGATTGCGTAATTAACAAGTGCAAATTCCAACATTGCGCCAGGACCGGTTAAGTAATAAGAACGCGACCCTGCAACTTTTGCACCGCGCTCGGTATCGATCGCCTTAAGCAGTTTTCCTAATTCCACATGATCTTTTGGTTCAAAACCCTCGCCCTTAAAATCGCGTGGCTTACCAATTTCTTCAATTACCTTGAAATCTTCTTCGCCGCCAACTGGCGCATCTAAATCAATTAAATTTGAAATCTTTAATAAGTATTCACGTGTTTTAGCTTCAAGCTCGCCGCGCTTGGCATCTGCTGCCTTGACCTTATTTGCTAGCTCTTTTGCATTCTCTAAAAGCGCCGTTTTCTCATCACCTTTAGCTGCACCAACTGATTTAGATAGGGCATTTTGTTCAGCACGAATAGTTTCGAATTCACTTAGCGCCGCCTTGCTTAGGGCATCGGCTTCGATTAGTTGGTCTACAACTGCAACATCTTCGCCACGAACTTTCTGGGAATGGCGAATTGCATCAGGATTTTCCCGTAAAGTTTTTAGATCAATCACGTGTGCAAGCCTATCTAGTTACTTTTACCAACACGTGGATATGAGCCAAGGAAACGAATGTCCTCACAAATTTTGCGCACACCTTCAATGGCCGCAGCTACTTTAGGCTCCGCAATATGTCCTTCTGCATCAATGATGAAATGGTAGTGACCGAGTTCGCGGCCAGTCGGACGTGATTGAATAAAAGTTAAATTGACATCTTGTTTTGCAAACTCTGTAAGAATTTCTAGTAGCGCTCCAGCGTGATCAATTCCAATAAATGCAACAAGTGAAGTTCGATCATTTCCGGTTGGTTTTGGAGTTTCACCAGGTTTTTGGGCCACTACAAATCGAGTTACTGCGCCGGTGTTATCGCCGATATCGCTGGCTATAACTTTGAGACCATAATTTTTTGCAGCAATTTCAGATGCAATGGCGGCATCATAATTTCCATCTTTCAATCCCTTAGCAGCGCCAGCGGTTGATGACATCTCAACTACCTCGGCTTGGGGATAGTTCTTGGCAATATAAGAGCGGCATTGCGCTTCTGCGTGGGGATGGGTAGCAATTTTTGTAATTGGCTTACCAACATTTTCGGGCAGAACCATAAGTGCAAAGGAGACTGGAAGAGTTGTTTCAGCAGTTACAACTAGTGGAGTTCCGACCGCTAATTCATCCAGTGTTCTAGAAACAACACCCTCTACAGAATTTTCAATTGGGACTAAAACTTTTTCAGCTTTGCCATCGCGGACTGCGTCGAGTGCCGCAGTTACATTTGAATAAGGAACCAGAACATCTGATTCACCTGCGATTTGGCGAAGCGCTGCCTCAGTGAAAGTCCCGGTTGGACCAAGATAGGCATATGTTGTTATTGGACTCACTGGTTAAGAGTAACCGAGCCAGTGCAGTGCTCGTTAACGATTATTCTTGAAGAACTCGCTTAATAGCAAAGCGCATTCGCTTTCATTCACTCCTGAAATAACTTCAACCTGATGCAGCGTTCTTGGATCACGCAGAACATCCCAAACTGAGCCGACCGCACCAGCTTTTGCATCCCAAGCACCAAATACCAATGTCTTTATTCTTGCCTGCGAAATTGCACCTGCGCACATTGGGCAAGGTTCAAGTGTCACGACAATTGTGTGACCATCCAAACGCCAAGAACTATTCGCGATTGCAGCTTCACGAAGCGCAATAATTTCAGCATGTGCACTTGGATCATTATCAATTTCTCTGCGATTAAAACCAGTTGAAATCACTTCGCCCGCTGGATTTAATACCAGTGCGCCCACTGGGACATCACCGGAAGCGAGCGCTGATTTAGCAATTTCTAGCGCCTGCTGCATTTCATCTTGATAAGAATTTGAAATTAAAGACAATGTTTATTGGCTCTCATAAAGTTCGGCGAATTGATTTCCAAATCCAAGTTTTGACGCTATTGCATCTAATTGTTCGTCAGGGAAAAGTTCTGGATCATCACAGAGCGCTTCAAGTTCCATCGCGCTCATGCCGAGATCTGAAAGTAAATCAATGTCACCACCAGGTTGTGAATCATCATCTTCTTCTGGAAATGGCAGATCCAACATTTCAAGTAAGTCAGCAGCTAAATCAGACTCGAGTGCATATGTAACATCACTAATCATCATTTGCATTTGAGAACCAAGCGCTCTAGCAACAACGAAATAATCTTCTTCGATTGCAATCAGCGCAATCGCCCCACCATTAGTTGCTTGCGAATTCAATTGATCCATTATTGAACCAAGATCCCTGGCATGAGTTAGTTCCGACACATTCCAGCGACCATCCTCGTGCCACGCAATAATCCCAAAGTCTTCCACCTTGCTCGACTCGTTTATCAATGCGCTCACCCCCCGGCCCTATTAATGCAGGCTTCAATACTGACACTAAAGCGGGCGTGCGACAAGCCCCACTAGCGCGAGTAAGGTATGCGTCGTGAAGATTCATGTAGCGAACCATCCATTGCTTGCACATAAATTGACAGTGCTTCGGGATGAAAAAACTAATTCTCCAACTTTTCGCCAATTAACTGAAGAAATCGTCACTTTATTGGCTTACGAAGCAACGCGAGAAGTTCGCACAACTCCAGTAAAAGTCAAAACCCCAGTTGCGATGGCCAATGGTGTCGAACTTACAAAACCAAGACCTGTAGTTGTCCCAATTTTGCGCGCTGGCCTTGGAATGCTCGAGGGAATGACGCGATTGATGCCGACAGCTGAAGTTGGTTTTCTCGGAATGATTCGCGATCACGACACTTTAAAGCCATCTACATATGCAAATCGCTTGCCAGATGATTTAACTGGACGGCAGTGCTACATCCTTGATCCAATGCTTGCAACTGGTGGAACTTTGATTGCCGCAATCAATTACCTTCTTGAGCGTGGTGCCACCGATATCACTGCGATAACAATCTTGGCTGCACCTGAAGGAATTGCACTGCTTGAAAAAGAATTTGCTGGAAAGAACTTGCCAATAACAATTGTTACCGGCGCTCTTGATGAAAAATTAAATGAAAAGGGTTATATCGTTCCTGGTTTGGGCGATGCCGGCGATCGTTTATATGGAGTTGTGTAAAACATGGCATCTACAAGTCCTGGCTACGGAATAACTATTCGTGTTGAAGGCCCGCCTTCTGCGCAACCAGTTGCCGAAGTTACAACTGCGATTACCGCAGCAGGTGCTGCAATTACCGCCCTTGACGTTGTTGAATCTTTCTTAGATCACGTAGTCATCGACGTAACGTGCGATGCAATCGATGCTGAACACGCTGAAGCAATTACTGCATCAATCGCAAGCCATCCAGAACTTACTGTTCGTAAAGTCAGTGATCGCACTTTCTTATTGCACCTTGGTGGCAAGATTGAAATTCAATCTAAGGTTCCACTAAAAACCCGTGATGATTTATCTCGTGCATACACCCCTGGTGTTGCACGTATTTCGCAAGCAATTGCTGCTGATAAATCAGATGCCCGGCGCCTGACAATCAAACGAAATACTGTTGCCGTTGTTACAGATGGATCGGCTGTCTTGGGACTCGGAAATATTGGGCCAGAAGCCGCACTTCCAGTGATGGAGGGTAAGGCTGCGCTATTCAAGCGATTTGCTGATGTTGATGCTTGGCCAGTCTGTTTGGATACTCAAGATGTAGATGAGATTGTAAGAACTGTTCAAATCATTGCTCCGGTTTACGGTGGAATTAACCTAGAAGATATCTCTGCACCTCGCTGTTTTGAAGTCGAGCGTCGACTTCGCGATCTTCTAGATATCCCAGTTTTTCATGATGACCAACACGGAACTGCAATTGTCGTGCTTGCTGCTCTTACCAATGCACTTAAGTTTGTTAAGAAAGATTTAGCAAAAGCAAAGATTGTTATGAGTGGTGCCGGAGCTGCCGGAACTGCAATTGCTCGACTGTTAGTAGCAAGTGGTGCCAAAAACATTATTGGTTACGACAAAGATGGTCTGGTCTCCGAGCACAAAGCCGGCGATCAAGAGATGCGCACCTGGTTTGTAGATAATTGTTCTCCTGGAAAGTTCAGTGGAACAATCTCAGAAGCCATGGTTGGCGCCGATATCTTTATTGGTGTCAGCGCTCCTGATGTTTTAAAGGAATCTGATGTCGCCGCAATGGCTGCAGGTTCAATAGTTTTTGCGCTAGCGAATCCAGACCCAGAGATTGATCCGGCGATTGCCCGTAAATATGCAGCTGTTGTTGCTACTGGCAGAAGTGATCAACCAAACCAAATCAATAACGTTCTTGCATTCCCAGGAATCTTTCGCGGTTTACTTGATGGTCGAATCACAAAAATTACAGACGCGATGTTGGTTGCGGCTGCAGATGCTATTTCTTCTTGTGTTACATCAGATCAGCTAAATGCAAACTTCATCGTTCCAAGTGTTTTTGATACTCAGGTTGTAACTAAAGTTGCGGACGCTGTAAAACTTGCTGGTCGCGCTTAGCGCTTAAATAGCCTTGATTGCCCACCAATAACAACACCTAAGTAGGTCATAAGGATTCCTGAGACTAAAAACCAAGAGACGGTGTTTCCGTTTGTTGGTGCAATCAGATCAATTAGAAGTGAACCGATTAAAGTGCCGCCCACGCTAAAGAGCGTGAATGTTAGAACACCGAGATGTTGAACAATCGTTGAAGTAAATGCAATATAGATAACACCAATTGTTCCTCCAGTGTAAATCCACCATGGACCACTTGGAAGCGGAACTATTTCATCTCCGTTAAAGATTAGGAGCGCGAATAACATAAGTGCTAAAACCGAAGTTCCCATAAAGAAATTCAATAGCGAAGTTGTGAAACTTGCCTTCGAATATTCATTGATCTGGCCATTGAGCGCACGTTGAACACCGACTAAGGCGCCGGCTAACGTTGCAAGGGCGACCGCAAAAACCGAGAACGAGGCCAAGGAAATTCGATCCAGCGCTGAGATAAAAACAGCAAATACGGTTATCAAAGCTGCCATGACTCGACGTTTTGAAATCAATTTTTTGCCACCACCGGTCAAGCCAATTCGATCTACTATCAATGACATAGCGGTTTGGCCCGCAATTGATGCCACAGAATAAAGAGCCACGCCAATTATTGGCACAACTTGAGTTTGTAGTGCAACAAAACTTCCACCAAGAACTCCAGCAAAAAGTCGCCACCTTGGAATTTGTTTTGCAGCAACTGCAACACGGAGGTTTCGAATTCCAGTTTTAATTGATTTATTAAAAGGTGCAATGAGAGATATGACGATCAAACCTGAACCAAAAGAGACAAGCGCCGCTTCAGTGCTATTGCCTAATAAATGTGAGAGTTCGCCATTTGCGCGCGATTGCAGCGCGATTAGTACACCAGAAATTGCAGCAAGCGCTTCAAGTCTGGCAGTTTGTGAATGTGTAATCTTAATTTTCGAGACCTTCTAAACTTGTATTAGCCTGCAACCAACTCTCTTCGATTGCAGACTTCTCTTGGGTTAACTTTGCTAATTCTTCCATGTTCTGCCCTAATTTTTCATGATCAAAAGCCAGTTCACTCTGCTGACTCTCTAACTCAATAATTTGTGCTTCCAGCTTTGCGATTTGGCGTTCATACTTCGCAATCTCTTTCCGCACTTCTTTGATCTCTGCAATATTTGATGTCTTGACTTTTGTCGTTACAGATCCGCTAGTTTCAATTGAGCTGCTTCGAAGCTTTAAATATTCATCAATGCCCCTAGGTAAATCGCGTAGCTTTGAATCCCCTAGCAAGCCAACAAAGCGATCACATACTCGTTCTAGGAAATATCTATCGTGCGAAATCACTAAAAGCGTGCCGCCAAAGGAGTCGAGTAAATCTTCAAGAGCAGTCAGAGTCTCGACATCAAAATCATTTGTCGGCTCATCAAGCAATAAGACATTTGGGCTATCCATTAGTAACCGAGTCAATTGCAACCTACGACGCTCGCCGCCCGATAAATCTCCGACCGGAGTCCACTGCGAATCTGTATTGAAACCTAACTTTTCACAGAGCTGGCTGGCTGATAACTCTTTACCATTTCCTAATTGAACCTGGTTAGCAACTTTTTCTACTGCTTCTAGAACTCGCCAAGTTGGATCTAACTCTTCAAGATGTTGTGAGAGAAATGCAGCTTTTACCGTCACTCCCGTAGTTATCTTGCCGGCCGTTGAACTAATCTGACCAAGCAAGGCTCTGAACAAAGTTGTTTTACCAGCACCGTTTACGCCCACAACACCAATTCGATCACCGGGACCGATGTTCCAATAAAGGTCTTCCAAAATCATTTTTTCGCCGGCTGTGATAGTTGCTTGATGAATTTCAAAAACTGTATTTCCCAATCTATTTGCCGCAAAATTTAGAAGCTCAGTCTCATTTCTAGGTGGTGGCTCATTTGCAATCAAAGTGTTAGCAGCATCAATCCTGAATTTAGGTTTCACAGTTTGTGCAGGTGCACCTCTGCGAAGCCAGGCAAGTTCCTTTCGGATCAACATATTTCGCTTGCCATCTTCAACTGTTATCTGACGGGCTCGTTCAGCTTTAGATAAAACATATGCGGAATATCCGCCGTCATATGCCAGAACGTTTCCATCTACAACTTCCCAGATTTGATCTGAGACTTCATCCAAAAACCAACGATCGTGAGTTATCACTACAACTGCTAATTTTGTATTGCGCTTTAAATATTGTGCAAGCCATGAAACCCCTTCGACATCTAAGTGGTTTGTTGGTTCATCCAATAAAACTAAGTCAAGATCTGCAATTAACAACTTCGCTAAATTAACCCGGCGGCGTTCACCACCAGATAAATAAGAAATCTTTCGATCAAGCAGCTCTTCGCTAATGCCGCCAAATAATCCAGTTAGGACTTCTCTAACTTTTGAATTGCCTGCCCACTCATGTGTTGCTAAATCTCCGAGGACGACTTCGCGCACCAATGAATCTTCATCTGAGTCATCGCTCTGCCCCAGTAATCCAATATTTATTGAGCCGGCTTTTGAGACCCGTCCAGAGTCTGGTGCTTCAATCCCAGCCATCACTTTAATTAGCGTGCTTTTGCCGCCACCATTTCTGCCAACAATTCCGATTCGATCACCAGCGTTTACGCCAAGTGAGACACCATCTAATAACGCTCGAATATCAAAAGATTTTGAGACCGACTCTAGATTCAGCAAATTAGTGACGGCCATAGTGCAAGGGTATTTGACTATTGCTACAGTTGGAAAATGGATGTAACAAATAGGCAATATGCGCTCGATCTAGATGCCAAGGACCCATTGGCAAAATTCCGGGATGAATTCATAATAAATGACCCGGCAATTTGTTACTTGGATGGAAATTCATTGGGTCGATTGCCAAAACGAACAATCAAAGTGATCAATGATTATCTGCTTAATGATTGGGGCGCAAAAGTTGTCGAGGGCTGGAGTGATTGGATTGAAGAACCATTTGCTACCGGAGATTTATTGGGACGCACGACTCTTGGTGCGGCCGCAGGACAAGTTTTAGTCACTGATACGACATCAGTTAATTTCTACCAACTTGCTGGCGCGGCACTTGCCGCACGACCTGACCGCAAAACCATAATTATTGATGCCGCAAATTTCCCAACCGACCGCTATATCTTGCAGGGATATGCAAAAGAACGTGGATTAAATCTAGTCATCATCAACAATGAAGATCCTGCGATTTCGCAGCACGAGCGAATCACTCCAGAAATTCTAGAAAAATACCTGAGTGAAGATGTTGCCTTCGTAACTTTTGAAGTTATTCAATATCGGGCAGGAGCACGAAATGACATCAAAGCGCTAACTGATGTCGCACGAAAATATGGCGCATTTACTATTTGGGATTGCAGTCATGCAATTGGTGCTATTGATCTGCAATTTGATAAAGATGGTGTTGATCTAGCAGTTGGTTGCACATATAAATTTGGGTTCTCCGGTCCAGGTTCTCCTGGTTGGTTATATGTTTCCAAGCGAGTGCAGAACGAATTGCAAGTTCCAATTCAAGGCTGGCATGCCCAAGAAAATATGTTTGACATGGGGCCAATATTTAAGAAAGCTGAGGGTTTAGCTGGTTTTCAAATCGCAACACCTTCCATAATTGCGCTTCGTTCTGTGCAATCTTCATTTGGAATTATTGAAGAAGCAGGAATTAAAAATATCGAGGCAAAATGTGCAACTGGAACTCAGATGATGATTGATCTTTATGATGCCTGGCTTGCCAATCTTGGATTTACTTTAAATACACCAAGAGATGCAAAATGGCGGGGTGGCCACGTTTCATTAGTTCATCCTGATGGCAAGCAAATTGCATTTGCGCTTCGACAGTTAGCGAATGTGATTCCAGATTATCGTGCGCCGAACTCAGTTAGATTAGCGATTTCTCCGCTTATGAACTCTCATGCTGAAATCTGGGATGGTTTTTCAAGGCTAAAAGATTTAGTTGCCTCGGGAGATTACAAAAAGATTTCGAATACGAATTCGAAAGTTACTTAATTAAGCGCGGGCTGTAACCGCGTTTTGAAGCCAAGAAATTATGTCTGCGGTGGGTGTTCCAGGTGTAAAGATTTCACCAACGCCCATTTCCTTTAGTGCTAACTTGTCAGCTTCAGGAATAATTCCACCGCCGAAAACAACAATATTTTCTGCCTTGTTGTCTTTTAAGAGTTTCATAATGCGATCAAAAATTGTCATATGTGCGCCAGAGAGAATTGAAAGTCCGATAGCTTGAACGTCTTCTTGAATTGCAGTTGCAATTATCTGTTCTGGGCTCTGATGAAGGCCAGTGTAGATAACTTCAAATCCAGCATCGCGCAACGCACGGGCAACAACTTTTGCGCCCCGGTCATGTCCATCTAGACCAGGTTTTGCGACTACTACGCGAATCGGAACTGATTGGGATATTTCAGCCATGGGCACAACTTATCACGAGAAATATGTCATAAGGTTTGGCATATGAGCCAGAGCGATCACACCGAACTCCTTAGCCAAGTTCGCAACGGAGACCGACAGGCGTTAGCGAAGGCAATTACGATTATTGAGAACTCGGGCCAGCCATTCGAAATTGAAGATAAAGCTGGGGCGCAAGTAATCGGAATAACCGGTGCGCCAGGAGTTGGAAAATCAACCACAGTTGATGCGCTAGTCAAGTTATTGAGAGAACGAAATTTTTCAGTTGCAGTTCTTGCAGTAGATCCATCTTCGCCGATATCAGGCGGCGCACTTCTTGGTGACCGAATTAGATTGACCGATCACTTCACTGATCCAGGTGTGTTTATCCGTTCACTTGCAACACGTGGACATCTCGGTGGACTTTCAGTTAGCACGAAAGCAGTATTGAAATTGGTGCAGAGCGCAAAATTTGATTTCATTATTGTTGAAACTGTTGGTGTGGGACAGAGCGAAGTTGAAGTTATGCGAGTAGTTGACACTGTAGTAGTAGTTCTCGCCCCTGGAATGGGAGATGGGATACAGGCATCTAAGGCCGGTCTGCTTGAAATCGGTGACATCTATTTAATTAATAAATCAGATCGCGAGGGTGCAAAAGAGACTGCAGCAGATATCGAGCGTTCGATTTCAATGTCGATGCCTAAAACTGTTGCAGGAAAGCCTTGGATTCCACCAGTATTACTTGGTGCAATGCAGAACGGAACTGGGGTAAGTGAACTCATGGCTGAAATCGAGAGACATAGGAATGGTTAGTAATGGTTAAGAGCGCTCACATAGATACCTTTGCCATAGATAATCTTCCAGATAAATCTCTCTGGCCAGAATTAATCTTGAGCCATCCAGCGGCAACTTATTCAGAGCAATTAAATGCAAGTTGCGAATTATTGGAAAGAACAATTGAATTAGTTGGCCGAGATAAATCAGCCATAATTGCTGCTGACGGTAGCTTTACTTATGGCGAACTTCTTGATTTAGTAAATAGAATTTCAAATTATCTACTCGCACAAGGTGTAGTTCCAGGAAACCGGGTTGCGATTCGTAGCCCAAATAATGCGATGGCGGTTGCAATCTGGCTGGCAATTCTAAGAGTTGGTGCCATTGCGGTTACTACCATTCCACTGCAACGTGCAGTCGAGTTAGCGAAGATAGTTGAAATTGGCCAGATTCAATTTGCACTAGTCGATCACAGATTTGTTGAAGAGTGGCAGGCAATTCCTAACTATTCCGGGAAAACTTTTATTGTTGGTGGCGGAAGTGATTTTGATCTTGAGATAGCGAAGCAAAGTGCTGAATTTAAAGTCTGTGAAACTGCAGCGGATGATGTCAGTCTCTTCGCATTTACATCTGGCTCAACCGGAGTGCCAAAAGCTACAATGCATTTTCACCGAGATATCTTGACCATTGCTGATACCTTCTCAAAGAACGTTGTTAAGCCAACAAAAGATGATGTCTTTGCTGGCAGCCCACCGATTGCATTTACATTTGGTTTAGGTGGCTTAGTTGTTTTCCCACTTCGAGTCGGAGCAACAACTGTTTTATTAGAGAATGCCGCGCCACCAGTTCTGTTAGAGAAGATTTCTGAATATAAAATCTCAATTCTTTTCACTGCTCCAACTGCATACCGAGCAATGCTTGCCCAGCTTGAGGGTAAAGATGTTTCATCTCTGCGTCGATGTGTATCTGCTGGCGAACACCTACCACTTGCAACTTGGCGCGCTTGGTTTGAGGCAACGGGAAATAAATTAATTGATGGCATCGGTGCAACAGAATTACTGCATATCTTTATATCGGCAAGTGATCACGAAATTATTCCGGGACTTACTGGAAAGCCGGTTCCTGGGTATCAAGCAATGGTCGTTGATGAAAATTTTGTAGAAGTGAAAGATGGCGAACAAGGATTTCTTGCGGTTAAAGGCCCGACTGGCTGCCGCTATCTAAATGATGCCAGGCAGAAGGATTATGTCGTTAATGGTTGGAATTTGACTGGTGATATTTATACTCGGACCTCAGAGGGTTATTTTAAATATGAATCTCGCGCTGATGACATGATTATTTCAAGTGGCTACAACATTGCGGCACCTGAGGTCGAGAATGCCTTGCTTATGCATAAGGCAGTAGCCGAAGTTGCAGTAGTTGGTCTGCCAGATGAAGAGCGTGGAATGGTTGTTACTGCGTATGTTGTTCTTCGAGCAGAATTTATTGCATCTGATGCTATGGCCAAAGAATTACAAGATCATGTTAAGAATCAAATTGCACCGTATAAATACCCAAGATCAATACATTTTGTTGACTCACTACCAAAAACAACTACCGGAAAGTTGCAGCGTTTTAGATTAAAGAGCTAGAAAATCTTTGTTGGCTGCCATTTTCCATAGACTTTACGCAACTCATTCACAATTTCACCAACAGTTGCATAAGCCTTAATTGCTTCAACTGTTGCTGGAACCACGTTATCGCCAGCCTTTGCAACTACGAGTAAATTCTCAAGCGCGGCTTTAACTATGTTGTTATCCCGCTTTGCACGAACTGCCTGAACAGCCGCTACCTGCTCGGATTCGCTCTTTGGATTAATCTCAAATGGTTTGATCGGGGCTGATTCAGATTGGAAGGCGTTTACACCGACAACTTTTCTGGCTCCAGATTCAATTGCCATTGTTAACTTATATGAATTCTCAGAAATTTCATTTACGAAGTAACCGTTGTTGATGCATTCAAGTGCACCACCGCGCTTTTCAATACCTGCCAACAAATCCCAAATTTCACGCTCTAATTCATCAGTCATTCGTTCTAATTCATAACTTCCAGCAAGGGGGTCTGGGCTATCTAGAACACCAGTTTCAAAAGCAATCACTTGTTGGGTGCGAAGTGCCAGTGTTGCAGCTTCTTCCGAAGGTACGCCGAGCGCTTCATCAAATGCAGATACGTGCATAGTTTGAATTCCACCAAGTGCGGCCGACATCATTTCAATTGAAGTTCTGACCACATTGTTCATTGCTTGTTGCGCAGTAAGCGATGAGCCAGCAGTAAATGCAAAGATGCGTAATTTCTCGGATGCTGGATCCTTAGTTCCATATTTTTCACGCATCAACTTTGCCCAGACTCTGCGAGCAGCGCGGAATTTTGCAATTTCGGGTAGGAAGTCAATATTTGAAGATAGAAATGTAAATAGGGTTGGGGCAACGAAATCTACGGAAACTCCACGAGCGATTGCTTTATCTAAATATTCGCGAGCGTTTGCAAAGGTAAATGCAACTTCTTGCACCGCATTAGAGCCAGCTTCCCGGATGTGATATCCAGACATTGCAAGGGAAACCCACTTAGGAATCTTGGTTGCAATATGTTCGATTACATCAACAGAGAGCTTCAGGCCAGCTTCAGCCGGAAAGATTTGAGTTCCGCGGGCAACATACTCTTTTAGAACATCGTTCTGAATAAACATTCCAAACTTATTTGGATCAACGTTTCGTTGTTCAGCTAGAGCAATGAACATTGCGGCCCAGATGTATCCAATTGAATTTGCAGTTGTGCGAACTTGGCTAATTTTTTCTAGTGGAATTCCATCCATCAAAATTTCAATATCTGCGAGTGAATCAATAGCAACACCAACGCGACCAACTTCACCAAGGGAAAGTGGATCATCGGAATCGAGCCCCAGCTGAGTTGGCAGATCGAGTGCAACGCTAAATCCTGTTAAGCCTTGATCAAGTAACATTTTAAAGCGGGCATTTGTTTCTGCAGGAGTTCCGAAGCCACCGTATTGCCCCATTGTCCAGACGCCAGCATCGGCATTAATGCCTCTGGTGTATGGATACTCTCCTGGTTTCTCTAAAGTCATTTACTTTCCTTCAGCTTCGAGTTGTTGCTTCAAAACCTTCTTTGCAATCTTGCCAGTTGAATTCAGCGGGAATTCAGCAACAATGCGAAGATCTTTTGGCTTCTTATAAGAGGCCATTCTAGATTTGCAGTGATCAAGAATGCGAGTTGTGAGTTCGGCGTGATCAACAGTCGAATTTGGAACCAAGGTCACCATTGCAGTTACGCGTTGGCCCCATTCGACATCATGAATTCCCATAACAGCGACTTCTAATACTTCTGGAATTTCGGCAATAACATCTTCGATTTCTCGTGGATAGATGTTGTAACCACCGCTGATAATCATGTCACCCTTGCGATCAACCAAATACAAGCGATTATCTTCATCAATTCGACCCAGGTCACCGGTGTGCAACCAGCCATCACGAACGGCCTTGGTAACTGTTGCATCTTGGCCAGCAGCTCCGTAATAACCGCGCATTACGTGATCGCCACGAGTTATAACTTCACCAATTTCACCGACCGGAACTTCTTTACCATTTTCATCAACAATAAGAATTTCAACACCAACACATGGATTACCCGCACTAGTAAGTAGTTCTGGATTTTGCGATAAGCCGAGTGCGTGATCGGCTTCGCTCAGAACGGTAACTGGCGGAATCGCTTCGACCAGGCCGTAATACTGAACCATCTTTGTTGTTATTTTTTCATGGCATTGCTTGATTTGATCTGGTGGCATTGGGGCACCGGCATAGCCAAGCATCCGCAAATTAGCCATCTTCTCTTTAGTAATTCCATCTACGGCAAGAAGTCGGGCAACCATGGTTGGGACAAGTGCTGTTGCATTGCCGCCACGGTTTTGGATTACATCAATGAATTCTTCTGGATCATATTTAGCTAGAACTATTTGCTTTGCGCCGAAAGTAAAATATGGAAGAACAAAGAGGCCGCTGGTATGTGTTACTGGACCTGCGTGGACCCAACAATCTGTTTCATTTGGAATACGTCCAAAAATATCAGTGATGATGTTGTTCAAACTTGCAGTGCGGTTGCGATGAGTTCTGATTGCGCCCTTTGGGTTTCCGGTTGTTCCTGAAGAATAGTTAAGTGAAACAAAACTATCTGGATCAACTGCTGTAGAAAATGCATGAGACTCTTGTTTTGCCAGAAATGCTTCGTAAGGCGTTGTTCCGTCGTGTTCGCCATGAATCAAAATTATGTGATCAACTAATTCGCGAACCGGTGCTGATTCATCCCAAAACTTTGCATCCATAATCAAAACTTTGGCGCCGCAGTCATTAGTAATTCTGACCCAGTCATTTGGGTGCAGGCGATAATTCAGAGCAACACGACACAATCCTGCTGTGCTGATTCCTAAATCTGTTTCGATATAAGTGCGTTGATTTGATTGAAGATCTAGAACGCGATCTCCTGGTGCTAAGCCAAGTGCTTTTAATCCACGTGCGAGTTGAAAAATACGAGAGCCGATTTCACCATATGTCATCGCACCTTCTGAACTCTCAACCGCAATTCGATCGCGATATTTTCGAGTTGATCTAGCTACAAGGGTTCCGACATCCATTAGTGCATGCTCCGTTCCGAAGTTTTTGCTGGTGGTGAATAAGCGCTGTCGAGCACCCAAGCACCTTCTGGCAAAACTGTTAAGGGGTTAATGTCTAACTCACAACCATTGGGCCAATCAATAACTGCATCGGTGATTCTAAGCACAGTATCCACAAATGCCTCTCGATTGCTGGCAGCAGCGCCACGAACTCCCGAGAAGAGAATCGCGAGTCTGGTCTCATCGATCATTTCATTCACAATTTTTGAATCGACCGGAAGTAGGCGAACTGCAACATCAGAAATCACTTCAGTCAAAATTCCACCGACACCGATTGTCAGAACTTTTCCAAGAGAACTAGATGTAATTCCAACCAATGCTTCTACGCCCTTTGGCACAAAAGTTTCAACTAAAACTTTATTACTTACGTTTTTATCTGGTCCAAGTTGCGAAAGTCTTTTATAAGTTTCGCTGGCAATATCAGCGTTGATATCTAGCGCTACTCCACCTGCCTCACTTTTGTGCAATAAACCTGGAATGACCGCTTTCATTACTGACCGGCCGCCAACTTTTGCAACAGCTGCGATAGCTTCATCAAGATTATCTACAACTACTGAAAGTGGAACCGGAACTCCGACTGATGCAAGCGCGCTCTTTAATTGATCTTCGGTCGCTTGATCTGCTGGTGTTGGAAGTGGATTGCAAATTGGCTTGCGTGCAACGCTATGGGCTGGCTTTGTCGCAATTCGCAGAGTTTGTAGTGCCCGAACTGCACGTTCTGGAGTTGGGAATACTGGAAGCTTTGCTGCTTTGAATAACTTATCTGCCTCTGGTGCCAAACTTTGTGAACCGGTTCTGGCAACAACAACTGGAATTTCACGAACCCCACGAACCGCACTCAATGCATTGGCGATTCGTTCGACATCATTTCCAACTAGAACGCAGAACGTCGCGACAATTGCATCGACTTCGGGATCCTTTGCAAGAACTTCAACACACTTCTCAAATAGATCTGGTGCCGACATAACAGCCGCAGTTACATCCACTGGGTTAGCAGTATTTCCATAGCTTGGAACAATCTGGTCTAGAGCTTCAGTGGTTTTCGCAGAGAGCTTGGCCAGAGTTAAACCAAATTTTTCAAGCGCATCCGTGCCAAGAATTCCACTTCCGCCTGATGTTGTAATAATTGCAACGCGATTACCGGTCATCGAAACTTTACTTGCAAAGATACTTCCAGCATCAAGTAGATGTTCAACATCATCGACTCGAACTGCGCCGGATGAATTAATAGCGGCATCGATTACGCGATCTTCCGTAGCCAGCGCACCAGTATGTGAAGCTGCAGCTTCTGCGCCCGCAGCAGATCTACCTGATTTCAAAACTGCAGTCGGTTTCTTGCCTGCGATTTCACGGAGTACTTTCACATCAGCGAGGGATTCGGCATACATCAAAATTGCATCAACGTTTTTATCATCGGCTAGAGTTGCGGCAACTTCTAAGGCGGTTACATCTGCTTCATTTCCAGTAGTAACAACAAAACCAATCGGAAGGCTTCGATCAACTGCGAGTGAGTAAATGCCGTAACCCAGAGCGCCGGATTGGCTTACTAAAGCAATATTTCCACCTTCGAGTGGCGTTGTTGGTCCAGAGAAAACTGGTGAGAATGTTGCAGCTAATTTACTTGCTCCACCAGCAGAACCAATGCAGTTTGGTCCAACCAGACGCATTCCAGATTTCTTAGCTATCGCCAATAGTTCATCTTGTGCGATTGCTCCAGCTTCATCAGCTTCTGCAAAACCTGATGACATAACGATTGCAACGCCAACTTTTGCGTCAGCACAATCTTGAACTGCTTCCTTAACAAAATTAGCTGGAACCATAATCAAAGCTAGTTCGATGTTTTTATTAACATCTTTAACGTTTTCAAATGCTTTTAGCCCAAGAATATTTCCGCCTTTGGGATTAACCGGAAATATTTCACCGGTATACCCATATCTTTGTAGATACTCCAATGGCAATCTGCCCATTGCGCCAACCCGTTCAGTCGCGCCAATAATTGCTACTGACTTAGCTGCCCAGAGTGCGGAAATCGAATTACTAGAGCTTTTCAAAGGTTCGCAAACCCTTCAATCTCTAGAAGTGCTTCGGCATCCCAGAGTCTTGTGACCCCAACTAAAGTCATTGCTGGAAAATTCTTACCGATTAATCGTTGCCAAATCTTCCCAATTTCGCGGGAATTTGCCCGGTAATCCGCAGGATCAACAGAATAAATATTTAACTTAACTAAGTTGTCTGGTGTTCCGCCTGCTTCGCTAAGGGCGGTAAGAAGATTTGTAATAACTTTCTCAAATTGTTCAACGATTCCGTTTCCTTCGATCACACCCTCTTTATTAAGTGCGGTCTGGCCAGCAAGGAAAACTAAAGTTCCACCTTCGACAACAACAGCGTGCGAGAAACCAATTGCTGGAGCCAAGCTCTCTGGATTTATCTTCTTTGCTACCATTTTTATTCTCCTTTAAGAATTTCTGCGTGGCCGGTTATGTTTGGTAAATCGATAAAAGCAATTGCAGCATTAGCTACTTCTTTTGGGGTTAAGAATCTTCCGCTGGGCTGCTTAGCTTCTAGGGCAGCTTTAACTTCATTGAAATCTTTTCCAGTGCGCTTGGCAGCAGCCTCTAATGTTCGTTTTGTCATTGGAGTATCTACATAGCTTGGACAAACCGCATTTACGGTAATTCCATACTTTGCTAGTTCCGCTGCCGCAGCTCTCACTAATCCAATTACGCCATGCTTTGCAGCGGTATACGCTGAAACATTTGGTTCGCCGATTAATCCTGCAGAACTCGCAATAACAATTATGCGCCCGAATTTTGCCTCTTTCATTGCTGGCACAGCAGCACGCAAATATTGGAATGGCGCAGTTAAGTTAATTGCAATCGAGCGCTCCCAAACTTCATCAGAAGTTTTATCAATTGGAGCCGCACTGCCGTCTCCGGCATTTAAAATTAGAACATCAATTCCACCCCAGGCGGAAATAATCTTTTCTAGTGCGATATTCGCACTCTTTGAATCGGTGACATCTGCGGGAATGATTAAGTTTTTATTTGTTCGCCCAGCGACTATCGCCTCTAAATCCTGTGCTGTTCTGGCGGTTAACGCGACGCTGTGTCCAGCATCTAATAATTGAGTTGCAATAGCTTCGCCGATTCCACGACTTGCACCGGTAACCAGAACTCGGAGCGGGGTGTTGCTCATGAATTCTCCGATCATCTGAAAATCATATGGAAAATGGGGCTTACGTATTTCTTCCGATAGGCAATAATACGACATATGAACCAGAGAGAAGTAATCATCGCAGAAGCAGTTCGAAGCCCCTTTGGCCGATATTTTGGTGGATTATCCAAAGTTCGCCCTGATGATTTGCTTGGCTTCACACTCGCCTCGCTTGCAAAGAAAATTCCTAATCTTGATTTAGAGCGCGTAGATGATGTGATGATCGGTGATTCAAATGGTGCCGGAGAAGATAACAGAAACGTCGCTCGTATGGGTTCTTTACTTGCTGGGTTTCCGGTAACAATTCCAGGTGTAACGATAAACAGACTGTGCGGTTCTGGAGCAGAAGCGATTATTCAAGCCTCGCGCGCAATTAGAAGTGGCGACAGTGATTACATAATTGCTGGCGGTGTTGAAGTAATGAGCAGAGCTCCATGGATTGTCGAGCGCACAAGTAAAGAAGAGCCAACTAACCCAGTTTTTAATCAATCAACAGTTGGTTGGCGACTTACGAATCCATTATTCCCTGCACATTGGACTGCAAGCTTAGGAAGATGCTCGGAAGAAGTTGCAGAAAGATTTAATATTTCTAGACAGGCACAAGATGAATGGGCGCACCGCTCACACCAATTAGCGGCAGCCGCATGGGATAAGAAATTGCATGAAGGTTTTGTTGTTCCATTTGGTGATGTAACTAAAGATGAATCAATTCGCGCAGATGGAACGCTAGAGAAATTAGCTTCACTTCCCTCTGTATTTTCAGAGAACGGCGCCGGAACCGCTGGTAACTCATCGCCACTAAATGACGGAAGTGTTGCGATGTTAATAACCGATCGCGCTGGCACAGATAATTTGGGACTAACTGGAATTGGTCGGATTCTTGGCGCGCAAGTAACCGCAACAAACCCAAATGAATTTACCTTGGCCCCGGTATCTGCGATTCATAAAGTGCTGGCTCGCACTGGTAAGAAATTTAGTGATATTAAAGTTTGGGAAATCAATGAGGCCTTTGCTTCGATGGTCTTAACTGTTCTACACGAAGTTCCAGAAATTGATTTGGCTAAGGTAAACATCAATGGCGGATCAATTGCGATTGGTCATCCAGTTGGTGCATCGGCTGCCCGAGTTGTAGTTGATTGCGCTCGAGAATTAAAGCGCCAAGGTGGTGGCATTGGTATTGCTGCCGCATGCATTGGCGTTGGTCTGGGCGTTGCCATAGTTGTTGAAGTGAAAGGGTAAAGTGCTCACATGATTGCAGTTAAGGATTTCACTGACGTTACCTACAAAACTGATAGTGGCGTAGGGATAATTACTATTAATCGTCCAGATCGCTACAACGCACTTCGCGGTCGCACAGTTGATGAATTACTTGCAGCTTTTAAATATGCCTGGGTCGATCAAGAAGTTGGTGCCGTTATTTTGACTGGTACTGGCGAAAAAGCTTTCTGCACTGGCGGCGATCAGAAGGAACGCGCTGCAACAGGTGGATATGGCGAAACCGAAACCGGAATGTTTGAAATTGAAACACTTCACAAATTGATTCGAGCAATTCCAAAACCAGTTATTGCAGCAGTAAATGGCTTTGCAATTGGTGGCGGCCATGTTCTGCACGTGCTCTGCGATCTTTCAATTGCATCTACCAACGCAAAGTTTGGACAAGTTGGCCCACGCGTTGGTTCTTTTGACGCCGGATTTGGTTCAGCATATTTAGCACGCGTTGTTGGCGAAAAGCGGGCACGAGAAATTTGGTTTCTCTGCGAACAATATGACCCAGAAACTGCTGAACGCTGGGGCTTAGTAAATAAAGTCGTTGCGCCAGATCAATTAATGGCTGCTTCGATGGAATGGGCGAAGAAAGTTGCCGCGCTATCTCCTACTGCACTAAAAACTCTTAAGCATTCATTCAACGCTGATTCAGATCACATTATGGGAATTCAGTCTTTGGCATTCGATGTTCTTGATCTTTACACAAAGACAGATGAAGCAAAAGAAGGTGGCGCAGCCTTTACCGAGAAGCGCGCACCTGATTACTCAAAATTCCGAAAGAATTAGTTTTCGCCCTCTTCAGCAATTGCGTAATTTGTAAGATCAGTTCTGGCATCCCAAAGTTCTGGAAAGAATGTAAAGGTATTTAACCGGGCCAGAATTTCAACAGGAGTACCCTGGGTTCCTGAAACTTTCAAGCCAATACTTCTTTCAACAACTTTGAAGTGGCGATGGCGCCATAAATACATACGTTCATCAAGCTCGACAAGGGCCTCGGCTAGTAAGTAGAGATCTTCAAACTCGGTATGGCGAACAAATAGCTGCACAAGATCCAAATTAGCTGCAGCAAGTAACCGCTTAAATTCAACTCCTAGCCCTGGAATAGCCTTGCGAATTGAATTCATTCCTGGTGAATCAAAACCGGAACCATGCCCGAGTGCGCGACGCACCTGTTGGTAATCCCAAGGTGACATCTGCTCCAACATATCTAGAGCATCATGGCAAAATTTAATATCCAACATCATGCGCGGAAATAGGCGAAGTGCTCGGCGAATTTCATCTTTCTTTAAATATTCAAGAGCCTGGATAGCTTCTGCGGTGCAGTGCTTCAACCAAATTTCAGAGGTCTGATGAACGACTGTAAAAAGTAATTCGTCGCGATGCTTCCAAGTTTCAGGAACTGGTTGCAAACTCAATAATTCAACTGTGCGGATATAACGCTCGTAATCTGAATTGCCTGCACCTTCTAAAATCTGATCTGGACCGTAAGCCATTTCTCTCTCCGTTCGCTATTAATTTGGCATCATCCGGCCACCGTTTACATCTAGTACGGTTCCGGTTATGAATGAGGACTCTTCACTTGCTAAAAATAGAACAGGATCTACACACTCTTGCAACTTAGGCATTCTTCTAAGTGGAATTGCATCAATCACTTCATCTTGATCAGCTTTACTCATATCGTTAAACATGCCTTCAAGTCGATCGGTTAAGAACAATCCGGGAGCAATCGCATTTACTCGAATTCCAAATTCGCCAACCTCTTTGGCGAGCCGACGGGTTAATCCAAGAATTGCAGCTTTTGCGGTTGCATATGGAACTCCGGTAACCGGACTTGCACTTCTGCCACCGATAGATGAGAAAGTAACGATTGAACCTTTGCCAGCTTTTTTCATATGTGGAATTGCTGCGCGAGCGCAATTAAATGTGCCTTTTACATTTACATCTAGAACTAAATCAAAATCATCATCTGAAATATCATCGAGATCTCGTGGGGTTCCAAGTGATCCACCAGCTGCAGCGATTAGAACATCAACACTTCCGAGCGCTTTAGCCAATTGATTAACCGCGACAGTCACCGATTTTGAATCGCGAACATCAACTTTTTCCCCTGCTGCGTTTCCACCACTAGCCTTCAACTCTGAAACTAAGGCTTGAATCGCGGCCTCATTTGTATCAAGAATTCCAACACTTGCCCCTTGAGCAATTGCGGTTCTGGCGATCTGACTGCCAAGCCCACCGGCACCACCAGTGATTAATATGCATTTTCCGCTGAAGCGATCGGTGCTCATGTGCCTAACCTTAACTTGCCTGCCCACCAAATCCAATGCTTTCCTCTGGGTAGCGGAAATAGGTCGCCTAACCTATTATTGACGATAGTCAAATAACTGTCATGCCTGTTTAGACAGTTTTATCGAGGGGCAATGGTTTAGAAGATGAAGATTGTTTGTATTGGTGGCGGCGCCGCTGGACTTTATTTCTCTATTTTGATGAAGAAGCAGGATCCATCACATGAAATAACAGTCATTGAACGTAACCGTCCCTACGACACATTTGGTTGGGGCGTAGTTTTCTCTGATGCGACTCTCTCAAACTTCGTTCGTGCAGATGAACCTACTGCCCGAACAATCCTTCAATCCTTCAATCACTGGGATGACATTGATGTTCGCATAAAGGGTAAGAGCATGATTTCTGGCGGCCACGGATTCTGCGGAATCGGCCGTAAGCGCTTGCTAAATATTTTGCAAGAACGATGTGAAGAGCTCGGTGTTAAGTTAGTTTTTGAAACTGAAGTTAAAGATGACCAACAAATCGCTGCTGAATATGGTGCGGATTTAATCATTGCATCTGATGGTTTGAATTCAGCCATCAGAACTCGCTACGCAGATACATTCAAACCAGATATTGATACTCGGGTATGTAGATTTGTTTGGCTTGGAACAAAGAAAATCTTCAAAGACTTTACATTCCTCTTCGAAGAGACAGAATTTGGTTGGTTCCAAGCTCACGTTTATCAATTCGATGGTGACACTTCAACATTTATTGTTGAAACTCCAGAGGATGTTTGGCGACGTGCGGGCTTAGAAGATATGAGCCAAGAGGAAGCAATTGCCTTCTGCGAGAAGTTGTTTGCTAAAGATTTAGAAGGTGCGAAGTTAATGAGTAATGCAACCCACCTTCGTGGTTCGGCTAACTGGATTAAATTTCCTCGAGTCATCTGCGAAAACTGGACTCAGTGGAACACAATTAATGGCAAAGAGGTTCCAGTCGTATTGATGGGCGACTCTGCTCATACCGCACACTTCTCGATTGGTTCAGGAACAAAGCTGGCGATGGAAGATGCAATCGATCTTGCTAAATTCATGAGCGAAGCTGGAACTCGCACGATGCCAGAAATCCTCGCGGATTATCAAGCTATTCGTGGCGTAGAAGTAATCAAGATTCAAAGCGCGGCAAAGAATGCCATGGAGTGGTTTGAAAATGCTGCTCAATACACTCATATGGAGCCAGAGCAATTTAATTATTCATTGCTAACTCGGAGCCAGAGAATTTCGCATGACAACTTGAAGTTACGTGATGCCAAGTATGTTGAAGATTATGAAAAATGGTTTGCGACCAAAGCATTTGCTGATGCTGGAGTTCCACTTCCAAAATCAGGCGCACATATTCCGCCAATGTTCACGCCATTTAAGGTTCGTGACGTTGTTCTACAGAATCGCATTGTCGTTTCACCAATGGCGCAATATTCATGCGAAGATGGTTTACCCTCCGATTATCACTTGGTTCACTTGGGCGCACGTGCCATGGGTGGCGCAGCTCTCGTGATGACCGAGATGACCTGCACAAGCCCAGATGGTCGAATCACACCTGGTTGTCCTGGAATGTATAAGCCAGAACATTTAGCAGGCTGGACTCGTATCGTTGACTTCGTTCATGCAAATTCTCAAGCAAAAATTGGAATGCAGATTGGTCATGCTGGCGCAAAGGCATCGACACGTCTTGCATGGGAAGGAATTGATCAACCGCTTAAAGAAGGTAACTGGGAGATTATTTCTGCATCACCACAACAATATGTTGAGGGTGTTTCGCAAACTGCCCGCGAAATGAATCGTGCAGATATGGATCGCGTCAAAGCAGATTTCATTAGAGCAGTTAAGGATGCAGATAAAGCGGGCTTCGATTGGCTTGAACTTCACGCAGCTCACGGCTACTTGCTTTCATCATTTATCTCACCGCTAACAAACCAACGCACAGATGAATATGGTGGATCATTCGAAAACAGAATGCGCTACCCAATCGAAATCTTTAAAGCGATTCGTGAAGTTTGGCCACAAGGAAAGCCAATAAGCGTTCGTATCTCGGCACACGACTGGACACCTGGTGGAATTACTCCGGCCGATGCCGTTGATATCGCAAGGGCATTTAAAGATGCTGGCGCTGACATTATTGACTGTTCTTCTGGTCAGGTAAGCAAGAAAGAGAAGCCAATTTACGGTCGTATGTTCCAGACCCCATTTGCTGATCGAATTCGCAACCAGGCAAATATTCCAACAATTGCTGTCGGTGCAATCTTTGAAGCGGACAATGCAAACACAATCATCGCTGCAGGTCGCGCTGATTTGTGTGCTGTTGCTAGACCACATCTTGCAAACCCAGCTTGGATTCTTACTGAAGGTGCAAAGAGTGGATATGCCGATGTTCCTTGGCCAAAGCAATATGTTGCAGCGAAGATTCAGCTCGAGCGAAACTTAGAGCGCGAGAAGCAACAAGCTGCTGCAGCGAAGAGCGCAATGTCCTTTGAGCAGATCACTCAAATCTTTGGTGAAGTTTAAGCGTTTAGATAGTTACGTAATTTAGTTCCGTCTTCGTCAGCAAGTGCGGCGAGGCGGAGCTCTTTGATGCGGGAAGCGGCATCTGAATTATCTGAAACTTTATCGACCTCGGCCATAATCGCAGTGAAGTTGCGCCATCCATTGCGATGAGTATCGCCGTAACCCTTAATTACATTTGCACATTCAGCGATTTCGCAAGCTAGTTGATAATTCTTTGGCGCTACTTCTGAAATCTTAGCAAGCCAATTTTCAATACGCTCTTGTTCAAGGTTGTAGCGCAGCGACCTTGGACGAATTGGCTTTAGGCGGGCAACAAAATAGAGAAGTATGTAACCACTGACTGAAGCAGTATTTAAAATAATGCCATTCTCGCTAATCTTCTCAATTGTCTTTGTTACTGGCTTGGTGCGCAGAATCCACTTACCAATTGGGGTTGGAAGTGTGTCTGCAATTTCCTCAGACATTGGATGCAAATATTCGCGGACTTCCATAATCTGTTCGGCACCGATTTTTGCTTCAGCACTGACTCTTTGGAAGCGAGAGCGTCGAGTCTTTAAATCTGCAACGCGAATAGTGTCTTCATATGTCATCCAGAGCGCGGTGTAGCGTGCGGTCTCATTTAATAATTGGGCAGTGCCATTGCCAAACTGAGCTTCGATTTCTCTAATCTTTGCCAACCTTGCCAAGTATTTATCAGCATAAGCAACGCTCTGATAATCGGCTGTTCGCTTCACGCCATTGATCGCCATTACGCGAGCTGGTTCTGGAAAATCAGATTTAACTTGTGCGGCTTGTGACTTTAACTTTGAACCGACAACTGATGCTGGGTCTTTAATAATTGCTAACTCTTGCTCTGCGCTAATTTCACCTGGCTCTACCGGACGCTTACCAATTTGGATTGGGACGCCAGAACTTGCTGGTTTATCTAGATCAGTCACGATCTGCTTTGCAATTTCATAACTTTTATCAAATGCTGCCATCGATGTTTTTACGCCAACTCCGCCGCGCTCAATCGCTGCTGCGAATTGTTCTTTGGTAAATGGAAGTGCGCCACTGCCTGCAATTGCACCAAAGAGCGCCGCTGAAATAACGCTGCTGGATTCCTCTGCAACCTTTGCAAAATCTGCAGCTATAAATTTCTTAGCTGCAGCCTTGGCAGATTTAATAATTTCTTCAGAATCAACGCGGCCATCGCCCATCGATGTTCGTTCGGTCATTGAGTAAACGCGATGGGTGGATGTAATGAAAGTTGTTACATCAGAAGTTACGAAACCTCTAAAGATTGCGCGACCAGCTTCCATTAATTCAGAAGCAACGACGATATCTACTTCACCTGGTGTTGCCATTGTGCTTAGAACTGGTTCGTGCACTCCTGGTTTCCCGGCGCCATCATCTGGAAAAAACTCTAGGTAATAAACAGTTGTTCCAGTTCGTTGCGCAACTCCTGGAACTGAAGTTGTCTGCGCAAAGAAACCATTGTGCTCGGCCATATCGATAGCCCAGTCAGCTAAAACTCCACCACCTTCTCCACCCATTGCAAGTAGCGCAAGAGTGATTGGGCGATTGTGTGGCGTATTTAGATTAGGCATCAATTCCTACTAGGCGTCGTTCAATACCATTCTGCAAGAATCCAATTACAGAGTTACGTATCCGCAATTTTGTGCGATCCCAAATTGATGGGTTGCTGATAATTGAAGTTTTGTAGAAAGAAGGGCATAGAACAGCTGCGTGCGCCGCTTCACCACAAAGTCCACATCCCACACAGGTATTTAGGACTGTTGCCACTGGATCTTTACGCATTGGATCTGGATTAGCGGTAATTGTTAAAGATGGGCAGCCATTTAAGCGGATGCAAGAGTGGTCTCCGGTGCAGGTATCTGGATCTACGCCGAAACGTTCACGAACTACGCGCTTACCTTCTTTGATTCGCTTTGCTGCTAGCGGACGTTCACGTCGAGTTTTGTTAAGCGTGCATTCGCTCTGAGCAACAATTACTTTAGGACCTTGTTCCTTAGTTGTTAACGCATCTATAAATATATTCTTCATTTCATGCACTTTAAATGTATTTGAAACTGTCTTTGCCCACTCGACACCGATGCCTCGAACTGCGCGTTCGATTGGATGTTTTGTTGACCTAATTTCGCTGGATGCTGAAGATGAGAGAACATCTTGGCCGCCAGTTGCTGCGCTATATGCGTTATCGACAACTACAACAAGACCATCGCTCTTATTGAAAACTGCATTTCCAATTCCGCTGGTCAAGCCATTGTGCCAAAAACCACCATCGCCCATAAAACTGATTGTTCTTTTATCACTATCTAAATCGTGAAGCGCTGACGCACCAGCGGCGCCAAGTCCATAACCCATAGTCGTTGCACCGATATTAAATGGTGGCAAAATCGAAAATAGATGGCAGCCAATATCTGCCGAAATATGGTGGTTACCAGTTTCTTTCTCTGCCAACTTAAGTGCAGTAAAGATTGGTCGCTCTGGACATCCGGTACAAAATGATGGCGGACGTCCATGAATTTGCTCGGTTGGTGCAACTGATTTAATTGAATTCGGTTTATCGCCATCTGGGCGAACAATCGCTGGAAGATTATTCTGATCTAAAAGTTCTGGACCAAACTTCTTAACAAATTCCAGAATTCCCTTTGTGACCGAAGCTGGCGTGTATTCACCGGCGACAGGTAACAAATCTTTTCCGTGGAGCGCAGTTTGAACGCCAGCACGTCGCAGAATCGCATTTATATTCTGCTCGATGTAATCAGGTTGGCCCTCTTCTACTAGAAGAATGCCCTTCTTGCTCTTAGCGAATTCAACGACTTCGTCATCAACAATTGGATATGTGACATTGAGAATATAAAGCGGAATCTTGCTATTGCCATAAATATCAGAGAGTCCAAGCAATTGAAGTGAGCGAATTACTGTGTTGTAGAGCCCGCCTTGCATGACAATTCCGAAGTCTTGGGTTCCGTCTGCGAAGAATTCATTGATTTTATTATCTTTAATGAATTTAACTGCTGCTGGCCAACGCTTTGTAACTTTCTCTTGCTCGTGCATAAAGCTGGCAGGAGGAAGAACGATTCGATTGGTATCGCGTAATGGATTTTCCATAGCGTCGCGCAATGTAAATTCTGGTTTTATATTGTCCTTTGCAATAAAGCGACCATGTAAATGGCAAGAACGTAATCTAAGTTGAAGCATCACTGGTGAATTACTTGCTTCAGAAAGTCGGAAGCCGATATCTACTGAATCAACAATTGCAGTCAGGTTTGGTCTTGGATCCAATAACCAAATCTGTGACTTCATTGCAAATGCGTGTGAGCGCTCTTGCATAATTGAAGAACCTTCGCCGTAATCTTCGCCAACAATAATTAGTGCGCCGCCAGTAACTCCACCTGATGCCAGATTTGCGAGCGCATCTGAAGCTACGTTTGTTCCGACTGTAGATTTGAAAGTAATTGCACCACGTAGTGGGTAATAAACTGAAGCGGCAAGGGATGCTGCTGCGGTTGCTTCAGATGCACTATTTTCAAAGTGCACACCTAATTCATCAAGAATTTCTTTTGCATCGCCCAAAACATCCATTAAATGTGAGATTGGCGCGCCTTGATATCCGCCAACATAAGAAACACCAGATTGTAAAAGTGCTTTAGTGACAGCAAGGATTCCTTCACCGAAAAATTCTTCGCCGGCGCCAGCACGTAATTTTCCGACTTCAGTAGCGAACGAACGTTCTGCCATGTGTCTCTCCCTTGAAAAGATCTGTGGTCTCTAAGGTCTAGCCTCAGAGGGAAAAAATACTCGGTAATCGTCGCACGCGCACTCTGACCTGTCTAGGAGATAATCCCCAGAATGGGTGTGTGCTAAACGACAAATCCCTGAACGCTCTAAGGGGAAATTGACGGTCGTCAAACCTAGAAATAAGGCCCACACACGGCTAATCTCAATCCCCTGCGATGACCAATCCGCGGAAGGCTTAAACCGATAATAAGAAGGAGCAGATAAATGGCAAATCTAAATGCCTTAGCAAATGATCTTGTATCAGGAGCAGTTCAGGTTCTTGACCTAACAGCACCACTACATTCGAAGACACCAATTTTGGTTCTTCCAGAACCATTCGGCCAGACCGCAACATTTCAGTTAGAAGAAATTTCTAAGTATGACGATCGTGGTCCAGCTTGGTATTGGAATAACTTCCATACAGGTGAACACACCGGAACTCACTTAGATGCTCCTAACCACTGGATTACCGGAAAAGATGGCGACGATGTTGCATCGATTCCACCACAACGTTTAGTTGGTCCTGCGGTTGTATTAGATTTTGTTAAAGAGTCTGAAGCTAATCCTGATTTTCTCCTTGAAGTTTCACATATCGAAGCTTGGGAAAAAGTAAATGGTCAAATTCCAAAGGGTGCTTGGGTTCTATTCCGCACTGGTTGGTCAAAGTTTGGTGATGATCCAAAGGCATTTGCTAACGCAGATGAAAATGGACCACATACACCAGGACTTCCACCTGCATGTGCTGAGTTCCTTGCAACAAAGCGCGACATCCTTGGATTAGGTGTTGAAACGGTTGGTATCGATGCTGGTGGCGCATTTGGAATGGAAGTTCCATTCCCTTGCCACAACTACCTACTTGGAAATAACAAGTACGGCCTAACTCAACTTCGCAACCTAGATAAGTTGCCAACAACTGGTGCAATTGTTATTGCTGCGCCACTAAAGATTGTTGGTGGTTCAGGTTCACCTACAAGAGTATTTGCTCTGGTTTCAAAGTAAAAAGTAGAAATTAAAAAGCCCGCCAATTACTTGGCGGGCTTTTTTTATTTACCAAACCGTTTCTTAGTTAAACGCTTTGCAACCAAAAATCCTGATCCGCCACCGAGTCCTGGCCCCGGATGAGTCGATGCACCAATGTGCCAGAGATTCTTTACCGGAGTTCGGTGCCCGGTTGCTGCAGATAGTGGACGCCATGGTGCATATTGATCGATGCGACAGTCGCCAGCATAGGGATCTCCGCCAACTAGATTCTTATTCATTGCTTCAATCTCACGTGGGCCTAAAACTATCTTTGCAACTGTTGCAGATTTTAAGTTTGTAATCTCGGCACCAAGTTGTTCAAGAACGCGATCTGCGTATGTATTTAACCGCTCTTCATTCCAACTTCCATCTCCAGGATTAATCTCATTAGCCAAGTCGCCCTTAATTACTTGTGGATTCTCTTGTAGTTGAATCCAAATAATTGATTTACCAGCAGGAGCTCTTGATGGATCTACCGCGCAAGGCTGACCAACCACAATTGTTGGACGTGATGGAAGATAGCCACGATTTGCTGCGTTAACAGATTCTGATAACGAATTAATTCCATCTAAAACGTGAACTATTGCGACATCCTTCATTCGAGCGTCAGACTTCCAAACCGGTGGCTCTGAAAGTGCGAGATGAATCTGAATCGCAGCGCGGCCATAGCGAAAATTATCTGCAGAAGTTTTAATCTCTGCTGGGACATCAACGCCTGCCAACAAACCTTGATAAAGCGCTTGCGGTGTTGTTGAAGCAAGAACTGCTTTACCTGCATTGAATGTTCTGCCATCGCTGAGTTTTACTCCGGTCGCGCTCTTATTTTCAACAATTACTTTTACAACATCAGCGCCAGTAATTAACTGTCCACCGGCGTCAGTAATGATTGAAGTTAGTGCTTCTACCAATTTGATTCCGCCACCAACTGGGACTGGCATTCCGCCAAATGCAACTGCCGCAGAAATAACTTTGGTAATGAAAGCACTCACTGCATCATCTGGACCAAGTCCATTGTGAAGCGCCCACGGAGCAAGTAAGGCTTTACTTACTGGAGATTTAAATTGGCGATCAAGCCACGGCGCAGCAGGTTCCAACAGTTCTGCACCTGTTGCTACTAGACCACGATTTCCAAATCTCTTGCGCGCTAATTGGGCCAGCTTCAATGAAGATTTTCGCCATAGATCCGCGCCAAGTAAGCCGAATGCTAAATCTAATTTTGGAGTGAACTCCGCCATCATTTGTGCCCAAGATTCGCTATCGCCAATGCGGGCAAATTCTGCTCCGGTAATTTCTGGATTGGTAGATAAAATTGCAGTTCCATCGCTACAAACAACGCCAGTTGGAAGTTCGGTATTTTTATAAACTAAACCTCGTTTATCCAATTCATCCTTGAGCTCTGCATATGCCGGGCCACCAACAAATAGTGGGTGCCAACTTGAAAGCAGTTCATGTGTGTATCCCGGCAGAGTTGCTTGTTCGGTTTTAATCGCGCCACCAGCAGTCGCGTTGCGCTCACAAACTAAAACGCGCCAACCCGATTTACTAAGAACGGCTCCCGCAACAAGTGAGTTGATACCGCTGCCGATAATAATTGCATCGAACTTTTGTGGTGAAGTCATGGTCGAAATCTATTGCGGGTATTGTCCGACCGTCAATAATCGTGAGAAGATCGCACATGTCAAAAATTGTGATTATTGGATCTGGAATCAATGGTTTGAGCGCTGCGGCTTTATTGGCTAAGCGGGGTAAATCGGTAATTGTTCTAGAAAGTGCGGCTGAGTTTGGTGGTGCCGTTCGCACTGAAGAAGTTACCTTGCCTGGCTTCAAGCATGACCTCTTTGCTACTAACTTGAGCTTATTTGCCGGTGGTGGCGTTATGGCTGCTCTTAAAGATGATTTGATTCGGAACGGTTTGGAATTTGTTCCATCAGCAAAACCATTTTGCTCGGTCTTCCCTGATGGAAAATCAATTGGAATTGTTATGGATCGAGATGCAAACATTGCAACTCTGACTCGAGTCGCACCCGGCGATGTTGAATCCTGGAAATCTCTCACCACAAAACTTGGCATATTGGCACCGCATCTATTTCCAATTTTAGGAACTGAACTTCCATCATTTGCTGCAGCGAAATCTCTTTATAAAACCTGGCGGGCAATAGGAACCGAAGGGCTTTTTGATTTAATTAGATTGTTATTGCAATCAAGTCGTGCCTTTACTGATGAACATTTTGTCCACCCAGAAACGAAAGCGCTTGCTGCTATTTGGGGAATGCATCTTGATTACGGACCAGATATTTCAGGTGGCGCGTTATTCTCATTCCTAGAATCGATTGGTGGCCAAGAGTTTGGAATGGTTCTTGGTAAGGGTGGCGCAGATAATTTAATTAAATCATTGGTTGGAGTCATTAAAGAGAATGGCGGAACTTTAGTTTCTGGCGCGAGAGTTACCGAAATTATTACTACTGATGGAAAAGCAACTGGTGTCAAAACTGCTGATGGAACGGTTTATGAAGCCACAAAAATAATCGCGAATGTAAATCCAGCACTAATTCCGAACTTGCTACCAAAGCTTGATGCTGAAAAACCAGAAGTGTCAAAGGTCAAGAATTTCCGTCCCGGACTTGGCACAATGATGATTCACCTGGCACTAAGCGATCTTCCTGATTGGACTGCTAGCGAAGCCCGCGGTTTTAACTACGTTCATATCGCACCATATGTTGATGACTTAGCGATGACTTATACGGTTGCTGCTGCTGGACAACTTCCGACAACACCTGCGCTAGTTATTGGCCAACCAACTGTAAGTGATCCAACGCGTGCGCCCGATGGCAAACATGTCCTCTGGATTCAAGTTCGAGTTCTGCCACTTGAAATGGTTGGAACTACCTGGGATCAAGTTGGTGAAGAGTATGCAGATCGCATAATTGAAAACATCGAGCAATATGCGCCTGGCTTAAAAGCAAAAATTCTTGCTAGAAAAGTTCTAACCCCGACAGATTTAGAACGTTACAACGCTAATTTAATTAAGGGCGATTCACTTGGTGGAAGCCACCATCCTGCGCAATTTTTCTTTCTACGTCCACTACCTGGTTGGACCGGTCATAAGGCGCCAATTAAAAATCTCTTTATTTGTGGATCTGGCACCTGGCCAGGTGGCGGAGTTGGTGGCGGCAGCGGATTGATGGTTGCGAATTTACTCAGTAAATAACTTTGCCCGCCATGCATCTGGCCATCTTTGAGCACCGGCTTCTTTATTTGGTGAGTGCACAATCACATAACTTCCTACAGCTGCAAGTTCACCATTTACATCTGCCGTGAATGCTAGCTCTAAAGATGAATTTCCAATTCTGATGACTTCAAGGCGAGTTGTAATCTCTTCACCGAAAAAAATCCGACGCTTATATTCCATGTTGACTTTAACTCTTGGAATTTGGCCAAAGAGAGTAGAAGGTAATCCAACACTGCGATAAAGCGCTGCTTCGCACTCTTCTACCCAGCGAAATGCGCTCGAATAATGTTGGTGACCAGCGGCATCGGTTTCAGCCCACTCAAGGAATCTCTTTATCTCGATAGATGCTCCGGCCATTTATTACCTCTCTAAAGCGCTACTTTATTCAAATTACCCCACTAACATTACCGCCGTGGTCAGCATATTTGCAGGTGAAGCGAAAGATTTAATTGACCGTGCAAATCGGCCGCAATCTTTAATCATCACAATTTATGGCGCATATAGCCGCTCTCTTGGTGGGTGGCTCTCTTCGAGTGCGATCGTTAGCCTCTGCGCTGAATTAGATGTTGATGAAGCATCGGTTCGAAGCGCACTATCTCGATTTAAGCGCCGTGGGATTCTAATTTCTAAATCTCAGAATGGAATTCAAGGCTACGCGCTGAGTGCTGAAGCTAGAAAAACTTTTGAGCTTGGTGATTCGCGTGTTCTCGAAAGACGCGAGGCCCCACGCGATGAAGGTTGGGTGCTAGTTGCATTTTCGATTCCGGAGAAGAACCGAGCGCTTAGATATCAATTGCGATCACGATTAATTCGTGTGGGATTTGCTCAGGTCACTGGTGGACTTTGGATCGCACCGCGCCAATTAACCGCTGATGTTACCGCGCTTGCCAAAGTATTGAACATTGAAAAATACATGAGCATTTTCTCAGCACACCACTTAGCGTTTCAGCCAACACCAAATGCAGTAAGTCAGTGGTGGGATTTAGATGGAATCAGCTCTTTATATAAATCATTCAGCACAACTGCGCGACCAGTCATGAAAAAGTGGTTTACCAAGAAGATTTCAAAGCCTGATCCGCTTGAAGCATTTATTGATTACACGAAGGTTTTAACCAACTGGCGGCATGTTCCTTACTTTGACCCAGGACTTCCTAAGGAATATTTGCCCAAGAATTGGCCCGGCTTTGCAGCAATGGATAGCTTCTTTAAAGTCCACGACTTACTTGCCATCCCTGCCCTTAACTATTTTCATAGCGTTGCGGGCAAGGCGGAAGTTAAAAAGAAGAAGTAATTACTTGGCTTTGTACTCTTTATTTACGTAAAGATCAACGTATTCATTAACGGCCATTTGAGATAACTTCTTATAGTCCATAGAAACATCAAGAATTTTCTTCTGTTGATCTGCGCTAAAAATCCGAGCCAAGTTAATCTTGAATTTCTCGATAAGTAGTGGAATTCCATCAGTTCTGCGACGAGCATGTCCGATTGGATATTCGACAACTACTTCATCGAACTTGCTGCCATCTTTAAATTCAACAGTTAAGGCATTAGCGATAGAGCGCTTACTTGGATCATGATAATCAACAGTAAATGCTGGATCCTCAACGCAAACTATTTTTTCGCGAAGCGCATCAATTGCTGGATCTGCAGCGATGTCATCTTCGTAATCACGTGCGGTAAGACGACCAAAGATAAGTGGAACTGCGACCATGTATTGAATACAGTGATCGCGATCTGCTGGGTTTCCGAGCGGACCTTTCTTATCAATAATCCGAATACAAGCTTCATGAGTTCTGATCTTTACACTCGCAATGTCGGCAGCTGTTTTTCCTGCAGCCTTCATTAGACCGTTAATTGTCATTGCTGCTTCAACTGCAGTTTGTGAATGGAACTCGGCAGGGAAAGAAATCTTGAAGAGAATGTTCTCCATCACATATGAACCGTATGCGCGTTGGAACTTAAAAGAATTTCCGCGGAAGAGTGAATCGTAGAAGCCCCAAACTTTTGCGGTTAGGACTGATGGATAACCCATTTCGCCAGTCTGTGCAATCAGAGCAAGTCGAACTGCGCGTGATGTTGCATCACCGGCAGCCCAGGATTTACGAGAGCCAGCGTTAGGAAAATGACGGTATGTGCGAAGTGCTTGACCATCAACCCAAGCAAGTGAGACCGCATTTAAAGTCTGCTCGCGAGTTAAACCAAGCATCTTTGCAACAACAGCTGTTGATGCGACTTTCACAAGAATTACGTGATCAAGCCCGACTTTGTTAAATGAGTTTTCAAGTGCAATACAGCCTTGAATTTCATGCGCTTTAATCATCGCAGTTAAAACATCATGGACCTTTAGTGGTGGTCGACCAGATGCAACCGCAGCACGTGAAAGCCAATCAGCAGTAGCAAGAATTCCGCCCAAGTTATCTGAAGGGTGGCCCCATTCAGCTGCTAACCAAGTGTCATTGAAATCTAGCCAGCGAATCATGGCGCCAATGTTGAACGCGCCCTGAACTGGATCTAATTCATAGTTGGTTCCTGGAACTCGAACACCGTTTGTAACAGTTGTTCCTGGAACTAGCGGTCCAAGTAATTTCTTACATTCATCATATTCAAGTGCTTCAAGTCCGCAGCCCAGGGTGTCTAATAAGCAATTCCATGCGGTTTCGTAAGCAACTTCGGATTTAATCTCGTAATTCTCAACGTAATCAACAATGTCAATTATTTCTTTATCGAATTCTTGTTTTACCTTTGTGATATTTGATGACACGTATGACCCTATCTTTTCTCTATTGGCACGAATTCCAGATCTTCTGGGCCCGTGTAATCCGCACTTGGGCGAATAATTTTATTATCGATTCGTTGTTCGATCACATGTGCTGACCAACCAGTTGTGCGAGCTATCACGAATATTGGAGTAAAGAAAGCTGTTGGAATTCCCATCGTCTGATAGGCAACCGCCGAGAACCAATCAAGATTTGGAAACATCTTTTTAGCATCCCACATAACAGATTCGATTCGTTCCGCGATGTCATAAAGTTTTAAATCTCCAGCAGTCGTGCTTAGCCCATGTGCAACAGACTTGATAACTACATTTCGCGGATCTGAGATTGTATAAACCGGGTGACCAAAACCTATTACAACTTCTTTTCGTTCAACTCGGGCCCGAATATCTTTCTCAGCCTCATCTGGATTTGAATATCGCTCTTGAATTTCAAGTGCTACTTCATTAGCGCCACCATGCTTTGGTCCACGAAGCGCACCAATTGCGCCAGTGATTGCAGCAAAAATATCGGAACCAGTTCCAGCAATTACGCGGCCAGTAAATGTTGATGCGTTAAATTCGTGCTCTGCATAAAGAATTAACGAGATATGCATTGCTTTGACCCATTCGTCACTTGGTGTTTTGCCATGCAACATATGTAAGAAATGTCCGCCTACAGAATCATCATTGGTCTCAACTTCGATTTGTTTTCCACTATTTGCAAAGTGATACCAATAAAGAAGCATTGAACCGAAAGATGCGACTAGGCGATCTGCGATTTCTTTAGCTTCCTCTGGCGTATGAACTAGGGATTCTGGGGCATCGCAACCCAGCGCCGAAACACCAGTGCGCATAACATCCATTGGATGAGCTGTTTTTGGAAGAGCTTCTAGAACTTTCTTTACGGTATTTGGTAATCCGCGAAGTGACTTCAACTTTGTTTTATATGCCGCTAGTTCGCTCTTAGTTGGCAGTTTTCCATGGATTAATAGGAACGCGACTTCTTCAAATTCGCACTTTGCGGCTAAATCAAGAATGTCATAACCACGGTAGTGAAGATCGTTTCCGCTCTTACCAACAGAGCAGAGAGCGGTGGATCCTGCTGTAACACCTGAAAGTGCAACAGATTTCTTCGGCTTAAATTCAATTTTTGGTGAATCGCTCATTATTTCTTTTCGTCTCCATTACCTAGTAACTTATCTAGTGCACCTTCGTATTCATAATAATTAATTCTTTGATAAAGCTCTTCTCGAGTCTGCATAGTCTCTAAAACTGCTTTTTGTGACCCATCTTTTCGCACAGTTTCGTAAACGTTTTCTGCTGCCTTATTCATGGCGCGGAATGCCGAAAGTGGATAAAGAACAATCCCAACACCAACACTCGCAAGTTCTGTGGTTGTGAAAAGTGGTGTCATTCCAAATTCTGTGATGTTTGCAAGAACTGGAACTTTAATTACATCAGTGAATTTTTTGTAGGTCGGAAGATCGGTAATTGCTTCAGGGAAAAGTGCATCCGCACCAGCTTCAATGTATGCATTGGCTCTTTCTAGCGCCGCATCAATTCCTTCAACTGCGAGCGCATCGGTACGGGCCATAATTACGAATGAATCATCTACTCGAGCATCGACCGCTGCTTTGATGCGATCGACCATTTCCGCTTTACTTACTAATTCTTTATTTGGCCTGTGTCCACAGCGCTTTGCCCCAACTTGATCTTCAATATGAATCGCGGCAGCTCCTGCTTTATTTATAGTACGCACAGAGCGCGCAATATTGAAAGCTGATGCGCCAAAGCCGGTATCAATATCTACAAGAAGTGGGGTATCACAAACATCTGTTATTCGGCGAACATCAACTAATACATCTTCTAAACCAGTGATTCCTAAATCTGGAATACCGAGTGAACCTGCTGCAACGCCACCACCAGAAAGATAGATTGCTTTAAAGCCTGCTCGTTTCGCTAGCAGTGCGTGATTAGCATTTATTGTTCCAATTACCTGGAGCGGAGATTCTTCAGTAAGGGCTTTACGAAATTTGGCGCCTGCACTGGTCTGGCTCATTGGTTCACCTTATCACCGGCTATTTACAGCACTACAAGGGCTATGCCTGAATTGCATTGAGAGGTAGGCAACATTTTTGACGACCGTCACCTACCCGCAAGTAATTAGGCCAGTGCCGCATCCAGGGTGATGGTCGCAGATGAGTAAAGCTTTGAAACCGGACAGGTTGTCTTCGCTTTTTCGGCAAGTGCAACAAATTCATCATTTGTCATTGCCTGGTTAGAGCCTCTGGTTATTAAATTGATTTCACTAATCCAAAAACCGTCGTCGCGTTGTTCCAAAGTTACCTTTGCTGATGTTTCAACAGTTCCGGGAACTTTGCCGGCTTCTTCAATCAGACTTGAAAGCGCCATTGAGAAACAACCAGCGTGGGCTGCTCCGATTAGCTCTTCCGGATTGGTCATTGGAACATCTTCGACTCGTGACTTAAGTGAGAATGGCAGAACTTCTCCTGCTCGTCCCAGCTTCATTGATCCAGTCCCCGCAGGAACTGTTCCATTCCAAATTGCACTTGCATGTTTAAAAACTTTCATTTTTACGCTACCTTTCAAGTTATGAAGCCAGGCAAAGTATTTAACGCGGCAACTCTAGCGTCAGAAGATATAACTATGCGAGGCCAAGGGCAATGCTTCAATCTAATTAAATCTGGTTCATTCGCAGAACCAATGACTGCAACTGAAATCCACCTGACTGGCAATGCGTCACCAAAGGGCTCCAAGGACTGTGACACTCTGATTTATGTCAGAGCCGGAAGTGCAAGTTTGGAAATTATTGGAAGTGATGATGAAAACAGCGTTAAGGTCGAAGCTGGTTCAGCAGTTCACATCCGAAGTGGTGAGAATTTCTTCTGGGCTAATGGAAATGATTTAAAGGCGCTAGAGGTAAGTATTCCTGTAACTGGTCCATTTGCTCGAAAGCAAACTAGTCCGACAGAAGTTTTTCAACGTCATGTAAAGCAGGGCGCAAGTAATAAAGGCGCTGCAACTGGAAGTCGAGAATTTGAAGTTCTCTTTGATGCAAGCAAGGGTTCAGCTGCCGCCACAATGTTTATCGGTTTTATTCCACCTTCAGGAGCGCCCGATCATTATCATCTTTATGATGAGATCTGCCAGATCGTAAGTGGGACTGGAAGCGTTGCAGTTGATGGCGAGATTCAAGATATTTCAGCAGGATCAACATTTAGCATCACTCCAAGATTGCTCCATTCAATTGTGAACAGCGGCACCGAGGATCTCTGGCTGCTCGGAATATTTCGGCCTCAAGGTTCGCCCGCTGCTGCGTATTACCCAGATGGCCGGCCGGCCCCTGGTTACAGTGAGACTGAATAAACTCGATTTAGTTCTGGTCTTTATTAGCGATGTGTTGGAGACTGTGCGCATAGCTTCAAAGAAAATATCCGGCAAATTTGCTGGGCATCACGAAATTCGGAGGGCAGACCATGGCCGTTAACACTTCTATTGATTTAGCTGCGAAGTATCGATCAGATTTCAAAGTATTCGATCATGTTACCTACATGAACTCATGCTCTCAAGGTGCCATTGCGGATAGCGTTAAAGAGAGTTTTGATACTTATTTGAAGACGCTAGAACTAAAAGGTTCTGCTTGGGGCGACTGGGCTGGCCACCAAGAGAACGTAAGGGATTTACTTGGAAAATTTTTTAATGTGCCCGCAAATCAAATTGCTGTTACCACTTCGGCATCAGCGGGCGTTGCATCGCTAGCTTCAGCCTTAGATTTCACGGGGAAACGGAACAAGGTAGTAACTACCGACAATGAGTTTCCAACTATTGGACAAATTTGGCACGCCCAAGAGAGACGTGGGGCAAAGGTAATTCATGTTCCAAGTAAAGAAGATCTAACGGTTGACCTCTCCGCACTTTTATCTGCGATTGATGAAGAGACTTTGATTGTTTCAGTAACACATGTTTGTTTCCGCAACGGAACAATGACTGAATTAGAACCAATAATTGAAGCAGCGCATAAAGCAGGAGCGCTGATTTTAGTTGATGCATATCAGGCAGTAGGTGCAATACCGATTGACTTATCCAAACTTAAGACAGATTTCTTGGTTGGTGGAGTTTTGAAATACATGCTGGGTGCACCTGGGGTTGGATTTATGTTCGCTAGACCAGAAACAACTAGCCACCTGATCCCAACTGCAACCGGATGGTTTGCGGCAGATAATATTTTTGCAATGGCCATCCATAGCTACGATCCAGCAAAAGATGCGAGGAGATTTGAATCAGGCACACCTGCAATTCCATCTCTTTATCCTGCAGCGGCTGGAATGGAATATGTTCTCAAGATTGGGTTAGAAAACATCGCCGCATATGTCGCTCCTTTACATGATGAATTGCGTGAAGGAATATCCGAACTTGGTTATCGAGTTGTTACCCCAAAGGCGCCACAGAATCACGCCGCAATGCTTGCCATTGCAACAATGGATGAAAACGCACATGTTTCAGCGCTTGAGAACGAAAAGGTTATAGTTTCTTCAAGAGATGGAAATGTAAGAATTTCACCGCACTTCTATAACGATCGAGAAGATGTTGCAAAAGTAATCGCTGCCTTTGCTAAAACTAAACAATTTCTTCGGGGGTAAATCTCATGCCGGCTAATAAAGTGCAAACTTACAAGCTTGCAAAAAATCTGGAAATTTCTAGAGCGATTACGGGGCTCTGGCAGATTGCCGATATGGAGAAAGATGGAAACACCTTAGATCCAGTTCGCACTGCACAATTCATGGCGCCATATGCTGAAGCAGGTTTAAATACTTTCGATATGGCTGATCACTATGGATCTGCAGAAATTATTGCTGGCACATTTAAGAAGAACCTTGGTGAGGGCACAAAAACTAAGTTGCTTACCAAGTGGGTTCCAAAGCCCGGGCCGGTAAGTCGCGAGCAAGTGCGAGAAGCAGTGCAAGCTCGATTAGATCGCTTGCAAACTAAGAAAGTTGATTTACTCCAATATCACGCCTGGAAATTCTCTAATCCATATTGGTTAGATGCCCTAATTTATTTGCAGGAGTTAAAAGAAGAGGGTCTAATTCGGGCAATTGGAACAACTAACTTTGATACTGCTCATCTTCGGATCGCGAAATCAAGCGGAGTTGATTTAGTTTCTAATCAAATCTCGTATTCCCTAGTCGATCGTCGCGGTGGTGGCCAGATGGCTGAATATTGCGATGCAAATGGAATTGCAATTTTGGCCTACGGAACTCTTTGTGGTGGATTTATTTCAAAGAAATGGCTTGGAAAATCTGAACCTACTGGAGATGGTTTATCTAACTGGTCGCTTATGAAATACAAGAGATTTATAGATAGCGCCGGTGGTTGGGATAAATTCCAGAGCGTTTTGGAGGTTTTGAACAAAGTTAGCGAAGAGACCGACCGTTCAATCTCGACTATCGCAAGCAAGTATCAGCTAGCTCAGAAGGCTGTAGGTGCAGTAATTATCGGAGCCAGACTTGGCGAAAATGCACACATTTCAGATGCGACTTCACTCTTTACCTTTGAGCTAAGCAAAGATCAACGCAAACGCATAAAGAGTGCGTTGGACTTACTTGATCCGATTCCGGGTGACTGTGGTGATGAATATCGAAAGCCACCGTATCTAACGGCGTCTGGCGACCTTAGCCATCACTTAGAAGAATTCCCACCAGTTTATAAATCAGTAAAGTCCGCAACCAAAGAACGAATTGATTCCGGAACAACTTGGGAAACTCTTGCTGGTTATTCCAGAGCAGTCCGAATTGGTGATCGCGTTCTGGTTTCAGGAACAACTGCAACTCATGGTGAACTTGCTGTCAGTAAGACTGATCCGGCTGCGCAAGCGCACTTTATAATCGATAAAATTGAGGCTTCACTTGAATCTCTTGGGGCAAAACTTTCAGATGTTGTGCGCACAAGAGTATTTGTAAACAACATGTCAGATTGGGAAGCAATCTCGCGAGCACATGGCGAACGTTTTGCAGATATCCGACCTGCAAATACTATGTTCATTGCAAAATTGATTGGCGATGAATATTTAGCTGAAATCGAAGCCGAAGCGGTTATTCAATAATGCAGAAACGTGAATTAGTTCCTGGATACAAAATCTGTCCAGTAATAAAGGGTGGGTGGCAGTTAAGTTCTGGCCATTCGTTAAATCAGAAGATCGAAGATCAGCGCGCTATTGATGACACAACTGCTTTTATTGAAGCCGGAATCACGACGCTAGATTTTGGTGATATCTATACCGGTGTTGAGGAACTAATCGGAAAGTCGATTGCAAAGCTACGAGAGACCCATGGCGATTTGGCTCGGGATTTAGTTCAGCTGCATACCAAGTATGTTCCCAATGAAAAATTCTTGGATAACTTTGATCGCTCTGATGTTGAGACAATTGTAAATCGTTCACTTTCACGCCTTGGTGTAGACCAAGTTGATTTAGTCCAGTTTCACTGGTGGAAATATGAAGCAAAGAATTATCTGGCAGCGATGGAGGAACTCTTTAAGTTAAAGAGCGCAGGAAAAATTCGCCATATCGGAGTTACCAACTTTGATGTTGAGCGGTTGAGCGAAATGGTTGATGCTGGTCTGAAACCGGCAAGTACCCAGGTGCAATATTCGATGATTGATACCCGCGCTGAAGATGAAATGGCGCAATACTGCTTAGAGAACGGCATTGGCATTCTCTGTTACGGCACCGTAGCCGGCGGATTCTTCTCAGAAAGATTTCTTGGAACTAGCGAACCAACCCAGGTTGATACGAGATCAAATGTTAAGTATCAATTAATTATTAAGGAATTTGGTGGTTGGGATCTTTTTCAGGAGTTACTTAAAGTTTTAGATGTAATTTCCAAATCTCATAACACTGATATCGGAACAATTGCATCGGCTTATATTGTGAATCGACCAGGTGTTACTGCGGTAATTGTTGGCGCACGAAATCTTTCACATTTAGAATCTAATTTGAAAATTCCAACAATAAAGTTTAGTGAAAATGAACTAGCTGCTATTGCTGAAGTTTTAAGTAGAAGCAAAGGGCCAAAGGGTCCAGTTTATTATTTAGAGCGTTACAACGACAAACATCGCAACATAATGCACACCAACAATAATTAAGTTAGATCCTGCGCATTTAGGTTAACTGAACGAATCCGATCAATCTTCATAATCAGTTTCTCTTCTGGATCAGGACAGGCGACAAGTGAATCTTGTTCAAGCCAATCATCGGATGCCATCTTGCGTTGTTTAGCAGGAAGCAGAGGCAAAATAGATGCGATTGCATACATGCAAAAATGTTTTCCTTCGGGAATTCGTAGCTCGGCGCTATTTGTAACTTCGAAATAATCTCCTGGCTTTAAGCCGCAGACCGAGCGCCCACCGATACTGTCGACAGTAACTCGTAAATCGAATATCTCCATGCCTAGAGGATACGGCAAGGCATGGACTACAAACCATTAAACGACTTTAGTTTGAGACTGCTGAACCCAAAGTTACGTTAAATGTCTTTGATCCACCGGCGGGCATTGTGACCACAATTGTCACCTTGTCACCAGGGGCATATGAACGAATCCGAACAATTGCAGATACTTGATCTGTTATTCGAATCCCATTTATCGATGTAATGATTGCACCGACTGGAATTCCAGCTTTTTGTGCAGCTTCGTTAGGGGAGAGACTTGAAATCTTTGCGCCCTTACCTGGGGTAAAACTTCTATCGAAGAAGACACCTAAGACTGGCCGGGTTGCCTTTCCGGTATCAATAATTTCATTCATTACCCGAAGCGCTTGATTCATGGGGATTGCAAAGCCAAGTCCGATTGAACCGCCCCGACTAGTTGTTGATCCAAGACTTACGATTGCGGCGTTTATTCCAATCATTCTTCCCAGTGAATCAGTTAGTGGACCACCTGAATTACCAAAGTTAATTGATGCGTCAGTTTGAATTGCATCTACATATGATTCTGGTGAATTAACTCCATCACCTGTAACAACTGGTCGATTTAATGAAGAAACTATTCCGCTCGTAACAGTGCGATCAAGTCCGAGTGGTGAGCCAAATGCAATTACTTGATCTCCGATTTTTAGTTGACTTGAATCACCAAGTTCAATGGTTGGAAGATTGCTCTTTGTGATTCGCAGAACTGCTAAATCATAATTGGGATCTCTGCCTACAACAGTTGCAGACACTTGTTCTCCGTTATCCAACCCAACTGAAATAATTCCTGCGCCGCCGACTGCATCTTCAATGACGTGGTTATTGGTAACTACATAACTAAAGGTTGATGATGATTTAAAAATTGAACCTGAGCCACTGCCGCCACCAGTTGGTGTTGTGACGTAAATGGTTACAACACTTGGTGAAACTTTATTCACTATTGAATTAAGACTTCCAGCTACTGAACCTACTGAACCCAGTGATACGCCAGTTCTATTTGCTGGACAGGTGTTATTCACAGCTGCATAAATAGCTTGGGTCTTCTTATCAACACAGGCTTTAACAACATTGGTGCTAAAGACTCCGGATGCAGTTGCGATTCCGCCGGCGGTTGTTACACCGAGTAGAAAACCTGCCATTACTTTTGTTGAAGTGCGCATGGTAAAACTTTACTTTCTCCTTGCTTAAAGGGTGGGGCGAAAAAGTTTAAATCTTTCTGAGAATCTACTCCGCGATCTTGGCTTCTGCAATCTGCATATTGCGCATTGCCGGGGTTGCCAACATCGCGATAATTAAGGCCGCAGTAAAAATCGCGAAGAAATAGAGAGTTTCTGAGATGCCAACCGCCAGCGAAAGTGGGCCGGCGATAGCGAGTCCAACTGGCCGCAAGAGCATCGTGCCCATCGCATCAAATGCTGAAACTCTTGAAAGGGCTTCGCGCGGAACTTCTCTTGCCATAGCAGTCGACCAAATTGTTATCCATAAATCTAGTGTTATCCCCCAAAGTAGCGCGCAGAACGCAATAAACCAGATCGATTGTGGCTTTGCCATAGACCACATATATAACGAAATTGAAAAACTGATAATTAGTAGAAAGCGAAGTGGATACTTTAATTTAATCTTGAGTCCTATAACCGAGCCAATCAGTAAGCCTATTCCTTCAAAAGATAACACAAGGGACCAAGATTTTGCGCCATTAAATTCTTTGAGCGCAATCAAGGGGCCCAAGATATTTTCACCGGCCGCCCAAGCTAGAACAATAAATGAGAAACCAAATACACCAATTACGATCCAACGGAAAGATATAAAAATTTTCCAGCCATGAACTAGATCATCGATCATAGTATTTTCAGTCTTACCTCTTGCTGGCGAAACGTGTCTAAAAGTCAGTAACACTATTCCGCCAATAGTGAAGGTTGCTGCATCAATAGCCAACGCCCAGGTTGCACCCCAGCCTGCAACAATTATTCCGCCAACTGCTGCTCCTAAAATAATTGCTCCGTTTGAGAAGAAGTTATTAACCGAGTTGGTTCCCTGAAGATGTTCGTCCGGGACAAGTGCCGGCAACACGCCAGACATCGCTGGCCAGAAGATTCCCCACATCAAACCAAAGTTGATATTAACTAGTAGCAAAACAATCAATGGAACATCTCCGGTTGCAAAGAAAGCTACCTGAACAAAAAGACCAGCTGATGCGACTAAGTCAGCGAATGCAACTGCTTTAACTCTTCCAAATTTATCGGCTAGAACGCCACCGAATGGGCTCATAATGAGCATCGCAACAGTTGTTGACCCAAGGACCAGCCCAAGCATGTTTGCATCGCCTTCTGGGAGATTCAGAATTCCAAACGCTAATGCGATTGGCGACATTCCATTTCCAAAGTTGCTTATAAAGCGGGCAAAATAGAATCGCTTTATGTAAGGAAATTGAAATGGTTCCTTAAGTTTCACTTGCTTATGATACTTGCAGCCTTACAAGTTCTCCGTTCCCAAATCTCGCCGACGGAGCACCACTTAATATATGCACACTGGCTTCGCCATAAACCTGCCAAGTGTTTTCAGCAAGTGATGTTCCAGGATTAAGTCCAGTTACTAAAGCTGTATCTTCATCGATTCCAATAATCAGCGTTCCTTCTGGGGCTTTCATTACAATCTTTGCTGCACTATCTGGAATCCAGCCAAAAAATTTGTTGTAATGTGGAATTGGTCTTATATGTGGGATGACGTTGAATCCTGGAATTCCTTCATTTTTCATTCTAAAAAAATTAGGAACATCTGAACTCATGGCCATTGCGCCAGCGCTACAACCAGCTAGCGATGCTCCTGCTAGCCAATTTTTTTCAATCTCTGCCCAGAGTGGGGTACCCCGTAGCGAATTAGCTAAATATCCTGGATCGCCGCCTGAAAAATATATAAGAGCCGCATCTTTTATCCGTGAGATGTATTCGATGTTAAAAGCATCTTCGCGGGTAAATATTGGAAGGAAATCTTGGATTGTTCCAATCCGACGAGCTTGTTCAGCGCCTCGTGATTCCCAAAATCGGAGTCGTTCACGGCTCTCTTCTCCAGCGGCGGTTGGAATTTGTAGGAATCTATTGGGTTTTCCGTTAGAAATTCCAGAGTTGATTAGTGCGCTTTCTAGATCTTGCATGACAGGGAGATATTCGCCGGAGCCAACTAATGCGAGTGCCCCGATATTCTTCATAAACGTACCTTCATAAGGTTACTTTAACGTCAGCTAATCAAATTCTTATTAGGTAAGATACTCGTTATGCGTAAATGGGCCAGAAATATTGCAGTGGCTCTATCTATATCAATTGTTGTCACCTCAGGTGCACTTAATTTCTTTAGCAAAGCGGCTTCGAACGCTATTCCAAGATCAAAGGCGCTTCAAGGTGCGCCACAATCAAAGAATGGTGATACAAATATTTTACTGATTGGTCTCGATAGTCGCAGAGACAATGAAGGCAATCCAATTCCGCGTGAGATTGCAAAGTTGCTCCGCACTGGCCCGGCAACCATTGGTGGCTATAACACCAATACTTTAATTCTGATTCATATTCCTGCTGATGGCAAAAAAGCGGTTGCAGTTTCGATTCCTCGTGACAACTATGTAAATGTTCCAGGATATGGAATGAAAAAGATTAAGGAAGCTTACAGCTATGCAAAATATGCTGAAGATTCCAAGTTATATAAAGAAGGTGTCCAGCAACCAACCCGCGAACGTCTTTCTCGTGATGCCGGACGGATTGCAACCATTGCCACCGTTTCGCAATTCTTAGATGTTCCGATTGATCACTTCGCTGAAGTTAACATGATTGGTTTTTACGATCTGGCTAATGCGCTCGGCGGTATTCAAGTCTGTTTGAATAAGGCTGTTAGTGACACTAAGTATTCTGGCGCAGTATTCCCGGCTGGTTTGCAAACTATTTCTGGAGCAGATGCTCTTAGATTTGTTCGCCAACGCCATGGACTTCCTAATGGTGACTTAGATCGTACACATCGCCAACAAGCTTTTATCGCTGGCGTAATAACAAAATTTAGAACTCAAGGAATCTTCGGTGACATTGGGAAAATATCTGCTCTGCTCGATGTTGCCAAGAAAGATGTCGTTATTGACTCTGGATTTGATGTTCTTGGGTTCCTGCCACAGGCAACTGCACTAACTAGTGGAAATATTAAGTTCCATACTCTTCCAATCGAAGGTTATGTGATGCGAAACAACCAGAGTGTGAACCTGGTTGATGAGATAAAAATTCGTAAAATTGTTAAGGATCTCTTTAACCCAAAACCTAAGGATCCAAAAGCTTCAGCGACACCAAAACCAAAGCCAACCAAAATAAATTATGCCCAATTGGCTAGCGGTAAAGCCGTTGATGGCAGCAGAATCCCTTGCGTTAACTAAGTAGAACTGAGGCAATATGTTTGCGATTTTTGCAGTTCTAATTGGTGTTGTTGTAGCAATTCAGGCTCGGATTAACGGCCAGCTTTCGGTAGATCTTGATAATGGTCTCGCTGCTGCTCTCGTCTCTTTTTTAACTGGATTAGCCATAGTTTCAGTTTTAGTATTTGGATTTAAGCGGGAACGCGAAGCGCTATTTGGAGTGTTCGAAGCAATTAAAAATAAGCAGCTTGTTACTTGGGAACTCATGGGTGGCGTCCTCGGTGGCTTCTTTGTTGCGGCTCAAAGCGCTGTTGTTCCGCAAATTGGTGTCGCACTCTTTACTATCGCCGTGGTCGCTGGTCAGACCATCTCTTCGCTTTTGGTAGATAAAGTCGGAATGACTCCGAGTGGGAAAGAGAGAATTACCAAGCCTAGAATCTTTGGTGCAGTCGCGACTTTAATTGCAGTAGCAATAGCAGTCTTCCCAGACTTAACAAACTCAGAGTTTAGATTTCTGCCTCTTACATTTGCGCTGATTGTTGGTGTGTTTGCATCTTTTCAGCAAGGCATGAATGGCCGAGTAAATGTTGTGGGAAAGCGTCCGCTTGCTACTGCATGGTTGAACTTCGTAAGTGGAACTATCGTGGTTGTAATAGCGCTTGTGGTAGATCTCGCTCTTGGTGCAACAATCGAACCGCTGCCAAGTAATTTCTGGGTTTATACGGGCGGTGCTGCCGGTTTAATTTTCGTAGCCGTTTCAGCCTACATAATTAAGCATCTAGGAGTTCTCAATTTTTCAATTCTAAACATCGCGGGCCAACTTGTTGGAGCCATTTTGATTGATTGGCTGGCACCAACAAAAGCTGGATCTCTAAATGGCTACCTAATTTTTGGAACAGTCATGACAATTATTTCAATTGCCGTTTCAAAGCTTTACGAAGGTAGAAAAGTTAAAATCACTTAACTCTTGGTTTTGACTTGCCCACATTTTTCTTTGGCCCAGCTTTTTTGAAAGTTCCTTTAGGAAGCGGTGCGCGTTTAGCAGGCGCCTTCTTTGCAAACTTCTTTGGACCTGAAGCCTTTTTAAAGGCAGGACGTTTATCTTCGCGCTTTTCTGTTCGCTCGATCTGCTCTGAATCTGCCCGCCAAGTTGAAGTCACAGGTCTGGAATCAGATTTATAACTCTTCTTCACTGGACGATCTGACTTATCAAACTTAGATGGTTTTGGAGAATTAAAGCGATCTGCCTTTGCTGGACGATCTGATTTTTCAAAACGTTCAGCTTTTGGATGGCGATCAGCCCTAAATGAGCGTTCTGCACGAGCCGGACGATCTGTGCGCGCTGGACGATCTTCATACTTTGGCTTCTCTGGTGTTGCGCCACGGAATGAGCGAACAGGTTTTTCTCTCTCGCTATCTCCAACGCGTCCGCCACCTTCGCTACGCTTTTTAAAATTACCAGAGTGTCCGCGACGGAATCCACCACGATCACCTCGGTCACGACTTCCACGATCGTTGCGCCCTGGTTTTTCCGCTTCAACAATTACCGGAATACCTGATGGTTCTTGTGCTCCTGTAACGCGAATTAATTCTGGATCAGAAGGACGAACATAAACTTCATTTAATTTAACTTTGGCTTGGTTTGTGATTCCGAAGATGCCACGTTTCTGCTTATGAGTCGCAAGAGTTACAACTACTCCAGTTGCACCAGCACGAGCTGTTCTACCTGCGCGGTGTAGATAATCCTTGTGATCTGCCGGAGCATCAACATGAACAACTAGTGAGACATCATCGACGTGAATTCCGCGAGCAGCTACATCTGTTGCTACAAGTGCAGATGCGCGACCATCTTTGAAGGCAGCTAATACTCGAGTGCGTTGACCTTGGGACTTTCCGCCATGCAATACACCAACTGGAACTCCGGAGCGAAGCATCTTTTCGGCAAGTTTATCTGCGCCATGCTTTGTCCGAACGAAGAAAATTGTGCGACCTTCGCGCGCGGCAATCTGTGTTGCTACTAAATCCTTATGGCCTTGATCCATAATCAAAACGTGGTGCAACATGTCTGCCGCACGTGATTTCTCATTCTCAAGTGAATGTGTGATTGGATCTTTTAGGAAACGCTTTACGAGTGAATCAACATCGCGATCAAGTGTTGCTGAGAAGAGAAGTCTCTGTCCATCATCTTTGGTCTGACCTAAAATATCTTTTACAACTGGCAAGAAGCCCATATCAGCCATTTGATCGGCTTCATCTAAAACTGTGATTGCAACATCATCTAGGACTACATGTTTCTTCTCAATTAAATCAATCAATCGCCCTGGGGTTGCAACAAGAATTGTTACGCCAGAACGTAGCGCTTTAATTTGGCCAACATATGAAAGGCCGCCTGCAACAACTTGGGTGCTTAACCCGACTTTGCGAGAAAGTGGTCCGACAACATCTGAGATTTGAACTGCGAGTTCGCGAGTTGGTGAAAGTATCAAACCAAGTGGGCGATGTGGCTTTGCTGTGCGGCCTTCAAGGCGAGTAAGCATTGCAAGACCAAAAGCTAGAGTTTTTCCAGAGCCAGTCTGCCCGCGACCTAGAACATCGCGACCTTTAATTGCATCAGGAAGTGTTGCGCTTTGAATTGGAAATGGTGAAGTGATTCCTTGTGCATCCAGGGCTTCTACGAGCGCAGGAGCAATACCTAAATCTTTAAATGACATAAAAATACCAATCGAGACATCAAGCGTGTCTCGTGGTGCCAAAGATTAAGACTCGCAAGTGAACCTTGATTCTTATCAGAGGGTTCTATGAGGAGTGCTGCGGTTGCAACAACTGGCTAATTGTAACCTACTAAATTACCTTGCGACGCCACGTTGCATATTTCAAAGCTAGTGGATCAGTAATTTGTGCGTATTTGCGGCCTGTTGCACGCGTCAAAAGTAAATCTGCAAATTCAGGATTACGAGCAAGTATTGGGCCATGCATGTATGTGCCGAAGATATTTCCGTTTACCGCGCCATCATATTTGCTATCGCCATTGCCGTGCCCGGTAATCACTTTTCCAAAAGCTTGCGCCGTTGGTCCCAATATTGTGCGCCCCATATGATTTTCAAATCCAGTTAATTCAAAACCCAGAATGCTTGAAGTTGTTTTGATATCACCAACAAGACGTTTATCACCAGGAACACTTATTACATCTAATAGCCCTAGACCATCAACTTCCTGCCCATTCGCTACGAATCTATTTCCAATGATTTGGAAGCCAGCACAGACTGCAAGAATTACAGCGCCACGTTCGATAGCCAGATGCAAAATATTTAAATTATCTCCACGCTGAAGTGCTTCAAGACTTAACAACTGCGCTGCATCTTCGGCGCCACCTAATAGATAAATGTCGCCATTGGTTGGAAGGTCATCGTTATAGGTGACATCAACAACATTCGCAGTAATTCCATGGAACTTTGCCCGGAAAGCTAGAACTTCGGCATTGCCTTGATCGCCATAAGTTCCAAGTAACTCATTATGAATTCTGACGATTTTTATCTGGCTCATGAGTTCACCAACTCGTGAAAGGCGGTGTAGGCCGCAAGAACTTGGACACTTGCACCAGATTCAAATTTACTTATCGCATCCTTAAAACTTGAAGTTATCTCTGCCTCGATACCTTCAACATGTAATCTATAGGCGATATCAAGCGCACGTTCGCCGCAAACTACGACTCGCTTCCCTGATAAACCACTAAATGAAATATCCCAGAGCCAAGAAGTGTCGATTCCATCAACTTCGCGAGCATTGACAATTAAAACTGCATTATCGCCAGTTACAGATTTAAGCGCTTCAGTCCATGATGCTGGATTTTTAGTCAACCTAATATTTGCTTTAACGCCTTTATGTATTTGATCCACGCTACGTTCTAAGGATTTCTCATCGACAGCAATTGGCTTTGCACCAAGATATTTTCCGACTACATTGGCCATAGTCGCATTTCTAAATGCCGCACTGCCAGCTTCAAAAATTTCATCTGGATTAGAGTTTGTTAGGCCACATGGGCATTTATAGTTGTTCCGAACCCACTTTAGATATTTTCCACATGATGGGCAGACCGCACCGTCTTGATGCCTGCGCCCACCAAAAGAAATTTTCTTTGACTGCGCAGCGCTATTTAGCGCCACTGCTACAAATGGATCATCGACATCGCCTACAAAAAGAGTTCCGGGCGCCGCATTTGCGCTCCTCGCCCATCTATCTGCAACCCTTTTAACTTCGTGCATCCGATGAAGTTGGTCCCTGGTTAAGTTAAGTAACAGAACTACCTTTGGTTTTGCCTCTTCGATAACTCGAGATAGGTGCAGCTCATCTACTTCTAGCACGGCAAAATCTGATTTTTGCATAAGTGCTGCGGCTGCTCCACGTTCAAGATTTGAACCAGATGGGCTTGTAGCAACAGTTCCGAGCTTAGAAATACTAGAAATAATCGAAACCAGGGCTTTGGTGGTTGATGTTTTTCCATTTGTTCCAGAAATGCAGATTATCTTCTTGTTCTTAGAAAGCTCCGCAATGGCTCTTGGGTATAGAGCCAATAGAACGCGGCCAGAAATAGTTTCCCCAGACCTGCGCAGAATTCTTTTAGAAAATAAGGCAGCAAACTTTGCAATCAGGACCGCAATTTTAAGTCTCACTTGCAGCCTCTTAATCTAGTCTAATAACTCCAGATGGTGTTGCGAGATGAACTGCAACAATTCCTGAATCTCCATCATTTTCAGATGGATTGAGCCAAATAACTTCAATATCGCTTCCGATTGCCTTCTCTAAATCTGAACCAATCCACTCTGAGATAGTTTTTTTATCCCCAGCAATTTCAACTTTGACGATTTTTGAAATAGCTTTTCCATCTGTCGAAGGATGTGAAAGTGTTAACCATTGAATAAAGAATGGAAGTTGCTTGTCATTTAAGAGTTCAAGGATTCCGATTTGCTTCCAAGATAAATCATTGCCATCAGGCTTCTTGCGATGTCCATCAACTGCAGGACGACCAAGTCGAGCTTCGATAGGTGAAATGTCATCGCTAGCTAATACCCAAGTTAACCAACCTCCGCCTTCAGCAGCGCGCTTTGAAACCGCTTTACCGAATGGTGATGAATCTGCAGCTGGATGATCCAGCGGGCAAACAACTTCGATGTAATGACCATTTTGTAATGGAAGTGTGAAGTTACGAGTCCCAAACCTTGGGTGAACTCCGCCGTCAACAAAAGTACTTCCTAAGCGAGAACCAAGACGTTGCACAGTATCTGCAAGTTGGTCATGTGATGTTACATATGAGACATGGTCTAGGCGCATGGGGAAATAATGCCGTATAACAAATGATGCTAAGTACCACTTTTGGCACAAATTAGGGGTTTTGAACCAATTTTCCCCGTTAAAAAGTAGGAATCCACCACCAAGTCGATACAAATATTCCCTTGATTGTGGCCGGTATGGCCATCGCCATTTAAGGTCAATAATTTTCCATTGGTGAATACTTTCGCCAAGTCCTGCGCCCACTCGTAAGGAGTCGCTGGATCATTTGTAACACCGATTACTAAAACCGGTGTTGTATCAATATTTTTTAAAGGCACTGGTGGAAGTTGGGGCTCGCTCTTCCAGTATTTGCATGGCAGTGTAGCTAAATATAAATATGGTCCGAAAATCGGAGCAGCTTTTATAAATTCGCCACGATCGGAAGCCATTTCTTCAATAGTCCTTGGTTCTTCCCAATCTAAACAATTGATAATAATCGAAACATCTGTCTGATTGCTGTAGTAATTTCCTGACGAATCTCGGTTGTTATAAGCATCTGCCTGTTTAAACATTTCGGTTGGATTCTGTTTTACAATTGCTTGAACCAACATCTTATTTAAGTTTCGCCAACCATCTCCTGAATCATATAAAGTCGTTGCGATAGCGGTGATTGCTATGGATTCGCTAGCTAATCTTCCATCAGCGCCTTTTACCGGATTAGTCTCAGCTTCTAATAATAATCTCTTTATATCTGCAAGCTTGAATCTTTTCTGGGTTGCTAAGAAATTATTTAGGGCTTTATCAAATGCAACGGCTTGCGCAAGTTGTTGTTCGCGCATTGAAACATTTGGCGATACCGCACCATCTAAAACCATTCTCCCAACTGATTCTGGGTAAAGTGCAGCATACAAAGTTCCTAAATATGTTCCATAACTTTTTCCTAGAAAATTTAACTTCTTCTCATTTAATAAGATTCGAAGAATTTCCATATCTTTTGCTGCCTCTAGCGTGCTGTAGTGTCCAAGTTTTGAGCCTGCTGCTTTTGCGCACTTTTCAGCAAAGTCTTTAGAAATTGCGGATAAGGCCGCGATGCTGGCTGCCCTGCCATCACTGGCATCTGCGCTTAAAAATGCATCTTCTTCAGTATCAGATAGGCAGCGAATTTCATCCGATTCATTTATGCCTCTTGGGTCAAAACCAACGATGTCATATCTCTGATTAATCTTGTTAGACAGGATGGATTCGGCGTTGTAGGCATAAAGAATGGCAGAACCACCTGGGCCTCCAGGGTTTACCAATATGGAACCTAGCTTATTCTCTTGATCTAAAGCGCTATGGCGCAGAGCTCTAAGAGTGAAACTCTGGTTATCAATTTTTTCATAATCGACTGGGACTTTAAATGATGAACATTCAAAACCGTCGTAACAATCTCGCCAATTTAATTCTTGAGATTTGTAATCTTTGATAGTCCAAACTTTTGAATCATTATTAGTTAACTGAATTACAACACCAAATACAAAAACTATTCCTAAAGCTAGAAATATTGGTCTATATTTTATTGACATTATTTAAGCAGAACCATCAGCGCTTCGATGGTTAGTAGTGGAGCAGCATTGTGTGAGAGATTTGTTCTCGCACTCATAATCGCCTCTAATTTTGCCAGGGTCACTTCAGCCTCGGTTGATTCGGCTATTTTTGTCATTTCAGAAATCAAATCAGTATTTATGATTGAGTCTGGTGAATTAGATTGAATTAAAAGTATGTCCCGGTAGAGCGTTGCGATATCAAGGAGTGCGCGGTCTAAATAATCCCGAACCATTCTCGTTGTCCGAGATTTCTGTTCTTTCTCTAACTCTTTAACTGCTTTAGATCCACCTTGCGTTAGCTTTGAACCTTGTTGTCCCCAAGCTTCTTTTAGTGCTGAAATTTCAACATCGTCGCGTCTTTCAGCCTCTTCTTCCGCCTCCGCCTTTGCTGCTTCTACTAATACTTGCGCTGCTTTAAATGCAGATGCAATATCTGTAATCATTAATGAAATTTTGAGGATTGCTTGTCTACGTGTTCTTGCCTCTTCACTCTTCGCTAAATGTCGAGCTCGGCCGATATGTCCTTGTGAGACTCGTGCTGCAAAATCTGCCATTGCAGGTGAAAACTTCTCTTTCTCCAATAACTTTGCGACCGCCGCGATTGAAGGAGTGCGCAGAACTAAGCTTCGCGTTCTAGATCTGATCGTTGGCAGAACATCTGTAGAACTTGGTGCACAGAGCAACCAAACAGTTCTAAGGCCTGGCTCTTCAATCGCCTTTAGTAGTGCATTAGCTGCAGATTCGGTAAGTCGATCCGCATCTTCTATAACCACAACACGATAATTACCAACTGCAGGACTCCAAGAGGCTCGGGTAATTAAATCGCGGACCTCATCTATCTTGATAGAAAGTCCTTCAGTTTTTATTAATTCAACATCTGCGTGGCTTCCGGTTGTGGCGGTTTTGCAATCAGTGCAATCATTGCAACCACCATTTCTACAGACCAATGCAGCAGCAAATGCCAGTGCGGCATTGCTTCGACCAGATCCGGGTGGACCAGTAAAAAGCCAGGCGTGAGTCATCTCTTGCGATTGATTTGTTGAATCAGATGCAGCTGAAACTGCTTCTTGTAAGATTGAAATAACATGTTCTTGATCAATTAAATTATCGAAAACTGAAGTAGCGCTCACTATTTTCTAAATCGCTTCTTCTCGATTGAGCTCTCCTTCAATTGTGGCAAACTCAGAACGCGTTCAATGATTTGTTCATGGATGCTCGCTTTATCTTGAGTCGCATCGACAACAAAATATCGCTCTGGATCCGACCCGGCAATGTTAAGAAACTCTTGTCGGATACGCTCATGAAAAGCTAATGGTTCCGCTTCTAATCGATCTAATGAACGCAGTCTAGAAATTCCTAGCTCTGCAGGGATGTCCATAACGACAGTCAGCGTTGGCGCTAGATTTTCAGTTGCCCAACGAGAAATTCGCGCTACTTCAGATGGCTGCAATATTCGACCGGCACCTTGATAGGCGACAGATGAATCTAAATACCGATCGGTTATAACAACTTTTCCTGAGTTAAGCGCTGGTTGAATTAATGAGTAGACATGGTTTGCGCGATCTGCTGCATATAAGAGAGCTTCAGCTCTTGGAGAAATATTTCCGGTTTCAGTATCTAGAAGAATTTCGCGCAGGCGCTTGCCAAGCGGTGTTCCACCTGGTTCGCGAGTCAGCAGAACTTCTTTACCGGTTGATTCCAAATACTCTTTTAATAATTGAGTTTGTGTGGATTTTCCAGAACCTTCGCCACCTTCAAATGAGATAAAGATTCCGTTATGTGTAGTGCCAGTGATTCCACCAAGTTCACCTCGGCTTGCTGCGACGATATCTGACCAGAGCGAGACTGTTGGGCGATCGCGCATTGTGCGATAAGAAATAACTCCAACAATTACCCCAATAATTCCGGCACCAAACATTGTGAACGCAGCACCGTTGTAGGTAACTTCAAAATTTTCAAATTCATAGGTATGGCGTCCAATTGCTGCAGCAACTAATGGCGCAATTGCCAAAACAAGAACTAGAGAGACTCGAATCAGAGATTGGACGAAAGCAAAAGTTCGACCGCGGACTTCATCGGCGACCTCAAGTCCAAGCATTGTGAAACCAGTTACCCAAGAAATTCCGGCAAATGCTCCCAGTAGAACCGTGATAAAAATTGCAAGAACCAGGTTTGTCATAAGAGATAAAAGAATTAAGAAGGAGGAGGAAATTGTTAGGGTTGCGCCAAAAATTCTTCTGCGAGAGAACTGAGCAAAAACCTTTGGCCCTAGCCAGATTCCAAGTGCTAAACCGGTAAATACCGCACCAAAGAGAATTCCGTAGGCAGCATCTCCGGCATTTAGATCGCCAACAAATGTTCTGGCTAAACCAATCACTGCGCCAGCTGCAAAGAATGCACCAAGCATTCCAAAAATTAATCCTCGGATTATCTTTGAGCCACTTACAAATTTAAATCCTTCAAATAGCGCTTTCCCAATATTTTCACCTGCTACAGCGTTACCTGCTGGGCCTTTTGGAATTTCTCGTAATTGATAAACAATCCATGCGGTGTAAAGGAAGGATATTGCATTTATGTATAACGCTAGATCCGCAGTCGATGAATATTCAGCTGGTAGAAAGCTTGTTGTGGCAACCGAGACTAGAGCAAGTAACGAGAAAACAATCGCGGCAATTGGCGCGGTTCCATATGCCGCTAGTAGTGAAACTTGGTTAGCACTTTCTAATTTATTTTTTGGAACCATATTGGGAACGGTTGCCTCTTTTGCTGGAGACCAGAAGAGTGTAAAACATTCGACCAGAATCGTTGCGGTATACAACCAGAAGTAATTTCCAACTAAAGGAATCGAAAGATAAAGTGCAAATCTAAAGATGTCACAGAAAATCATTAGCCGTCTGCGATCAAAACGATCTGCAAAGACCCCAGCTATCGGACCAAGAATTACCGCTGGTAATAAGCGAACAATAAACACGCCTGCGATTGCAAAGTTTGCTTTTGAATAATCGCCATCTGAAAGTTCCAGCGCCATAGCCGTTGTTGCAAGCAGACCAAGCCAGTCTCCAAAAGAAGAGAAGGCCATTGAATTCCATAATTTTCTAAATGCGGGGATAGCTAAAACACTTCTGCTCTCGGTTCCTGCGGGTGCGCCAGGATATGGAAGTGAATTAGGCATGAGCTAAGCCTACTTATGCCGAAGTGGTTGCGGCTTTACCCTTACCCGTAGCCGCTTTTTTCTTACTTTTTGCCTTACCTGTGGCTTTAACTGTGTTCTTGGTTAGAGATGGGGCAGCTTTCTTAGCGCGTTTGCTGCTCTTCTTAACTCGGCTAGCTCCACCATTTTCGATTTCCCAAGCACGTCGTCCTGCTAACAATTCAAGTCCGCGTTCTAGAGTTAAAAACTCAACGTTATCGCCGCGACGAAGCGTTGCATTTGTTTCGCCATCAGTTATGTAGATGCCGAATCGACCATCTTTTACTAGAACTGGTTTCTGGCTTGCTGGATCGATTCCCAAATCTTTTAATGGTGGCTTTGCAACACCTCGACGACGGACCTTAGGTTGTTTATAAAGTTCAATCGCTTCATCCAAAGTAATTGCAAATAATTGATCCTCTGAAGTTAAGGTTCGAGAATCAGTTCCGTGAGTCATATAAGGTCCATAGCGACCATTTTGAACAGTAATTGGAACTTCTTCATAGTCACCAAGAGTTCTTGGAAGTGACATCAATTTCAAGGCATCGTCAATTGTTATCGTATCTAGAGTCATTGTTGAAAGAAGTGATGCGGTCTTTGGTTTTGGTGCATCTTTCTTCTTACGCGGCTTCTTTAGTTCGCCGGTCTTCTTATCAACAACCATTTCTGGTTCTGGAAAAACCTCGGTTATATATGGACCAAATCTTCCAGACTTTGCTAACAACGGCAGGTTGGTTTCTGGATGAATGCCAAGTTCGCGTTCGCCAGATGGCTGAGCTAATAAATCTATTGCTACTTGAAGTGTAAGTTCATCCGGCGCCATGGTCTCTGGAATGTTTGCAAATTTACGGTCATCGCCAATTCCCTTTTGAATATATGCACCATACCGACCAACGCGAATTTCAATATCCTCACCCATTTTCATGGTGTTGATTTGTTGGGCATCAATCGCGCCTAAATCAGCGGCAAGTGCTTCTAGACCAGGGTTTCCTTCAGTGCCAAAGAAGAACTTAGTTAGCCAAGTAATGCGATCCTCTTCGCCATTTGCAATTCGATCTAGATCTTCTTCCATTGAAGCGGTGAATTCATAGTCAACTAATTTTCCAAAATGCTGTTCAAGTAAACCAGTAACTGAAAATGCTAGAAAGGTTGGAACAAGTGCGCGGCCACGTTTTGCAACATAGCCACGATCTTGAATTGTGCTCATGATTGATGCGAAGGTAGATGGTCGGCCAATACCAAGTTCTTCCAGCTTCTTAACCAGCGTTGGTTCGGTATATCTAGCAGGTGGTTTGGTTTCGTGGCCTTCGCAGATGTAGTTAGAGACTTTAATCGAATCTCCAACAGTCATTGCCGGCAATCTTTTATCGCTTTCCGCGCTCTCGTCATCTCCTGATTTATCTTCAACAATCTCTTCATATGCAGCCAAGAATCCTGGGAAGGTGATGACTGAACCATTTGCTCTGAAAATCGCAGCGCCACCAGTTTTAGTTTCCACATCAAAGTCAACTCGCATCTGCATTTTTTTAGCATCTGACATTTGTGATGCAATGGTGCGCTTCCAAATTAAATCGTAGAGCGAGAATTCATCTCGTGAAAGTTCTGGGGCTAGTTCGCCAGGGGTTCTAAATGTTTCTCCGGCTGGCCTAATCGCTTCGTGCGCTTCTTGCGCGTTCTTTGATTTTCCTTCATAGACCCTAGGCGCTGCTGGAATATATTCGGCCCCATATAAAGATTTGGCAGAACTTCTTGCAGATTCAATTGCGCTCTGAGAAAGAGTTACCGAATCGGTTCGCATATATGTGATGTAACCATTTTCGTATAACCGTTGAGCGACGCGCATTGTTAGTTGGGCACCCCAACCAAGTCTTGATCCAGCATCTTGTTGCATGGTTGATGTCGTAAATGGTGCTTTTGGTCGTTCAGTTCTTGGCGACTCTTCAGTTGATTTAACAGTCAGAGATTTTCCATTGAGGCTCTGAACCAATTCATTTGCGCCGGCTTCATCCAATAAGAGAATATTTGCTAATGATTTCTCTTTTAATCCACCATTTGCATCGAAATCATTTGTAGCAGCAACTCGCTTGCCATCAAGCGAAAGCAACCTTGCATTAAACCCAGCTTCACATTGCGCAGTTAAATCCCACCACTTTGATGAGATGAAAGCTATGCGTTCACGTTCACGTTCAACAATTAGCCTTGTTGCAACAGATTGCACACGGCCGGCAGAAATTCTTGGCATTACTTTCTTCCATAAAACTGGAGAAAGTCGATAGCCATATAGGCGATCTAAAACTCGGCGGGTCTCTTGCGCATCAACCAATCGATAGTCTAAATCGCGGGTTTCTTCTGCTGCTTTTTTTATTGCCTCTTTTGTAATTTCATGAAAAACCATTCGGCGAATTGGAATTTTTGGGCGCAGAACTTCAATTAAATGCCAAGCAATCGCTTCGCCCTCGCGGTCCTCGTCCGTCGCCAGAATTAATTCGTCGGCATCTTTCATAAGCGCTTTAAGCTCAGAGACTTTCGCTTTCTTATCTGGATTAATTACATAAAGTGGTTCAAAGCCCTCTTCAATATTTACGCCCTCTTTAGCCCAAGCAATCTTCTTGTATTCCTTAGGAATGTCAGCAGCGCGTTGTGGCAGATCACGAATATGCCCAACTGATGCTTCAACGACGTAGTCATCTCCCAGGAAGCCGCCAATTTTGCGCGCCTTCGCGGGAGATTCCACGATTACAAGTTTTATACCCATGGTCTTCGGGGGAAGTTCCTAACTCTTGTGGTGCCTAATTTCAGACTTTAATTGACATTAGCTGATGCGAGTTGATGCGCGACGGTTGCGAATCAATGCATAAACAATTATCAAAGTAGCAACTAAGGCAATTACCATTGAGTAGTCGGTGTTATCACCGAGCGCAAACCCAACAATTGCTGGAGTCACAAGAAGACCAACAAGGTTCATAACTTTGATTAATGGGTTAATTGCAGGACCGGCAGTATCTTTAAATGGATCTCCGACAGTGTCACCAACGATTGTTGCGTGATGTGCATCAGATCCTTTACCGCCATGGTTTCCATCTTCAACCATCTTCTTAGCGTTATCCCATGCGCCACCAGAGTTAGATAGGAATACCGCCATCAAAGTTCCGGTTCCGATTGCGCCAGCAAGGTATGCACCAAGTGCACCAACGCCTAGACCAAAGCCAACTGCGATTGGTGCCATTACTGCAAGCAACCCTGGTGTTACTAATTCGCGTAGTGAATCACGTGTGCAAATATCAACAACGCGACCGTACTCTGGCTTCTCGGTTCCCTTCATAATTCCTGGGTGCAATCTAAATTGTTCGCGAACTTCATGAACAACCGCTCCGGCTGCTCTTGAGACAGCGTTAACTGCAAGACCTGAGAACATGAATACAACTGCTGCGCCGATAATTAAACCGACTAAGTTGCGTGGATCGGCAACATCAAGAATTCCTTGATACTGAAGTGCAACTTCGGCGTCGCCAACAGCTTTGTGAACAGCTTCCTTGATTGCATCAGTAAATGCACCAAAGAGCGCTGTCGCTGCAAGAACTGCAGTAGCAATTGCAATTCCCTTTGTGATCGCCTTTGTTGTATTACCAACTGCATCTAGTGAGGTAAGAATTTGTGCGCCTTCGCCCTTTACATCGCCAGACATTTCAGCAATTCCTTGCGCGTTATCTGAAATTGGACCGAAGGTATCCATGGCAACAATCACGCCTACTGTTGTTAGAAGTCCAGTTCCGGCGAGCGCTACTGCGAATAGTGAAAGAACAATTGAGCCGCCACCAAGTAAGAATGCGCCGAATACTGAAGCTGCAATCAAGAGAGCGGAATAAACTGCTGATTCAAAACCAACTGAGATTCCAGCAAGAATTACTGTTGCTGCACCAGTCTTTGATGAAGCTGCAACATCGTTTACTGGGCGCTTACCAACTTCGGTAAAGAAACCAGTCAATAGTTGAATTGCTGCGGCAAGAACGATTCCGATTAGAACCGCGCCTATTGCTAGGACGCGTGGATTTACATCAACCGCTGCTGCTTCTGGAGTCAAACCTGACATTTGTGTAAGTGATGAAGGTAGATATGTGTATGTTGCAAATGCAACAAGCACCGCAGAAATAATTGCTGATAAGAAGAATGAGCGGTTAATTGCCTGCATTGCTGACTTATCTGTTGGGCGAAGTCGAGTAATAAAGATACCGATTATTGCTGTAACAATTCCGATTGCTGGGACGATGAGTGGGAAAATTAAGCCCGCATCACCAAAGCCTGCTTTACCTAGAATTAGCGCTGCAACAAGTGTCACTGCATACGATTCGAATAGATCTGCTGCCATACCGGCGCAGTCGCCGACGTTATCTCCTACGTTGTCAGCAATTGTCGCTGGGTTGCGAGGATCATCTTCTGGAATTCCTTGTTCAACTTTTCCAACTAGGTCAGCTCCGACATCTGCTGCCTTCGTAAAGATTCCGCCACCAACGCGCATAAACATCGCAAGCATTGCGGCGCCGAAACCGAAACCTTCAAGAACTGCTGGTGCATTTTCTCGGTAAATAGCTACAACAAGTGAGGCACCAAGAAGTCCTAATCCAACTGTGGTCATACCAACTACGCCACCAGTGCGGAATGCAATCTTTACTGCGTTAGCCGCAGACTTTTGACGAGCTGCTTCGGCAACGCGAACGTTTGCGCGAACTGCAAGCCACATTCCGTTGTATCCAACAGCTGCAGAGAAGAGAGCTCCGAGCAAGAAGAAGATTGATCGGCCTAAGCGAATTTCAAATTCTCCCGGTAGTGCAAAAAGTAAGAAGAAAACAATTCCTACAAAATAGGAAAGGGTTTTGAATTGACGGTTTAGATATGCGGCTGCACCCTCTTGGACAGCGGCTGCAATCTCCTGCATTTTCTCGGTTCCCTCATTCGCTGCCAAGATTTGAGCGCGAAGAGCGTATGCAATGGCTAGTGCCACTAACGAAATACCCAGAACTACATAAACGTAGGTCAGGTTGGAACCAGTTACTTGGACCAGATTTTCCACGAAGATCTCCTATATGTGTGCGTCGTTGAACCCATGAGGTCGAAAGATTACACATAGAACCGCTGGGAGATGCAAATAAATAGGTATCCCACAGATTAATTGCGCTCAATTAAGCCTAGGTTAGGTTAGGCGACCAGATAACCGAATAACCTAACCCCCATCATGAACCTATTTGAGAACTTAACCGACCTGCTCGATGCCCAAGCGGTTGTCTCTAGCCTCGGTCTAATTGGTGTGCTTGCCATTATTTTTATGGAAACTGGGCTGTTGATTGGGCTTATTTTCCCTGGGGGCGAGGTCGTCTTCCTGGCTGGAATTGCAGCTTCTGGAACTGGGGCTGCGATCTTAGGCGATGCCAAACTATCGGCACCACTTCTATTTACACTGGCGCCCGTCGCCGCAATCGTTGGTGGCGAAGTTGGATATTGGTTTGGTAAAAAATTTGGCAGAAAGTTTTTTGATCGACCGAACACTAGATTCTTTAATCAAAGAATGGTCGCTACTACTGAGAAGTGGTTAATTAAATACGGCCCACGTAAGGCTTTAGTTTTCGGCCGCTTTGTTCCATTTGCCCGAACCCTGATTAATCCAGTCTGCGGTGTCGCGAATCTAGATCGTAGATTATTTTCAACTTGGAATGCGATCGGCGCAATTATTTGGACCCAAGTTGCAATCGGAATTGGTTATCTACTTGGTGATGTAATCAAGGGATCGGTAAATAAGTATCTGTATCCAATTGTTGGATTAATTGTTTTGGTCTCGCTTTTGCCGCTTCTAAAAGGAATATACGAAGAACGTAAAGAGCGAAAAGGTTAGAGTCCCAAATCTGCAAGCTGATAGGCCGCTAAATATTTCAAACCGTTCTCTGCAATAAGTGGAGCTGCACCTCGTTCAACAATCACTGCAACACCGACAACAATAGCGCCAGCCTCTTTGAGTGCTTCTACTGCAGTCATGACCGATCCACCTGTTGTAGATGTGTCTTCAACCGCAAGAACCCGACGCCCCTTTACATCAGGGCCTTCGATTCGGCGTTGTAGTCCATGTGCTTTTTCAGCTTTGCGAACTACAAAAGAATCTAAGTTGCGACCTTTACTTGCCGCAACATGCATCATCGCTGTTGCAACTGGATCTGCTCCGAGAGTTAAACCGCCGACAGCATCGAATTCTAAATCTTTAGTTAAATCAAGCATCACTTCGCCAACTAGAGGAGCTGCAACAGAATCAAGAGTTACGCGACGAAGATCGACGTAGTAGTCGGCTTCTTTACCTGAAGATAAAATAACTTTGCCATGAACTACGGCCTTATTTAAAATTTCTTCTCTTAATTTATCGCGTGAATTCATGCGTGAACCTTAGCCCTCTTCCTTATAAACCACGATTGTCTGCTTGCCTTTTCGCACTAAAGATTTTGGTGGATTGGCTTCAATCAAAGCATCAACTTCAGTGCGTAGCTTTGCAACTTCCAGCGCCATTGACGCCACAGCAGATTCCAATTCCATAATGCGTTTTATTCCTGCAAGGTTTATACCCTCACCGACAAGGCGCTGAATATTGCGCAATGATGCAATGTCGAGCAACGAATATCTACGTCCCCGGCCTGATGCGCGACCTGGTGAAACTAAACCCATGCGATCGTATTGCCGCAAAGTTTGCGGATGCATTCCGGAAAGTTGTGACGCAATCGAAATTACATAAACGGCTTCATCGTCTGAATGTTCTTCATTGCTCATGACTACGCCCTCGCTCTCTGTGCTAAATCAGCGCGTGGATTGAATTCTTCCGTAGCTTTTGCAAAAGCTTCAAGCGCCTCTTTTGCTTTACCATCGACGCGTTGCGGAACTTGAATCTCAATAGTAATTAATAAATCACCAGTGCCTCGCGCTGTTTGCACGCCACGAGATTTAATTCTAAGTGTGCGGCCATTAGGCGTGCCTGGAGCAATACGAACTGTCACTTCATCGCCATCAAGAGTCGGAACTTTTATATCAGCGCCAAGCGCAGCTTCGGTAAAGGTAACTGGAAGCGTCATCAATAAATTGGATTCGTTTCTTGAAAATACTGGATGTTTCACAACATTTACAGTTACAAATAAATCACCAGGACCTGCTGGCCCTTTGCCGCCGCGCCCCTTTAATTTAATTTTTGCACCGTCATTAATTCCGCCAGGAATTCTTGTGGTTACAGAATTTGCCTTACCGCCTTGTGGCGCAAGTTTTAAATCTAACTCGGTTCCATAAATTGAATCTCTAAATGAAATCGTTGTGGTTGCTGCTAAATCTTGTCCGCGGCGTGGTCCGTGACCAGCACCGAAGATTGTCCCGAAAATATCTTGTGATCCGCCGCCGAATAAATTAGAGAAGTCTGCGCCTTGGAATCCGCCACCGCCAAAATTTCCACCGCCTTGCGGGATACGCCCACCTTTAAAAGCTTCACGCATTTCATCGTATTCAGCGCGCTTTTTATCGTCAGATAAAACTTCATACGCTTCTGATACAGATTTGAATTTCTCTTCGAGCTTCTTATCGCCCTTTGTCTTATCTGGGTGTAGCTCTCTAGCGAGCTTGCGATACTGCTTTTTTACCGCAGCCGCATCATCGCTCTTCTTGACGCCAAGGATTGAATACAAATCCTTCTCGTATAAATCCTTGGCCGCCATTTAAGTTTTCCTAATTAGTTTTCTGGATCTGTAACTGCAACTCGCGCTGGGCGAATTACCCGATCTTTGAATTTGAAACCTGGTTGAAGAACCTGGGTCACTGAAGTTTCGGTGACATCTGGAGAAGTCGAATGCATCAGCGCCTCATGGATGTTTGGGTCAAATGGCACATCAACATCTGAAAACTTAGCGAGTCCAAGCTTCGTTGTGATTGCCTGCAATTGATCAGCAACAGCTTTAAATCCGCCGGTGAGTTCGCCATGCTCTTCTGCCCTTGAAATATCATCAAGGACTGGAAGAAACTCTGACAACACAATCGCAGTTGTAATTTCATTTGCCGTTATGCGATCGCGATCAACTCGCTTTCGGTAATTTGAATACTCGGCCTGAATTCGTTGTAGGTCTGAAGTTAAAACTGCAACTTCATCTACTTCGACTTCAGCCAACGCTTCATCTACCGCATCAGAGAGCTCTTTGTCAGAACTCTCTGGCGCAGTGTTTTCAGATTCGGATGTCACTTACTTTCTTCAACAATCTCTGCATCTTCAACACCATCATCGGTTTGTGGTGCTTCAGTTGCCGCTGCATTAGCTGCGTAAAGTGCAGCTCCTAGTTGTTGTGAAAGTTCGCTGACTTTTTCAGTTGCAGATTTAATTGCTGGAAGATCTGTGCCTTCAAGCGCTTTCTTTAGATCTGCTACTGCAGTTTCAACTTCGCCGCGCTTCTCAGCATTTTCACCTTCGGTGAATTTTTCGGCATTATCTTTCAAGAACTTTTCAGTTTGATAAACAAGAGAGTCACCAGTGTTGCGAATTTCAGCTTCTTCACGACGTTGCTTATCTTCATCAGCATGCGCTTCGGCATCCTTCATCATGCGATCAATCTCTTCCTTAGAAAGAGCAGATCCGCCAGTGATTGTCATTGACTGTTCTTTGCCAGTGCCTAGATCTTTTGCAGATACATGAACGATTCCGTTTGCATCGATATCGAAGGTAACTTCAATTTGTGGCACTCCTCGTGGTGCAGGTGCGATTCCAGTAAGTTCGAACATGCCGAGGCGCTTGTTATAAGCAGCCATTTCACGCTCGCCTTGGAAGGCCTGGATTTGAACTGCTGGTTGATTGTCATCAGCTGTAGTAAAGATTTCAGAACGCTTGGTTGGGATTGTTGTATTGCGTTCAATCAACTTAGTCATAACGCCACCCTTGGTTTCAATACCAAGTGACAGTGGAGTTACATCTAGAAGTAGAACATCTTTTACTTCACCCTTTAGAACACCGGCTTGAAGCGCAGCACCTACTGCAACAACTTCATCTGGATTAACGCCCTTATTTGGCTCTTTCCCGCCAGTTAAATCGCGGACTAGATCGACAACAGCTGGCATACGAGTTGAACCACCAACTAGAACTACGTGATCAATGTCCGCGATTGGAATTCCGGCATCCTTTAGAACTGATTGGAATGGCTTCTTGCAGCGCTCTAGTAAATCTGCAGTCATGCCTTGGAATTGTGCTCGGGTAATTGTTTCATCTAAGAAAAGTGGATTCTTCTCAGCATCAACTGTGATGTACGGAAGATTGATTGAAGTCTGTTGTGATGAAGATAATTCAATCTTTGCCTTTTCAGCAGCTTCACGAACTCGTTGCATTGCCATTTTATCTTTTGTTAAATCAATGCCAGTCTTAGCCGCAAAAGTTTTAACTAGGTAATCAACTAGTGATTGATCCCAGTCATCGCCGCCGAGATTGTTATCTCCGTTTGTAGCTTTAACTTCGACAACACCGTCGCCGATTTCTAGAAGTGAAACGTCGAAAGTTCCACCACCAAGGTCGAATACTAAAATTGTTTGTTCGGCATCGCCCTTATCTAAACCGTATGCAAGTGCTGCAGCGGTTGGCTCGTTAACAATTCGCAGAACATTTAGACCGGCAATCTCACCAGCTTCTTTTGTTGCTTGTCGTTGAGCATCGTTAAAATATGCAGGCACAGTGATAACTGCATCTGTAACTGTGTCACCAAGAAAACTTTCGGCATCGCGTTTTAACTTCATCAAGATGCGAGCGCTGATTTCTTGTGGTGTGTATTTCTTGCCATCAATATCCATGTTCCAGCTTGTGCCCATGTGACGCTTTACTGAACGGATGGTTCGTTCAACGTTTGTAACTGATTGACGTTTCGCAACTTCACCGACAAGAACCTCGCCATTCTTGGCGAAGGCAACGATCGATGGGGTTGTCCGAGCGCCTTCCGCGTTTGTAATTACAGATGGCTCGCCACCTTCTAATACAGATACGCAACTGTTTGTAGTTCCTAAGTCGATTCCTACTGCTCTGGCCATTTTTATTGCTCCTTTTTCTTATCTTTCTTATCTTTCAGCCTGTTTTGACCGGCTATGGTCGAATTCTCGCCCTTGAGCCGCCCAATGTCAAAAGATTGAGTCGAACCGGCTCAAGTTGAGTTAATCAGGTAACGCCTGGGTTGGGCGGGATATTCCCCGCTCTTCGAGGGGTGGGCTCTAGCCTTCTCATATGAACTCTGCAATGAATTACGTAGCGATCGCCCTTTACCTCTTTACCGCATTTGGCCTTGGGAGCTTCCTGCTCAAGGGTCGCGAGATGTATCGGAGGATTTCTGCGGGGCAGAGCGATCCAGCACGGTTCTTAAATAAGGGTGCGCGCGCAAAGGCGATGGCGAGAGAAATTGTGTTGCACACAAGAATGTTGCGCTTCACCGGATCTGCAATCGCACATTGGTTTGTGATGATTGGTTTCGTTTCGCTACTTGGAACTCTTATCACTGCATATGGCCAAATAATTGATCCGGCTTTTGTAATCCCATTTATAGGAACTTGGATGCCTTATCGTTATTTTGTTTTAGCAGTTGCTTGGACAACCGCGATAGGAATTATCGCCTTAATTGGAATTAGGGTAGCTACAAAATTTTTCCATAAAAGTCGCACGTCAAGATTTCTAGGTTCGAGATCTTTAAAAGCTTATTATGTTGAAGCAACCATTTTGGCAGTTGTAGTTTGCGTAATTACTTTAGATTATTTAGAACATCAATATTATGTGGATGGCGCGGCTGTTCAAATTGTTGCTGCAATAAAGATTTTTGTTTCAGTTTTATGGTTTGTGGTAATTTCAAATGACTTGACCATGGGCGTTGCTTGGCACCGCTTCTTAGCGCCATTCAATATTTTCTTTAAACGAAATCTAGATTCCAGACCAGCGCTTGGTGAATTACCAGAAATGATTTCACATGGTAAGCCAATCGACTTTGAAGATCCTAAAGAAGATGATGTTTTTGGTATTGGCAAGAATGCAGATATTTCTTGGAAAGGCCTGCTTGATATGGCAAGTTGCACTGAGTGCGGCCGCTGCCAATCACAATGTCCGGCTTGGCATACCGATAAACCGCTCTCACCAAAGTTGCTGATTATGGCGATGCGCGATCATGCGCTTTCAAATGTTTCATCCGACGAAAAAATCGTTGGAAATATTATTTCTCCTGAAGTTCTCTGGTCCTGCACAACCTGTGGCGCATGCGTAGAAGAGTGCCCAGTAGATATCGAGCACATTGATCACATCGTAAATATGCGACGTTTCCAGGTTCTGGTTGAATCCGAATTTCCATCCGAACTTGGTGGAACCTTTAGAAATCTTGAGAAAACCGGTAATCCGTGGGGAGCAAACCGGACAGATCGAAACGCTTGGATTGCTGAATGTGATTTCCCCGTAACTGTAATCGAGAATGAAATTCCGGAAGATGTCGAATACTTATTCTGGGTTGGCTGCGCCGGCGCATATGAAGAGCGCGCAAAGAAAACGACAAAAGCTGTTGCTGAACTTCTATATATGTCAGGCACAACATTCGGCGTATTAGGCCAACGCGAAACTTGCACCGGAGACCCGGCCCGCCGTTCTGGAAATGAATTTTTATATCAAATACTTTCGCGCGAAAATATTGAGACTCTGCAGCAAACCTTTGGCACTCGCGGTGTCAAGAAAGTTGTTGTTACCTGCCCCCATTGCTTTACGACAATCGGACGAGATTACAAGCAACAAGGTTTTGAATTGCAAATGGTTCATCACACGCAATTGTTAAATCAATTAATTAAAGAGGGGAAGTTAAAGACTTCGCCACATAAGAGTGATGCGACACTTACTTATCACGACCCTTGTTACTTGGGCAGGCACAATCAGATTTATCAACCACCTCGTAAGCTTCTCGAGTCAACCGGTGTTGAAGTTACCGAGATGCCACGCAATCAAGAGCGATCATTCTGTTGTGGCGCTGGTGGTGGCCGTATGTGGATGGAAGAAACAATTGGAACCAGAATTAATTTAAATCGAGTAGATGAAGCAATTGCAACCCAAGTAAAAGAAGTTGCTGTCGCCTGTCCATTCTGTCGGATTATGGTCAGCGATGGAATGACTGCTCGCGAATCAGATATTGGTGTTCTAGATGTCGCTCAAGTTCTTCTGCGAAATATTAAAGGATAGGTAATAACAGCTCCTGCTATTAAGCCACCGACATGTGCGCGCCAATCAATACCAGGGATTGTAAAGGTCATTAATAAGTTGATTAAAAGGATGCCGGCTATATTCTGATAATTAGCTCCCGCTTTTTTACCAATTGCAAAGAGCGCACCAAACAGACCATAAATTGCACCAGATGCGCCAACTGCATAAATGTTCTCTGGACCAAAATAAAGTGAAGTCGCTGAGGCGGCCAATAATGAGCCAAAAAAGATGATCGCGAAGCGGAATTTCCCAACAAAGGCTTCTACTGGAATTCCCAATGAATACAGAGCCAACATATTAAATATTAAGTGCAGCCAGCCAGCATGTGTAAGTGCAACAGTTAGTAGGCGATACCAATCACCGGTATATACGCCAGAGAAGAACCCATTCGTGTAATTTCCGCCATGGATTAAAGCAAACTGGCCCTGTAAATCTGGAAATACAAATTCAGTGGCTAAAAAGGTGCCCGTGATTACTACAATCAAACTCGCTGTGAGTGATTGCTTCTGGTTCATGGGTTTACTCTGAGATTGTTACGGTGTTTATTTTTACAGCTTGAACTGGGCGATCTTGCCCGCCAGTTTTAACAGAACCAATAGCGTCAACGACCTTCTTTGATGCTTCATCTGTTACTTCGCCAAAAATTGTGTGCTTGCGATTTAGCCAAGCAGTCTCGGCGACAGTTATGAAAAATTGTGAACCATTTGTTCCTGGGCCGGCATTTGCCATTGCAAGAATGTAAGGACGATCAAAAGCGAGTTCGCCATGAAATTCATCAGCGAATTGGTAACCCGGTCCACCAGTTCCGTTACCTAATGGGTCTCCGCCTTGAATCATGAAGTTTGCAATTACACGATGAAACACAGTCCCGTCATAAAGATTCTTTGAAGTTTTTTCGCCAGTTATTGGATCAACCCATTCGCGCTTACCGGTTGCAAGTTCAACAAAGTTTGCAACTGTTTTTGGTGCGTGATTTGGAAAAAGGTCGATCTTGATATCGCCCATACTTGTGTGAAGAGTTGCTGTTGACATCTTTGCCCTTTCGATGGCTTTTTATAATGAAAATTTAAATTTGTTGCGAGTAATTTGTGGAGACCAGGGGAATCGAACCCCTAACCCCCGCCTTGCAAAGGCGGTGCTCTACCAATTGAGCTAGGTCCCCGCGTTATGCGAGTAAGTGGCGCAACCTTATCTAATGATTGCTCACTTATTAAATCTGTAAAACATATTAATACACGCGATTGGTGGGCCTTAGTGGACTTGAACCACTGACCTCTTCCTTATCAGGGAAGCGCTCTAACCAAGCTGAGCTAAAGGCCCAAACGCGAGGATTTAACTGGTGAAGGCTACCCGACTTTAAGGCACCAGCCAAAAGCGAGGAGTTTTTACTCTTTAACCTGCGTAATTGATACCACTGAAATACCTTCGTCAAGATTTACCAATCTAACTCCGAGGGTATCGCGACTGGTTTCGCGGATTTCAGCACAAGCAGTTCTGATTACAACCCCACCAGATGTAATAGCAAGAATCTCATCACTCGCTTCAACAATCATTGCGCCAACTAAAACACCACGAGAATCTTCATCAATCTTCGCAGCTTTCACGCCAAGCCCGCCGCGACCTTGTGGTCGGTATTCGTCAAGCGGTGTGCGCTTTGCATATCCGCCATCAGTTGCTGTCAAAACAAATTTAGGTGAAGAGATATCTGTAATTGCCGCCATTGTTAGTAGTTGATCTTTCCCACGGAATTTCATTCCAATGACTCCGCTAGTTGACCGGCCCATTGACCGAATTGATTCCTCGTTTGCACTAAATCGCAGCGACATTCCGTTCTTTGATACAAGAAGAATTTCATCTTTTTCACTGACCAGTGCTGCTGAAACTAATTCATCGCTCTCTTTAAGGTTTATTGCAATCAATCCGCCTGCGCGAGGTGAGTCATATTCTGTCAATGGAGATTTCTTAACAATGCCACCACGTGTCGCGATGGCCAAAAATGGATGTGACTTATAATCAGATATCGCAATGACTTGGGCAATTGTTTCATCTGGTTTAAAAGCTAAAAGATTTGCAACATGTTGGCCGCGTGCATCACGCCCGGCATCTGGTAATTCGTGAACTTTTGCTCGGTAAATCCGACCTTTATTTGTGAAAAAAAGCAGCCAGTCGTGGGTTGAAGCTACAAAAAAATGTTCTACTAAATCATCTTGCTTGAGGGCAGCGCCTTTTACGCCTTTGCCACCGCGCCGTTGCGAGCGATATAAATCAGCTTTTGTGCGCTTGGAATATCCAGTTTTTGTAATTGTTACAACAACGCTCTGATCTGGAATTAAATCCTCTACTGATAAATCTGAATCTCCAGCAATAATTTGAGTGCGTCGTTCGTTGCCGTATTTAGCGGTTAATTCTTGTAATTCGGTTTTGATTATTTCGCGCTGCTTCGCTTCTGAGGCAAGAATGCTATTTAGTTCAATGATTTCCGCCATCAAACCTTCATACTCATCATTAATTTTCTGTCGTTCTAGAGCTGCAATTCGGCGAAGTTGCATATCCAAAATTGCATTAGCTTGAATCTCGTCTACATCCAGAAGTTTCATCAATCCGGTGCGGGCTTCTTCCGGGGTTCGGGAGGCACGAATCAGAGCAATTACAGCATCTAGCGCATCAAGTGCTTTTAGGTATCCGCGAAGAATGTGTGCGCGTTTTTCTCGTTCGTGCAATCTATATTTTGTTCGGCGGACAATTACTTCCACTTGGTGCTCGATGTAATAACGAATAAATTCATCAATGCGCAGGGTTCGAGGAACGCCGTCTACCAGTGCCAACATATTTGCGCCGAATGAATCTTGTAACTGCGTGTGCTTATAAAGGTTATTCAGAACAACTTTTGGAATCGCATCATTTCGCAGAACCACTACAAGTCTCTGGCCTAGGCGCTCATTACCTTCATCGCGAACATCAGCGATGCCTTTAATGCGACCATCTTTTACAAGTTCGGCAATCTTAAGTGCCAGATTATCTGGGTTGACTTGATAAGGAAGTTCCGTGACAACCAGACAGGTGCGCTTATTAATTTCTTCAACTTCAACAACAGCTCGCATAATGATTGATCCGCGGCCGGTGCGATATGCATCTTCGATTCCTTGGCGCCCGACAATTAGCGCTTTGGTGGGAAAATCTGGGCCTTTAACAATAGTGAGAAGTTTTTCAAGCAACTCTTTTGGATCAGCGCCTGGATTTTCTAATGACCAGACAACACCTTCAACAACTTCATTTAAATTATGTGGAGGGATATTTGTCGCCATGCCAACAGCAATACCAGCGCTGCCGTTTACTAAAAGATTTGGAAAGCGGCTTGGAAGAACTGTTGGCTCTTGAGATCTGCCGTCATAGTTCGGGATGAAATTGACTGTGTCTTCATCGATATCTCGCATCATCTCCATTGCGAGCGGGGCCAGGCGAGCTTCGGTATAACGCATTGCTGCGGCCGGATCGTTTCCTGGCGAACCAAAGTTTCCGTTACCGTCAATTAACGGATAGCGAAGTGACCAAAATTGTGCAAGGCGAACAACTGCATCGTAAATAGCGGTATCGCCATGAGGATGATAATTACCCATAACATCACCGACGATGCGAGATGATTTGTAATAACCCTTATCTGGTCGGTAACCAGCGTCATACATTGCATATAGAACTCTGCGGTGAACTGGTTTTAAACCATCTCGAATATCCGGAAGTGCACGCCCAACAATTACTGACATCGCATAATCTAGATACGAACGCGCCATCTCGACTTGTAAATCAACAGACTCAATTCGGTCGTGAGCAGCGGTCTTATCTGGATTCATGTTTTCAGCCATTTGTATTTACCTAGATATCCAAGAAGCGAACATCTTTAGCGTTGCGCTGAATAAAGTTACGACGAAGCTCTACATCTTCACCCATCAAGACTGAGAACAAATCATCTGCTGCGGCTGCATCTTCAAGAGTTACTTGAATTAAGACGCGATGCGCTGGATCCATTGTTGTATCCCAAAGTTCTTTTGCTGGCATCTCGCCAAGTCCTTTAAATCGTTGGATTCCATCCTCTTTTGGTAGACGCTTGCCAGCATCAATTCCGATTTGGATAAAACCATCTCGTTCACGATCAGAGAATGCATATTGAACTGGTTCTTTGCCGCCCCATTTAAGTTTATAAAGAGGTGGTTGGGCTAAATAGACAAAACCGTTTTCAATCAGTGGTCGCATAAATCTAAAGAGCAAGGTCAGTAAAAGAGTTCTAATGTGCTGGCCATCAACATCAGCATCTGCCATCAGAATAATTTTGTGGTAACGAAGTTTCGCTATATCGAAATCATCATGGATTCCAGTACCGAGAGCTGTAATCAAAGATTGGACTTCGTTGTTCTGTAGAACTCGATCTATCCGAGCTTTCTCTACATTCAAAATCTTTCCGCGAATAGGTAGAACTGCTTGATATCTTGAATCTCTTCCACCCTTTGTTGATCCGCCCGCAGAATCACCTTCGACGATATAGAGCTCACACTTTTCAGGCTCGGTCCATTGGCAATCTGCCAACTTTCCTGGCATTCCACGTCCTTCTAATAATCCTTTACGGTTACGCGATAAATCCCGAGCCTTACGCGCTGCAACTCTTGCTGCGGCTGCATCGATGCTCTTGCGAACAATATCTTTGCCTTCACTTGGGTTCTGTTCAAACCAGCTAGTCAAATGATCGTTCATGCTCTTCTGAGTAAAAGATTTTGCTTCGGTGTTGCCTAATTTTGTCTTGGTCTGTCCTTCAAATTGTGGCTCGGCTAGTTTGATGGAAACGATAGCGGTTAGACCTTCGCGAATATCTTCACCGGTTAAGCGATCTTCCTTCTTGCGAATAAAACCCCACTCTTCGCCAAACTTATTTACAACAGATGTAAGTGCGGTACGGAATCCCTCTTCGTGTGCCCCACCTTCGTGGGTGTGGATTGTATTTGCGAAGGTGTATACGGATTCGGTAAAACCGGCATTCCATTGCATCGCAATTTCTAAACTCATTTTGTGTTTATTCTCTTCGGCCACAAAAGAGATTATTGATTTATGGGTCTCGCCCTTGGTTTGATTTAGGTGCTTAACAAAATCAATAATGCCGCCCTGGTAGTGGTAGCGGACATGCAGTGGTTCGCCCTTTTCATCAACATGGCCCGGGCGTAAATCTGTGAGGGTTAAGACCAGACCTTTATTTAGGAATGCCATTTCACGGAAACGTGTTGACAATACTTCAAATGAAAAATCTGTAGTTTCAAAAATTTCTTTCGATGGCCAGAAAGTTACAGTTGTTCCGTGATCCGTTGTTGCTTCGCCTTTTCGAACTGGCGCTTGTGGAACTCCTAATTTATATTCTTGATACCAATGAAAGCCATCCCGTTTAACTTCGACTGCAAGATCTGTGCTGAGCGCATTAACAACCGAGATACCAACTCCGTGCAATCCACCAGAAACTGAATATCCGCCGTCGCCAAATTTTCCACCGGCGTGCAGAACTGTTAAAACAACTTCGAGGGCTGGCTTTTTTTCTACTGGGTGCATGTCGACTGGAATTCCGCGGCCGTTATCAACGCATTGCAGTGATCCATCCGGCATAAGAGTTATGTTGATGTCTGTGCAATAGCCAGCTAACGCCTCATCCACCGAGTTGTCGACGACTTCATAAACCAAGTGGTGGAGCCCGCGTTCACCGGTCGAACCGATATACATTCCGGGGCGCTTGCGAACCGCATCTAAACCCTCAAGAACAGTGATATTTGAGGCGTCATAGGTTTTCTCACTCATCTAGCACCCCCAAACAAATCCGCTGAGAATTAATCCTCGGCTCTTTTTCATACAGCAATGCCGTAATCCTAGTCCTTAATTGATTGATGGACTACCGCAAAAGAGCCCTGTGTAGTGGATTAGACGGCTTAAATCACTGAAGTTGTGGGTAGTTACTATCCGGGTGGTAGATAAGCGTTTAACCGTAGGTATCTCGAGGGCCGCGGGCTCCCCGAATTGTTCGAAGGCCCTTCTTCCAACTTGGAGCATTTGGCCCGATGAAAACCAGGGTTTCTACTAAAGCACCTGGGGCTGAGCCTCTAATTGTTTTTAACAACTCTGTAGAAATTATATTTAATTGTGTAGCCCAAGCTGTTGAAGATGTTTGGATTGTTAGCCGGCCATCAACAATTGAAATTGGTAGCGAGTGGGTAGCAATTTCTAATCCAACAATTTTTTCCCAGTCAGAGAAAATATTTCCTTCTGCTAAACCTTGTCTCCAGTCTCGGGTATTTATTAATTCGTCTAACGCGAAACCAATTTGTTGTGGATCACCAATTTGTTCTCGGGGCTGCGCTTCATTATTAGGGCCGCTTGCACGATTGCGTCTTGATTGATTTCTAAATGCTCGATAAAGCTCTCGAGCCAGATCGCGGGCCATTATTTCACTTCCGCAGATTTAGAAATTTTACTGACTTGGCCAGACTTCACAAGAAATCTATCTCCGGATAACTCTTTAGGTAAATCGTTTTCTACTGCAACAGTAATAAAGGTTTGCTGCGCTGATTTAGCTAATTTTATTAGGTGGACTCTTCGTTCTTCATCTAATTCAGAGAACACATCATCTAAAATTAATATTGGTTTTAAACCATCTTTTTCTAATAATTGATAGGTGGCCAATTTTAAACTTAAAGCAATCGACCAGGATTCGCCGTGGCTTGCATAGCCTTTAACTAAATGATCTCCGAGATTTAAAAGCAGGTCATCGCGATGAGGCCCGGTTAAGGTAAGGCCGCGCTCTATTTCGGATGCCCGTGTTACTTTCATCCGCTCCAATATTTTGGTCGAGTTTTCTGAAAGGTTTTGAGTTGGCTCTTCAATGCTGGATTTATAAGTAATAAAGGCTGGTTTTTCTGAGGAAATATCTCGATAGATTTCTTGAAATATTGGTTCGAACTCTGAAAGTGCTTGAAGTCTTGCTGCGATAATTTCGCCACCGAAGTTTGCAACTTGCTCGTCCCAGGCAACTAGAGATTCGGTTCCCGCTCGAGATTTCAGTAAAGAGTTCCGCTGCCTGACCGCACGTTCATAGTCGGAGATAACTCCAGCCATTCTTGGTGAGCGCAAAATTAATAATTGGTCGATAAATTTGCGCCGTTCGCTTGGATCTCCACGGACTAGATCTAAGTCTTCTGGTGAGAAGTAAATTGCTTGAACAATTCCAAAAATTTCTTTCTGGCTTCGGACTGGATTTTGGTTTATGCGCGCCCGGTTTGCTTTTTCGCTATTGATTTCCAATTCAACCAGAACCTCTCGATCTGGCAATTGGGTTTTAACGCGGACATATGCTGACGGGCTTCCTAATTGAACTAGTGGTTGATCGCTAGAGACTCTATGGGATGAGAGAAACGAGAGATACAAAACTGATTCGACGATATTTGTTTTACCTTCGCCGTTTCGCCCAATAAAGATTGAGATGCCTGGGTTGAGCTCTAGTTCTAGGTTTTTGTATGACCTAAAAGTTGTGAGCGAAAGGTTTGAAATAAACACTTTGTAAATTACTTAGGTGTTTAAGAGGTGTAACGCATTGGCATTAACAAATATTTGTATGAGGGATTTGGTGCTCCACCGGGTTCTGACTTTCCAGTAAGCACAGCTGGTTTCTTGTCACCAGTGAAAGAAATGTGAACGAATGGGGCATTAATGGCTTGCAGGCCGTCGGTTAAAAATGTTGGGTTAAAAGCAATGTTGATATTTTCGCCAGTGTAATTAATGTTTAACTCTTCGGTTGCTTGCGCGTCTTCGCCAGTTCCGGCCTCTAGTTGCAAAGTGTTATCGCCAAACACCAAACGAAGTGGCACGGTTTTATCGGTTACTAAAGCTACGCGTCGGACTGAATCTAAAAATGGTGCAACTTCAATCACTGCTTCGGCTGTTGACTCTGTTGGGAGCAGGTGGCGGAATGGTGGGAAGCTGCCATCTAAAGTTCTTGATGTCATTGTTTTTTCTTCAGAGACAAACCCAACAAGCTTTTCGTTTGATGTGGTTGGAGAGAGCGCGAAAGTTATTTGTCCGCCGCCAGCCAATGATTTTGCTGCGTCGATTAGAGTTCTCGCTCTTAATAGTGTTGCTGCTTCTAAATTCTGATCTTTAGGATTCCAGTTAATCTCTTTTACCGCCAACCGATATCTGTCGGTCGCAGCTAAAGTAATTGTTGTTTTATTCATTTCAATATGAACGCCTGTGAGTGTAGGAAGTGAGTCATCTTTTCCGGCCGCAACCGCTACTTGATTAACTGCTGTTGCAAAAACATCTGCGGGGATTTCGCCGGCTGATTGTGGAAGTGTTGGAAGATTTGGGTATTCGTTTGAAGGAAGTGTTGGAAGTGTAAATTTTGCGCTTCCTGCAGTTACTAAAACTCGGGTGCCATCTAGAACGAAGGTGACAGGTTTCGCTGGAAGAGATCTTGCTATTTCTGCAAGTAATCTTCCTGGAACTAAAACTTTTCCTTTTGTTGCAATGTCCGCATTAATGGTTGCTTTTGTGGAGGTCTCTAAATCTGAACCGGTCAGAGTGATTGAATCGGTTACATCAATCATGATTCCAAGAAGAGCTGTTTGAATCGGGCGCGAAGATAAACTTCGGGCAACCCAATTCACGGCATCGATCAACGGATCGCGTTCAACAACAAACTTCATTCCATCATCCTTCCCTTTAAAAGCGAGATAGCCAACCCACACAGGTTCGCCGCTCCCCAACCTTTTCTATTTAATTAAGTATTCGTAGTAACTAGAGCTTAAACCTGTGGATATTTAGCAAAACCCCTGGTCACCACGCTCAAACTTCTTCCTTTTAAGCTGTGGGAAACCCGTGGATAACCAAGGCTAACTCTCGCTACCAACACCTAAACCCCAACCCAACTCCCTCTTTTCCACAGTTATCCCCAATTTATCCACAAGACGGGGACAACTTTCTACACAAGTTATGTAATTGCCGCCTAATTCCGAGCCTGCAGTTTTATCCGGTTGGTTAACTCTGTGACCTGGTTATAGATAGAGCGACGCTCAGCCATCAACTGGCGGATTTTCCGATCCGCGTGCATAACTGTTGTGTGATCCCGGCCCCCAAAAGTCTGGCCAATCTTCGGCAACGACAACTCTGTAAGTTCGCGGCACAAATACATCGCAATCTGGCGAGCATTGACCAGAACCCGAGATCTTGAGGTTCCACAAAGGTCGTCCAAAGTAAGACTGAAGTAGGTGGCGGTTTGGGCCATGATTGTTGTCGCCGTGATTTCTGGGCCACCGGCTTCTGGAATCAAATCTTTAAGAACAATCTCCGCTAGACCTAAATCAACCGGCTGACGATTTAGTGATGCGAATGCGGTTACTCGAATTAGAGCGCCCTCAAGCTCTCGAATGTTTGAAGAAATCTTGCTACCAATATATTCCAAAACATCATCAGGAGCATTTAATTTATCTTGGGCCGCCTTCTTGCGAAGAATCGCAATTCGGGTTTCTAACTCCGGTGGTTGAATATCTGTAATCAAACCCCACTCGAATCGACTACGAAGTCGATCTTCCAAAGTTGTTAATTGTTTTGGTGGGCGATCACTAGAAATAACAATCTGCTTATTTGCATTATATAAAGTGTTAAAAGTATGGAAGAACTCTTCCTGGGTGCGCTCCTTGTTCTCTAAGAACTGAATATCGTCAACCAGAAGAACATCTAGATCGCGATATCGTCTCTGAAAAACTGAGGCTTTGTCATCACGAATTGAGTTAATAAAATCGTTTGTGAACTCTTCGCTAGAAACATATCGAACTCGGACGCTGCCATAAAGCTCTTTGGCATAAGCGCCAATAGCGTGTAATAAGTGGGTTTTTCCTAGTCCAGACTCGCCATAGATAAAGAGCGGGTTGTAAGCCTTTGCAGGGGCTTCAGCAACTGCAACCGCAGCCGCATGAGCAAAACGATTAGACGCACCTATAACAAAAGTTTCAAAAATATAACGAGGGTTTAGTTGACTTGGCTCGGAGGCAACTAAAGATTTTGAATCTCTGCCTGTTCCAGATTTTGGTTGTTGTTCAATAGTGGGATCAACAACATCTTCAACACTTTCTACTTGCAGTGTTTCATCAACAGTGACTGCAATATTTATTTTCTGATCTAGCTTTACCGAAAGTGCCTCATTTAAAATCGCTCGGAGCCGAGTTTCTAAAACATCTTTCGCAAAAGCGTTTGGCGCAGAGAGCAACAAATTTGAACCGCCCTCACCTTGAATCAAACCAAGCGGTTTCGTGAGTGACAGAAAAGCACGGTGTTGTGGTGACTCGACAGAAACCTCTGCAATCACAGCTCCCCAAAGGGTGGTCAGATCATCGACCTCAAGTAGCGCCATTAGAACCTCTTGCTTTCCTAAACCCAGATAAACCAAAAAAGAGTTGTCCACAGAGTTATCCACAGGCTGTGGTCTAAAGTAAAACTTGAGCCTTTTGGCCCTCATTTTCTGTGGATAGAGGGCGAAAGTAGGGGCATTTCTAAGAAATAGCAAGGTGTTATCCACAAATATCTGCTGGGCCTAGACAGCTCCCTTTACGCCTGTGGGCAACGGTCCCGAGTTTGACCCTTATCAACAGGTGCCCGTAACCTAACCCCCTCATCAAAAAATGAGTAGTTGTGACCCGGCGGGATAAAACCCGCAGGAGAGATCCCCGAAATTCTTAGGAGAGTTTTATGTCAAAGCGTACATTTCAACCTAACGTTCGCAAGCGTGCCAAGAAGCATGGCTTCCGTGCTCGCATGGCAACACGTGGTGGAAGAGCAGTTCTAGCTCGCCGCCGCGCTAAGGGTCGCACCAACATCTCTGCTTAATTGCCGATACCCGTGCTACCAGCCAAGAACCGGTTGCGCACAAGCAAGGATTTTGCACTAACTACAAAGACTGGAGTTAGAGCAACATCTCTATCGCTTGTGGTCTACCTAAAAACAAACTCAAGCAATCAAACCAACGCTAGTAATTCCAGCGCGCCTTTGGTTGGTTTGATTGTTAATAAATCAGTTGGTGGGTCGGTTGTGCGACATAGAGTTTCTAGACAATTACGTCATTTGGCCGCAACACACATTTCAAGTATTCCTGCCGATAGCCGACTTGTAATCCGCGTTCTACGCAATCAACCAAATTATGAAGTCGAATTAAATGACCTTATGTCAAAAGTTCTTAGCAAAATTCCGGTGGCCCCGTGAGGAAGATATTCGCTTTACTAATTAAATTTTATCAAAGTTGGATCTCACCAGCTTTTGCACCTCGCTGTAAGTACTACCCAAGTTGCTCAACATACGCATCTGATGCGGTCTCTGAATACGGAGCAAAAGGTTTGGCTATGGCGCTTTGGCGACTAGTTCGATGCAATCCTTGGTCCCACGGCGGCGTTGATTATGTTCTTACAAAAGGCACTAAAACCCCAATAAAAACAGCTACAACGAGCATGAATGGAAGAATTTAATGGGATCAATTCTAGACCCGCTGTATTACGCAGTTTCTTGGGTAATGGTTACGTTCCACACATTGCTCGGCTATGTATTTGGTGAAGATTCAAATGAAAGTATCAAGTGGAGCCTTTCAATTATTGGTCTAGTAATTGTTATTCGAATTATTTTGATTCCGCTCTTTGTTAAGCAGATTAAAAGCCAACGTGCGCTAACTGCCCTTCAACCACACATGAAGGAAATCCAGAAGAAGTATAAAGATGATCGCCAGAAGCAATCTGAAGAGATGATGAAGCTTTACAAGGAACATAAAACAAACCCACTAGCTTCGTGTTTCCCAATCCTTGCCCAAGCACCAATCTTTTTTGCGCTTTTCACGGTTTTAAACGGTATTGCCAGAGATGTGCCGCACGGTGTTTTGAAGGGCGACTTACTTATTTCAGCACAAGACGCAAGGTTCTTCGGGGCAAATCTTTCAAATACTTTTTTAAGTAGTGATTCAAACACTCAGACCAAACTTGTAACTGTTCTTTTAATTATTTTCATGTCTGCCACAACTTTCATTACCCAACGCCAGTTAATGGTTAAGGGAATGCCGAAGATGGACTCTTCAAACAACATGATGTTGCAGCAACAAAAAATTATGCTTTATGTATTTCCAGTAATTTTCGCAGTCACCGGAGTTAACTTCCCAGTTGGAGTTTTGATTTATTGGTCAACAACAAACCTCTGGACTTTCGGCCAACAGTTTTATGTGATTAAAAGAAATCCAACACCAGGGTCTCCGGCATATGAAGAGCTAGCGAAAAAGCGGGAACTAAAGGATAAGAATTCCGGCCTGCCAACAACTGATGAGCCAGGAACCACCATGGTCGATCCAGCAATTGAGCAACCAAGACAGCGCCAACAACCTTCAAAGAAGAAAAAGAAGAAAAAGTAAGAAATCAGACAAATTAGATATATCGGATAAATCGGATAATCCAGTTTTTAACCAAAAGGAGAAGTAAATGAGCGAAGTAGTTGAGAAGGCAGATAAGGCCGAGAAGACAGAAAAGCTAGATAAGAAGTCTCTAGTCGCCCGCCTTGAAGAAGAAGGCGACGTAGCAGCGGATTATTTAGAGGGGCTACTGGACATTGCAGATCTTGATGGCGACATCGATATCGATGTTGAGAACGACCGAGCCTCTCTCGCTATTGCCGGCGGAGCTTTAGGGCACCTTGTTGGCGACCGCGGCGAGGTTTTGGATGCAATTCAAGAGCTGACCCGTCTTGCAGTCCAGACTTCAACCGGCGAGCGCTCACGCTTAATGCTTGATATTGATAACTTCCGTGGCGACAAAAAAGAGGAGCTAGCAAAACTAGCTCACGAGATTGCCGAGCAGGTTAAGGTATCTGGCGAGTCAGTTAAGTTGCGCCCAATGAATGCCTTCGAGCGCAAGGTTGTCCACGACACCATCCAAGAAATTGGCCTAACCAGCGAGTCTGAGGGCGAAGACCCAAACCGCTGTGTTGTAGTTCTGCCCGAATAACCCTTCTTTTCTGGTGAGTGTTTCACGTGAAACCCTGATACCTACCTACTTTGGCGAGCGCCAAAAAGAGGTGGCTAGATATGCCGAAATCTTGGCGACCTGGGGGATTGACCGTGGACTTGTTGGCCCCAAAGAAGGGGGTCGAATCTGGGACCGCCATATTGCTAACTGCATACCCGTTACAACCCTGCTCACCAAAGGAGCCTCGCTCCTTGATATTGGATCCGGGGCTGGACTGCCAGGAATTGTGATTGCCCTAGCCAGACCAGACCTGAAAGTGACGCTTTTAGAGCCACTCCAGAGGCGGATCGACTTCCTTGAAGAGGTGGTTTCAGAGCTCGGGATCGAGATATCCATAAATAGGGGGCGGGCCGAGAGCTTTAAAGGCGGCTTCAACTTCGTGACGGCAAGGGCGGTGGCTCCACTTCCAAAATTGGCAACAGTGTCTTGGCATTTAGTCATGGGCGGCGGCTCCCTTTTAGCCATGAAGGGCGAGAGCGCAGCGGCAGAGCTAGAGGCAGCACGGCTAGAGGCCCCTAAAATCTTCAAAAAAGTGGCAAAGGCAGAGCTTCATGAAATCCAATTAGGCGAGTTGCCACTTGCACGGGTAATTGAACTTAAAAAGGCTGGTTAGATACTCACGTGAATGATTCACGTGAAACATCCAATTCAAAAGTGATTGGGATCAGGCGCTTAAAAGAGCCGATGCCCACACCTTTGAAGACCCGAATTTTCACAGTTGCCAATCAGAAAGGCGGGGTTGGCAAAACAACAACAGCAGTCAATATCGCAGCCGCCCTGGCTATGGGTGGACTCAAGGTCCTAGTTATTGATCTAGACCCTCAAGGAAATGCCTGCACCGCTCTGGGCATCGATCGCGAGGAGCTGGCTGGAATGTATGAGGTTCTTGTAAAGGACCTTCCACTCTCGAAAGTGGTTACAAAGGTAGCTGGATTTCCGCACCTTGAGTGTGCGCCAGCAGATGTTGAACTAGCTGGGGCAGAAATAAATATGGTCGGATTTGTTTCTCGCGAATCAAGGCTGAAGTTAGCTCTCGACAAATTATTGGTAGAACGCGAAGCAATCGGCGCCCGACTTGATTATGTAATTATCGATTGCCCACCAAGTTTAGGTTTGTTAACAGTAAATGCTTTAACCGCAGCAGAAGAAGTTATGGTTCCGATTCAATGCGAATATTACTCACTTGAAGGTCTAACTTTATTATTAAAAACTCTGCAACAAGTGCAACAAATGTTAAATCAAAAAGTTCGAATTACAACAATTGTTTTAACCATGTTTGATTCTAGAACGCGACTCGCAAATGATGTAGCAAATACAGTTCGCCAACATTTCCCAAATGAATTAATTGATATTCCAATTCCAAGAGCGGTCCGGGTTTCAGAAGCACCATCATTTAATCAGACAGTAATGACTTATGACGCTTCATCTCCGGGCGCGATTGCATACATGACAGTAGCGCGAGAGATTGCCCGACGTGGTTCTGGTGAAGTTTTAGGACAAGCAAACAATTTAAATAATGGAGCACACACCGCATGAGCACTCGCAAAGGCGGATTAGGCCGCGGTCTAGATTCATTAATCCCAACTTCATTGAGTGAACCAATAATCACAAACACTGGTGTGACGATTGCAAATCAAGGCGAAGTGGATATAAATGCAATTGTTCCAAATCCAAAACAACCAAGAACAATTTTTGATACCGAAGCACTAGCTGAATTATCAGCATCGATTAAAGAAGTTGGAGTTCTACAACCACCAGTCGTTAGAGATATTGGTGGCGGCAAATATGAATTAATTATGGGTGAGCGCAGATTGCGCGCTTCGAAATTAGCTGGCCTAAAAACTATTCCAGTAATTATTCGACAGACTCCAGATAACGAATTACTGCGCGAAGCTCTCCTTGAAAACATTCATCGCAGTCAGCTAAATCCGCTAGAGGAAGGTGCGGCCTACCAAAATTTATTAAACGACTTTGGCTATACCCACGATGAACTTGCAATTAAGGTTGGGAAATCTAGACCTGCAATAACAAATACTTTGCGGTTGTTAAACCTACCTGCAAGTGTTCAACGCCGAGTGGCTGCAGGAATATTGTCTGCCGGTCATGCCCGTGCACTTTTAACACTTACAGATGAGAGCGAAATCGAGAAGCTAGCTGGACGTATTGTTTCTGAAGGTTTAAGCGTGCGGGCCACAGAGGAAATCGTTGCTACCCATCAAGGTTCTAAGAGAAGCGCAACGCCAAAAGCCGGCAAAATTCGCTCACCAAGACTTAAAGAACTTGCTGATGAGATGTCAGATCGCCTGGATACTCGAGTCACCGTTGAACTCGGAAAACAAAAAGGAAAAATCACAATCGAATTTGCAACCCTGGAAGATTTAGAGAGAATTAATAAATTAATTTAAGCCGCGTAATTGCATCTCAGTCTTTATAACACCCGCAAGAGATCTAATACCGTCGCGAATCCGTTCTGGGCTTGGGTAGCAGTAAGAGAGTCGCAGTGACCAACTGCCAAAACCATCTGCATAAAAAGCGGTGCCAGGGACATATGCCACCTTTGAAACAATTGCTTTTGGCATCATCGCCTTAGTATCTATCTCTGGCGGAAGTGTTACCCAAACATAAAAGCCACCACCAGGTTTGGTCCAAGTTGCACCAACCGGAAATGTCTCCTCAAGAGTTTCAAGCATTGCATCTCTACGGACTTTATAAAGCTGAGTGAAAGATGCAATCTGATCTCGCCAAGGTTGGTCAGAGAGATAACTTGAAATTGCTAATTGGGTGAAATTCGATGGGCAGAGAATTGAAGATTCACTTGCAATAACGAGCTTCTCTTTAAGTGCTTGCGGAACTAGTGCCCAACCAATTCGGAAGCCGGGAGCAATAGTCTTTGAAAATGAGCCAAGATATAAAACATTTTCAGAGTCTTCGGCGCGCATCGCATTTGGTGAAGGGCGATCAAATCCGAGCAGACCGTATGGGTTGTCTTCAATTACAAAGATTGATTCCTCACGACAAATTTCTAGAATTTCAGTCCGGCGTTCAGCGGTCAATAAAACACCTGCTGGGTTCTGATAATTTGGAATTAAATACAGAAACTTAATCTTGCGGCCAGTGGCACGAGTCGCGGTTATTGCTTCGCGTAAGGCAATCGGTATCAAACCGTTCTCATCCATCGCGACATGAACCACCTTGGCTTCATATTGATGAAAGGTCCCTAACGCGCCGACATAAGACGGAGCTTCGACCAGAACCACATCACCCGGATCAATGAAGATGCGGGAGATTAAATCAAGGGCCTGCTGTGAACCAGTAGTAACAATTACATCATCGGGGTGCGCCCGGATTCCCTCGAGAGCCATAACATCACAAATCTGCTCGCGAAGTTTTGGATGCCCCTGACCACTGCCATATTGCAGAGCCTCTTGCCCGTTTTCGACAATAAGTTTCTCGACAACACTCGCCATCATCTCCATTGGGAAAGCAGAGAGATTTGGCATTCCACCAGCGAGCGAAACAATGTCTGGACGAGATGCAACAGCAAAGAGCGAACGAATCTCACTTGGTTTCATCATTGTGGCTCGGTGCGCAAAACGATCAGATAGGTTCTGGATCTCCCCAGTGTGAATGCGCGTGATGTCGTTGTTCATTCTCTAATCCTGCCACACTTAACTGGGCAGCCGAAGGACTTTTAATTCTTGCGAAGTCCCGCTCTGCGCAGATCTGAAATCTTAAGGGTGCCAGTCTTGGCATCATTTTCGGCAGATAAGTAAAGACGTTGGATTGCAACCATAATCGATTCAACAACAGTCTCGCGAAAAGCTAGATCTGCCAATCGTTTAACATCTCCAGGATTTGATAAATATCCCAAGTCAATACGTACCGTAGGCGCTTTGGTTAAGCGAAGTAAATCCCAAGATTTGGCATGGGTCCGACAATTCAATAAATCGGTGCGCGCAGTAATTTCTCGCTGCACAAGTGCTGCGAATCTTTCACCAACCACCGAATGCACTCCATGTAAATCATTTCCATAATAGTAAGTGGCAAGCCCATGCGCTGCAGCATTTTTGTAATTATCGGTGTGAAAGGAGATAACCAGATCAGCGCCTGATTCATTAGCTAATTTAATTCGTTCATTTTCGCTTGGATCTTTGGCTTTGCTTCGCGAGATAAAAACAGTTACACCCAGCGCAATTAATCGACCTTCAAGTCTTTGGGCAATATCAAAAGTTATATCGCGATCTTCCGGTAGCGAGCTTGGGTCAAGAACGATTATTTTATTTGCTAGTGCTGGTCCCCTGGTCGCACGATTAGCGTTATCTCGAAGGAGAGTAGGCGCACCACCTGAAACAGTTTTTAATAACCTCATCAAAGACATAATTGTTGCTGGCCCACAAACCCCATCAACTTTTACTCCAACAGATTTTTGGAATTCTTTAACCGCACCCTCAGTTCGCGGACCAAAGACCGCATCAACTCGCCCGCAATCAAAGCCCATTTCAATTAGCCGAGATTGAAGTGATGCAACATCATCTCCACGAATTGATTTTCCGGGAACAAAACTGAGAATTCGATCTCCAAGTTTCCACCGGGCTTCATCAATTGCCCGAATTGTCGGCTCATCAATCTGGCCTGAAACTATTAAGCCTCGCTCTTGCTGAAATGCACGGAGGCCATCTTCCTCAACCGCGCCCAAATTAGTGGATGCGGTTTTTAAAAACCCAAGTCTGGTTAAAGTATTTGTGACCAAGGAAATTACATTGGTCTCCTCACCAGATGGAGACATGAATTTAGATAAACGCTGCTAGTTCTTTAAGAAGTGCTGGCTTTGGCTTTGCGCCAATTACCGTCTTAACAACTTCGCCATTTACATAAACATTGAGGGTAGGAATCGAGGTAATTCCATACTTGATTGCGATCGCTGACTCTTCGTCAGTATTCAACTTAACTACCTTAATTTTTCCGGCATATTCAGTTGCAATCTCATCGAGAATTGGACCAACAGCGCGGCAAGGACCACACCACTCTGCCCAAAAATCTACAAGCACTGGTGTCGAACTCTTTAGAACTACTTCATCAAAAGTAGCTGTTGTTACTGGTTGCGCTGCACTCATTTTTTCCTCTTCTTCTATTTAACTGGTACGCGATTGTTTAGTGATTGGTTGATTATATTTAATGTCCGGAAAGAAAGCGCTCTGCATCTAGTGCTGCTTCGCAGCCAGATCCAGCGGCTGTTATCGCCTGACGGTAGGTGTGATCGACTAGATCCCCACAAGCAAAGACACCTTTTTGGTTGGTGCGAGTCGATCTGCCATCGACCTTTACATAACCTTCGCCATCTAAATCTATTTGGCCAACGAGTAGTTCACTTCTAGGAAGGTGTCCAATGGCAACAAAGAGACCATCGAAAGCCTTTTCGCTCTCTTCGCCTGTTACTAGATTGCGAAGTTTTAGCCCAGAAACTTTATCCGCACCAAGAACATCAATGACTTCGGTATTCCAAATAAATTCAATTTTTGGATTTGCATGTGCGCGCTCCACCATAATTTTAGATGCACGCAGTGAATCTCTACGGTGAATTACAAAAACCTTACTTGCAAATCTTGTTAGGAAGTTAGCTTCTTCCATTGCAGAATCGCCGCCGCCCACAACAGCCACAACCTTCTCTCTGAAGAAAAACCCATCGCAAGTGGCGCACCAAGAAACACCTCGACCAGATAACCGTTTCTCGTTTACCAACCCAATTTCTTTATAAGCCGAACCAGTTGCAAGAATTACAGATTTTGCTTGCAAAGTATTTCCGGATCCATCTTTAAGAACTTTAATATCTCCACTTAATTCCATGGAAACTATGTCATCAGTAATTAACTTTGCTCCGAATCTTTCGGATTGTTTGCGCATTGAATCCATAAGATCTGGTCCCATTACGCCTTCCACAAACCCAGGAAAATTTTCCACTTCAGTTGTATTCATTAAAGCGCCGCCAGCAGTAACCGAGCCTTCATAAATTATTGGTGAAAGTTGCGCACGCGCCGCATAAAT